>JBDGZZ010000034.1:0-48315 GCA_039588335.1 Gemmatimonadota bacterium | reverse complement strand
CAAACTTTTCCTTCGCCATGGTAGATTCCCAATTATTGTTGAGTGACCTCTGATTCGGCTGGCACCCGGCTCTCCGCGGCTGCCGCAGCCAACTCTCACCAATACCCAGCAATTCCTACTGCCCAGAGCTCAGTGTCATTCACAAATCGCTCACCTGAGCATCCGCACTGCCTGACGTCGACTCATAGCCGATTGCCGGCCGCCAACAGAGAAGAGCTCGCGACCGGGATTGAACCGGTGACCTCGTCCTTACCAAGGACGCGCTCTACCGACTGAGCTACGCGAGCAACGAGAGCGGGCGACGGGACTCGAACCCGCGACCCTCAGCTTGGAAGGCTGATGCTCTACCAGTCTGAGCTACACCCGCGGATGCAGCCGTCGGCCTTCGACCGCCGGCGCTTCGGATCCATCTCCACCCCCCCAACAACCCAGCGACAGTACGCTCAGCTTGCCGCCCGCAGCCGACAGCCTGAGTGGTGGGGGTAGGATTCGAACCTACGTAGGCATCTGCCGGCAGATTTACAGTCTGCTCCCTTTAGCCACTCGGGCACCCCACCATTGCCCGGATTCCTCCCTACTCAACAGACCACCCCGCAAGTGAAGCCGGGGTGGATATGATGCAGGGACGATAGTCGCTCCCTACCTCCATTCTCGATGGAGCTGACGAAGGGACTCGAACCCTTAACCTGCTGATTACAAATCAGCTGCTCTGCCAATTGAGCTACGTCAGCGCAGGCCGATTTTTCCGAGACTCGTAGGATAACCGGCGCTCGAAAAAGAGTCAACTGCCGTTGACAAGAGAGCTTAAGGGCCAGCCCTTCAAGAGCTGATCAGCTTCCAGCGGGTACCCTCAGAAGTGTCTTCCAGCTCGACTCCTCGTTCAGCCAGTTCGGACCTGATGCTGTCGGCCGTGCCATAGTCTCGGGCCGCCCGGGCCGCGTTCCGGGCCGCGATCCGCTGCTCAACCCAAACGCGGAGCTCTTCCCCGATTTCGACTGCCGCGGGCATCAGTTCCAATACATCCATTATATAGTCAAAGCAGCGGAGGGCCGCGGCAGCCACCCCAGCGTCCCAAGCACCCCGGTCCAGCTCCCTATTGGCCACTCGAACGAAGGTGAATACCGCCGCGACGGCCTGAGGAGCGTTGAGGTCGTCGTCAAGGGCCTCCCGAAACTCGGATTCCAGCTGCCGCACCGCTCCGGGTGGGTCCGTTTGAGCCACGGGCTCGCCAGAACCTGCCCGCTCAAGCCTGGATCTGAACTCGCCCAGCCTCCCCACGGCCTCCTTGGCCGAGTCCAATGCCTCGTCAGTGAAACCCAGTTGCTGGCGGTAGTGAGTGGAGTAGAAGAGCATCCGCACCGCCGCTGGATCCACCCCCTCTTCGCGCAGGTCCCGAGCCGTCAGAATGTTGCCGAACCGCTTGGACATCTTCGTGCCACGGATGGTCAGGAACTCTCCGTGGACCCAATACCGACAAAACGTCTGGTGAGTAGCGCCCTCCGACTGGGCGATCTCGTTTTCATGGTGGGGGAAGATCAGATCGACGCCCCCAGCATGGATGTCCAGGGTCTCGACGCCATAGCGGGACTTGATCTCTGACAGGGCTATGGCCGAACACTCCAGATGCCAGCCGGGTCGTCCCCTTCCAAACGGGGCGTCCCAGGCCGCCCCGACTGCCTCGTCCTCCGGCGAGACCGCCTTCCACAACGCGAAATCTCGCGCGTCCTCCTTCGCATAATCGTCGCTCGCAACGCGCGAACCGGCCTTCAACTCACGTTTGTCCACCTGGGACAGGCGCCCATAGCTCTCGAACCTGTCCACCGCGAAATAGACAGAACCGTCCTCTCCCTGATATGCAATCCCCTGCTCCAGCAGCGTCGACACCAGCTCTATCATAGCTGCTACGTAACTAGTCGCACGCGGATAGATATGTGCCGGGCGTATCCGCAGGTACTCGCAATCTTCGAAGAAAGCCCGGATGTACGGAGCCGTATGCTCATCGAGAGATACTTCCGCCTGGGCGGCGGCCCCAATCGTCCGGTCATCGACGTCCGTGAGGTTCATGACCTGGAAGACCTCGTTGCCGCAATACTCCAGGTAACGCCTGAGTAGATCTTCGAACAGGAACGTGCGGAAATTCCCTATGTGGGCATAGTTCCAGACCGTTGGCCCGCAAGTGTACATCGTGACCCGCCCAGGGTGGAGCGGCTCGAAAGGCCCCACCTTGCGCGAGAGAGTGTTGTAGAGTCTCAGCATCGTCTAGGTACCAAGTCGCCCAGAAACGACCTAGCTTTCACATTTACAATGATTTCGGGGGGGTTAAACCTAGACGTGTCCTGGCGGGCAGTCAACGCAACCGGCGAAGCCACGTGGGCGGCGGGAATAGGAAACGGCGGGAATTACGTCGCTTGGGACAGGGCATCAGGTGTGGTAATCGCGATCTTGGCCTCGGAAGACGAATTCGCAGGGGTAGCAGGCGACACACGGCCTGGCTGGCCGATTCCGATTCGCTCGGTCATCGAAGCCATCCAGCAAAACATTGCTGGCGCAAATCCACTCTCAGGGACCTGAGATCGGCGCGGCACACCGGTAGCACTCAAGGCCTACCCAACAGTGCCGACATGACCCAAGGAGTCGCGACCCAGGTCGCGGCTCCGGCAATCCCCAAACTCATGAGCGGTGCACCTACGTGCCAGGGGCGCAGCTTGCCCCCGTCGAGAGTCCGAAGCCCCAACGACCAAACCGCTACACACCACAGTGTGATGAGATTGAACCGAGCATCTATGGCCTCCAACCAAGCTGGCGGTGACGCCTCGTCTTTCCACAGGAGCAGCGGGCCGGTAACGAATCGTTGAGGCAGATTGACTGCCTCTCCCGGACTCGGATTTGGCCCGAGGCTAGCCAAGTAGGTCAATATCAGCTCTCCTACCTGCTGAACGAGGAGTGGAGCAAGTCCTAGAAGAGCTACCACCCAGAGGGTTTTGCGACGATCGCGGGCCAACGCCAAGATCGGCTCGCTTGCCAGAACCAGTAGGAATGCGGCCAACAACAGAGTAGGTGACAGAACGAGTCTGTCGGCAATGATCACCCGAGTGAGTCCAGACCGCATGGCCTGATAGTGCATATCTAGCGCCGGCTGGCCTGTGGCTGACAACGCATGGTCCAGTACAGATAGTTGCCGCGGCAGCGTACACGCACCGACTGCGGCCACGGCCGTGAACACCGTGAGGGCTAGGCCTCCGAGTTCAGAGCCGTGCGCGGCCTTTGCAGTGCCGGCCGGATCCACGAGTAGCCCGCCCAACCGCTTGAACGGCGAAACACGAATGTGCATCAGTCTCTCCTTCCGTTTTCCCTTGCGGCCGCCAAAAGAATGTCTTCCAACGCCCGGTACCGAACGCGTGACCCTGCAACAGCAATCCGTTGCGACCTAAAGGCCGCCATCACCTGCTCGACAGTCAGACCAGACCTAAGTGGAATGGCCACTCCTTCCCCGGTCCGCTCGGAACCCGGGAATCGGTGCAGGATTTGATCCATCCCGGCCAGACCAGATCCGGAGAGAGATATCTCCGCCACGCGTTCACTTACGAGTGCAGAAACAAGCACGTCGGCCGCAATACGACCTGCCCACAGCACAAGGACCCGCGTCGCGATTCTCTCGAGCGTGGCGAGGTCGTGCGACGCCACTATGACCAGCCTCTTCTGCTCAGCCAAGGCGGACACCTGTCCCCTCAGGGTGCGTGCAACCAGCGGATCCACACCACTCAGGACTTCGTCGAGCATCACCGCGTCGCTCCCGCTCAAGGCAGCTGCCGCCAGGGCAAGCCGCTGCATCATCCCCCGCGAGTACTCCGCTATTCGGCGGCCAACAAACGACTGCAAATCGGCAAACTCAACTGCCCACCGCACCAAGCCGGTACGTTGCCCCGGATGACTAGCACGGTGACTGGCCAAGTACTTCAGCCACTCAACTCCCGTCAGTTCCGCCGGTGCTAATGGCGGATCGGATGCGTACCCGACTACCCGCCTGGCGGCAGTCGTCCCGGACCGATTACCCGAGACCAGGACTTCACCTGAAGTGGGGGAGATTTCGCCCGCGATGAGCCGGAGCAGCGTAGTCTTGCCCGCACCGTTGGGCCCTATTACACCAACGATTTCGCCGCTGGTAGCCTCAAAGCTCGAGGAATGGAGCGCGACTCGGCGGCCAGGACTAGATCCGAAACTGCGGGACACCTCTTTCAGTCTCAGGACCTTCACGTTGAGGTTCCTACCCCATGGCCTTGGAGCCTGTACATAGTGGGCATGGTCCACGCCGCAACGCACACACCGGCAAGAAACCAAGCGGCAAGTACGACTCCGTCGGCTGACACTCCATCTTGGATCCATCGAACGGCTCGCCAATTGAGCGGCAAGATGTTCCAAAGCAGCACCAATGGGCGTTGAGCAAACTGGACCTGCTCGAGCGCCAAGTAGACGGCCGACGGTCTCAGGCCTCCAAGCCAAGCCATCAACATTCCTCCGGCAGCAGCGGCCGATGAACCCACAGCTGGCGCGGCGGCCATAACGGTCGCGACCATAGCACCCGAGTACAGGCCGCTCGCCATGACTACCCGGATCGCATCAGTCCGGGGAACGGGCGATGGGCCAACGGCGATCGTGGTTACTGCGACAACGGGCAGCACGACGATCAATGCTCCGACAGTTCGGCCCGTGGGGACCAGCCACCACGGCGCAGCGACGCGATACGCCGCCGAGAGAGCTGCGCCTGGAGCCAAGAGCCTAGATCCGGCCACCGCCGCGAGAGTACCGCAAATGAGCAACAGGTTGGACGGACCGCGCACAGTGCCCGCGGTTGCTGGGTTGCGAAGCACGGTCGACAACACCACGACCAACAGCAGCAGGGCAGCGAGTCGCGGCGTTCGGTGACGCATCACTAGATGAACGCCCAACACGACCTCGGCCTTGGCCGAGAGAAGCAACCTCGTCATCGATACCTGACGGCGGGGGGCACCTGGCCCCCCACCTCTACCTGATCGGCCCGGTGATTGAGTTGGGCGCGCTTGCTCAATCCAAATAGCAGATTGCGCCTCGGATGATGTAGCACCAACCACGAATAGCCACCATTCTTTCGTCGTTCGGTTCGAAGTCATCGTCGCAGGATTCCACGGCCTCCTGCAGACACCTCTTTAGTTTGCCGTCTCTTTGCTGTGCGTCAGCCGGCTGCGGATTCGGCAATAGCCCTATCAAGCCGGACACCAACGCGATTGAAAACAGCCGTCTCATGTTTCCCTCCTCCGCGCACACGCGCGGCCTTTGGAGGCCGACCAGGCGGTCGACAACAACGGCGTGGGTCGAGTTTACGAGGGGATCTGGTTCAGCGTATCATCAAAACAGCGCGGCTTGGTGCTTTTTCTTGCGTGCCAGAAACCGGATGGGAAACGCCGAGTATCAAGTGGATGGCCATGAAAACCAAGAAGGCCCGCCCCGACTTGTAGTCGGGCGGGCCCCCAGGGCCTTGAGAGCTATTCAGAGACGGCTAAGTTTGCCGCCCCTGCTGGTCAGCGTCTTCGGGCGCTGCTTCTTCGCCAGGCACTTCGTCCAGCACTTCCGCATCCGCCACATCATCGTCCTCCCCCGATCCGAGTTGGGGACGCTCGCCGGCTTCGCCCGGTGCCAGGAGCCCCATCTTCTTCTTCAACTCGATCAACTGCTGGTCGGAACTGCCGTGGTACTCCAATGACTCGAACTCCTGCTGCAGCAAATCGCCCGACAGATCTTCGGTGAGTTCAGCTGCTGCGAGCGCCTTCCGTTCATACTCCTCTATCTTCTCGGTCATCCGCTCGAAGTTCTCGAACGCACTCTTGTTGGACAGACTGCTCATGGTTTCCTGAATTCGCCCTTGGGCTTCGGCCCGTTTCTGTCGGGCGACCAGGATGTTTCGCTTGCGCTTCGCCTCCTCGATCTTGTCGTTCAACTGGCGCAGCGAAACCTTGAGCTGCTCGGTCTCCGTTTTTTGCCGGAGCCACGTCTCATGCAGGGCCTGGGCATGCTGGAGATGCTCGCTGTGGCGCATCAGCGCCTGTTTGGCCAGATCGTCGCGACCCTCTTGCACGGCGAGCATAGCGCGCTGCTCCCATTCCTCCGCCTGTTTCTTCTCCTTCTCGACCTGGGCCTGCAACTTCTTCTCGTCGGCAATCGCCCCTGCCACCTCCTGCTTCGCCTTCGAGAGCTGAGACCGCATGTCGTCGATGGCCTGATTGAGAACCTTCTCCGGGTTCTCGGCCCTCGAGATCAGGTCGTTGATGTTGGACTTGAGCAGCGTTGAAATGCGGTGGAAGATTCCCATGACTGCGTCACGCCTCCCTATGCGGCCAGCACATCGCCGTATGCGACATCCTTGCCATTCTGACAGAATCCAATGTTAGCCTACAGCTCGACCTAGGTCCAATCGCCAAACATCAATTCCTCGGTTGAGGTAACTCCTCACGGCGACGCACTTCGAGCAGTACGCGTTCCGTGAAATCTACCCGCTCACCGAGTTCCAACACGTCGGAGCGCAGCTGCCCTAGCTCCTCTTCCATCCGCTCGGCGAGTTCCTCGATCCGCTCGACCAGCTCGGGGTCTACCCCAACCCGGTGTTTGCCTCGAAGCGACTCGGCCACCGCATCCGACATCTCCGACCTGAAGAACCAGCGGGCGCAGATGATGAGCGCTACAGCCAAGAACAGCGTGCCCATCACGCTCTACCTCCAAGTCTAAGATCTACTTTCAGCTCGACTTCCGCCACTCGGGGCGGTACACCGAACCCGCCAGCCCCCGGTGGCGAGACTACTCCCCAATACGCCGGGGACCCACCCAATGTTTCATGATTGAACATCGAGCGCTAGTCCTGCCGCGCCTCTCCATCACCTAGCTGGGCTGGCTCCTGGTGCCTGGCCAGCAGCCGCTCGGTGAAATCCAGCCGCTCCTGCACATCCGACACTTCCTGGCGGAGCGCGTCCAACTCATCGAGCACCGCGTTTTGGGTCTCCTCCAGGCGGTGTAGACTATCGTCGTCCTTCAAGACTCCACCACCCTTGATCCGGTGTGCGAGAGCCCTGCCGACCGGCGACATGCTCAAGAGAACCAGCGTCGCTCCTCCAAACAACAGGACAACAGCGAGAATGTCTTCCATTGGCTCAATTGCCCGGGCCCGAGTCCATCCGCGGGCTCTGATTCTGCGTGAGCATTCGCTCTGTGAAATCCAAACGCTCTTCCAGTTCCTGCACCCTGAAGGCAGCGTCTTCCAGAGCTTCGACTCTACTCCTGAGATCCACCAATTCGGAGGGTGAGGTGCCCTTGGCGCCCATCAGACGCTCATGGCGGCGGTCCAAGAATCTATTGATTGTGCGGTACACACCAAACATGGCGAATCCACCTAAGCCCATTCCCAGGATTGGCAACACAACTGTCTGGAACCATAGGAAGTCGGGCACGCCCATCTGAAACAACCCGAACTCAGGCATTGCGACTTGAACTGTCTTCGCGACTCATTCCCCGCCCCTTATCTGCGGCGCCTCGCGCTGCTGCGCCAGCATGCGCTCCGCGAAATCCATTCGCTCCTCGAGTTCGGTGACACGATCGTCACGCAATTCAATGGAATCCATCCGCTCCTGAAGCAGCCGAAGGCTATCATTCAAGGCCTCCAGCTCTTCCGATCGAGCGCCTCCGCTTGCCCTCCGCTCGAGGAAACGAACTCCCCCCCTCACCACAGGATATAGGAGAATGACGCCCGTAAGCATCCCAGCCAACGGTACGATCCAGTTTTCCAACGTCTCAGCCCTTCGGAGGAAGCGCGTCAGGTTCTCTGTTCCGCGCCAGCATCCGTTCGCTGAAGTCCAACCGCTCTTCCACGTCAGCCAAGCGATAGCGTAGCTCGTCGATCTCGGCGTGCAGCGCCTCTGTCTCCTGCGGGCCGACGCCCTCTACGGGCCGGCCCGCGATACGCTCACCTAGCGCTTTGCCGAGCGGCCCTCGGAAGATGAAAACCGCCGCCATCGAAACGAAGAGGGTCATCGGTACCAGGAAGGGAGCGATTTCACCCATGATTCTGTTTCCTTTCTCGCCCGCAGTTCCGATACCTCTGCAAAGCAGTACGGGGGACGTTTCAAATAGTGTCAGCCAAGCGGCTCAGAGTAAAGGCACCGTAGCAACCCTGGTCAGGGACCCAGAGCCTTCTGGAGAAATCCCCCCGTATGCGAACTTGCTTCCTGTGCAACGGACTCCGGTGTACCCCTGGCTACTATTGTGCCGCCCGCGTCGCCCCCTTCTGGCCCAAGATCGATTACCCAATCGGCGGTCTTCACAACCTCCATGTTATGCTCTATTACCACCACCGTGTTGCCCTTGTCGACCAGCCTGTGCAGAACGTCGAGCAGTAGCCGCACGTCCTCGAAGTGGAGGCCTGTCGTCGGCTCATCGAGGATGTAAAGCGTACGTCCTGTGTCCCGCTTGCTGAGCTCGGTCGCGAGCTTGACCCGCTGGGCTTCTCCACCCGACAAGGTCGTGGCACTCTGACCCAAGTGGATGTACCCCAACCCAACGTCGTTCAGAAGCTCTAGCTTGCGGCTGATTCTAGGCTGATGCTCGAAAAACTCGAGGGCTTCCGCCACGGTCATATCCAAGACATCCGCAATCGATCGCCCTTTGTAGCGTACCTCCAACGTTTCCCGGTTGTAACGTCGCCCCTTGCAGATATCACAGGAAACGTACACGTCCGGAAGGAAGTGCATCTCGATCTTCACGAGCCCATCGCCCTGGCACGACTCGCATCGGCCACCCTTGACGTTGAACGAGAACCGTCCGGGTCCGTATCCCCGGATCTTCGACTCCGCCAGTTGTGCGTAGAGTTCACGGATGGGTGTGAAGAGCCCTGTGTAAGTGGCCGGGTTCGACCTGGGCGTTCGACCAATTGGACTCTGATCGATGTCCAACACCTTGTCGATATGCTCCAGACCGCGAATCCGTTTGTGGGCTCCTGGAATGAGCTTGGCGTTGTAAAAGTGGCGAGCCAGAGCGTGGTATAGAATGTCGGTGACAAGAGTCGATTTGCCCGATCCCGATACGCCGGTGACAGCGGCGAACACACCTAGCGGGAATTCCACATCGATGGCCTTGAGATTGTGTTGTGAGGCCCGTTCTATCTTGATTGCGCGCTTGGCATTAACGGGGCGACGAGCCGAGGGCACCGCGATTCGCAGATCTCCCCTCAGATAGCGGCCTGTCAGGGATGTCTTGTGCGACGTCACCGCGTCAACCGACCCCTGGACAATTACCCGCCCACCGTCGCGACCCGCCCTGGGACCGAGGTCAATCACACAATCCGCAGACCGAATCGTATCCTCGTCGTGCTCCACCACCAGGACGGTATTACCCAGATCTCGCAGCCCACCGAGCGTTTCCAACAGGCGTGAGTTGTCACGCGGGTGCAGGCCCACCGAGGGCTCGTCCAGGACGTAGAGCACGCCTACGAGTCGGCTGCCGACCTGTGTCGCCAGCCTGATCCGCTGAGCTTCGCCACCCGAAAGTGAGGAGGCCGCCCTACCCAGGGTCAGATAATCCAGTCCCACGTCGCTGAGGAATCGGAGCCTGTCCGTGACTTCTTTCAGGATCGGGCCGGCTATCTCCGGGTCCAACCCCTTCTTCCCAGAAACGCGAAGCGGGATCGCACCGAAGAACTCGAGCGCGGACGATACGGACGAATCAACCACCTCCCCAATGCTTCTCCCATGCACCAGAACGCTCAGACTCTCGGGCTTGAGGCGGTGTCCATCACAGGTGCCGCACGGCCGCTCAGACATGTACTCCTGCAGTTGGCCACGCACCGCATCGGAGGTCGTGTCGCGATACCGGCGCTCAACGTTGCGGAGGATGCCTTCCCATGGCGCCTCGTAGCGTCCTTTGAACTTGTCAGACTTGTATCGGAACTTGAGAATCTTGCCCGGGACTCCTCGGAGCAGGGCCTCCTTCACACGCTCCGGGAATTCAGCCCAGGGACTCGAAAGCTCGAACCCGAACTCCTTCGCCAATGTGGGCAACACGCTGTTCCGCAAGTACCCTCTCGGCTCCCCCCAAGGCAGAACCACACCCTCCAGGATCGATATCCTGGGGTCACCAAGCACCAGTTCTTGGCTGACCACCCGGCGCGTCCCCAGACCTCCACAATCGGGACAGGCCCCGTAAGGAGAATTGAAAGAGAACTGCCGTGGCTCGAGTTCGGCTAGGGAGTATCCACACTGTGGACACGCGAACCGCTCGGCGAACAGGACGCTGTCGGACTTGCCTCCATGGCGGATCACCTGCATCAAGCCATCCGACGCCCGCAGAGCCGTCTCAACCGAGTCATGTAGCCGACGCCGGTCCATCTCCCGCACCACCAGCCGGTCAACTACGAGACCGATATCGTGATTGACACGGCGATTCAGCTTCGGCGGTTCCGACAGGTCGTATACCTCCCCATCCACCAACACCCTCACGAACCCCTGCCTGCGAGCCCCTTCGAACAGGTCCTTGAACTCCCCTTTCCTGCCCCGAACCAGCGGTGCGATGATCTCGATCTTGGTGCCAGCACGCCAATCGAGAATGGAGTCCACCATCTGCGAGGCACTCTGCCGTTCGATCGGTGAACCGTCGTTGGGGCAGTGTGGGATTCCGGCTCGGGCCCATAACAGCCGCAGGTAATCGTAGATCTCGGTGACGGTACCTACCGTGGAGCGAGGGTTGTGGCCCGCCGCCTTTTGCTCGATCGCAATGGCGGGTGACAGGCCTTCGATCGCATCCACGTCCGGCTTTTCCATGAGACCGAGGAACTGCCGAGCATATGCCGAAAGGGACTCGACGTAGCGCCGCTGGCCTTCGGCGTAGATCGTGTCGAACGCCAGCGACGACTTCCCCGAGCCAGAGAGGCCGGTAATGACGGTCAGGCGGTTGCGTGGGATCTCGACATCCACGCCCTGGAGGTTGTGGACCCTCGCCCCTCGCACGATAAGGCTGTTCTCCGACATAGCCTTTGAACCTAGGCGGTAACACGAGTTTCGGTCAACAGGGCATCTAGCTCCTGAGCCCGCTTGCGACGAGCACCGGTGCGCCGTACTTTCCCCGTCCCTCGTGACCGGCGTTACAGTCTAGAATGAGCGTTTCCGATAGTGTATCTCATGTCGTGGTATTCACGACCTTGGCGAGCGCGGACGACGCCCGGTCACTCGTGAAGCGGCTCGTTACTGACCGGCTGGTGGCGTGCGGTACGATTCTCGACAACGCCCGGTCGATATACAGCTGGCAGGGGAAGCTGGAGGAGACACCGGAAGCATTGGTGGTTCTCAAGACCAAGATGGACTGCTGGGAGGAGTTGAGAAACACAGTGGCCAGACTCCACCCCTATAACGTCCCAGAACTACTGGCCCTGCCGGTCGGCGCTGGCCTACCGGCCTATCTCGACTGGATAGCAGAACAGACCGGGGAGGAACGGACGTGAGGAATAAGAACCGGCATCGACGCAGAAAGCTGCGCAAGCGCGAGGCGGCAGAGCTGGCCGCTCACGCTCCACGTGCGGGCGAATTCGATAGGGCCGAGCCGGCACAACGGCTCGCGGAGTCGAATGAACAGGCTCCCCCCCTAACCTTCGAGCTCTCCGAGGAAGACCGGCGAGCTGCGCGATCGATAGCCGATGTGGAACCGGCGGCAACGGACGCCGAGCCAGCCATCGCTGAGGTCGAACCGACAGTCGACGAGGTGGAGCCCCCGGGGGCTGAGGGTGGACCAGCGGTGGCGGAGGCAGAATCCACGGTGGCTGAGGAAGAACTGGCGGCGAGGGAGACTCAATCGGGAGTCACCGAATCTGAGCCGGCAGTCACCGAGTCCGAACGCGCGGTGACGGAGGAAGAGCTGGCTGTTGGAGTCGAGCTTGCACCGGCGATAGATGAGCCCGAACCCGACGTGGTTGAAGTGGAACCCGAGGAATTGTTCGGGACTAGTTCCTTGGCCGGTGTGCCCGGCGGACTACCCGAACCGGCAGCCGAGGAGTTGCTGGAGCGGGCAGCCCGTGAGGCAACCGAACGAGACGAGGTGCAACGAGCCGCCAGCATCTACGAAGAGTTGCTTCGGATCAACCCTAAGAACGTGAAGGCCAGGAACAACCTAGCCCTCCTGCTGGACAGCGACGGCGATCGCGAGGGGGCCCTGGAGGCTCTCGATCGCTGCCTCGTAGACGATCCGGATTGCACACAGGCTATGGTGAACCGGGGCGCCATCCTGGCATCGCTGGCGAGGTACGGAGAGGCTGAGCATGATCTCCTGGCGGCCGTGCGCCGAGATTCCGCTAATGCAGAAGGGCATTTCAATCTGGGCCTCCTATCGGTACGCAAGGGACTCTGGGCGGATGCTGTTCCCTACCTGCGCCGCGCAATTGAACTGGACGCCAGCAGGGCGGCGGCGCACTACTACCTCGGTGAGGCCCTGAATCACGTGGACGATCTCCAGGGAGCGATGCAGTCGTATCAGCGGGCCGCGGAACTTCAGCCCACCAACCCGGAGGCCCTGTACGGCCTGGGAATCATTCTGGACCGCCTGAATCGACCCGACGACGCCGCCCAAATGTACCGCCGATCGCGGGAGGTAGCCGGGCGGTGATCCGAGTAGTAGTGGACGACCTAGCGTTCGTGCCCGCGGACGCGGTGATCCGACCCACTACAGCAACATTAGAGCCCCTGTCACCTTCCCTCAGACGGCTGGAACAGGTCGGAGGCCAGCCTTTCTGGGACCAACTGTCGGTCCAGCAGGAACTAGCGGTGGGGTCGGCGGTGGTGACGGGTGGCGGTGACCTAGCCGCAGACCTGGTAATCCACGCAGTGATCTGCAGTACAGAAGAACCCGTGTCTCATCACCATGTAAGAAGCGCTCTAATCAGCTCGCTCCAACGTGCCGGTGACTGGCAGATCCGGCACCTGGCGATTCCACCCATGGGAACTGGCGCCGGCAACTTGGAGCTAGAAGACGTGGCACAGCTAACCGTGGACATCTTGGGCAAGGCAATGGGAACTGCAACATATCCGGAGGAAATCAGCATTATAGTGGAGAACGATGACGACATGGCGATCTTCCAGGCGTTGCTGCGAAGGTTGCCCCAGTGAGCAGACGCGCGTTAGCCCTGGGGATACTCCTGATATGGGTCGCTGCGATCGGTTGGCTGGTGCAAAGAAACTACCTGAGGCCGGTCTCCTCGTTGATCGCTGACGCTGCGCTCAGGATCCCACCCGGAGCTACTTATTACAGTATCGAGTTGGGTGGCCAACAGATTGGATTCGCCTCAAACAGGGTCGACACGCTTCCCGATTCGATCAAGGTCGAGGACCTCATGATCCTCGAGATACCAGCACTCGGTACAATCCACCGTGTCGAGGCGCGGACTGAGGCAGCGCTCACCCGGACGCTGTCGCTGCGCAGTTTCCAGGCATCCCTGCGTGGAGATGACGTCCGGTTCGGAGCCAAGGGAGTGGTATCCGGCGACAGCCTGCTCGAAGTCGAGATAGAGACAGGTGACAGCAGACAGTTCATCGATGTTCGATTAGAGCGGGAGATCGTGCTGCCCGCTTTGTTGCCGCTACATCTGGTATTTGGAACGGAGCCCGAAGTCGGTGAGACCTACGCTGTCCGCCTGTTCGATCCGCTGTTGCTGGAGGAACGCGACGTCGATGTCACTATTCTAGCGGAGTCCACTCTGGTCGTCCCAGACTCAGCGGCTTTGGACGAGACTACTGGCCTATGGGTGCCGGCGCGGTGGGATACGCTGCAGGCATGGCATCTGGCACAACAGATGGGCGGGATGTCAGTGGAGGCCTGGATCGACGAACTGGGCCAGGTCGTACGGGCTACGTCACCGGCTGGGTTCAGCATGGAGCGCACTGCCTTTGAGATCGCGTTCGACAACTTCCAGGCACGCGAGATGAGCGCTTCCCAGCTCGAGGTCGGACTTGGCAGGGACATCATCCGTCTCACAGCGATCGCCTCAAACGTGGCGCTGGAGACCGGCAACCTGGAGGAGCTAACAGTGTTGTTAGGGGGTGTGAGTTTGAGTGGATTCGATTTGAGTGGTGGGAGACAAACCCTGATCGGAGACACGCTCGTGATCCGTCGAGAAACGGATGAGCAGCTCTCCGCCGACCCGGATCGCCATTCGCCCGAGGTGGTCAGCAAAGTAGGTACGTACTTGCAGCCCGACCCGATGATCCAGAGCCGGGATCCCCGAATGCAAGCCCAGGTGCGGCAGATCGTGGGCAGGCGTCGCGACCCCGTTCGAGTTGCGCGACTCATCAACGAATGGGTCCACCAGAATATTGAGAAGCGCGTCACTGTGAGTGTCCCGAGTGCGGTTGAGGTATTGGAAACGCGCCGAGGAGATTGTAACGAGCATACGGTTCTTTTCGTTGCGCTAGCCCGGGCAGCCGGACTGCCGGCCCGAACGGCAGCCGGTCTGGTATACGTGAACGGCGGTTTTTACTATCACGCTTGGCCCGAGGTCTACCTTAACGGCTGGGTGGCCGTCGATCCCACGTTCGGGCAGATGCCGGCCGATGCTGCCCATCTGAGATTCACGATTGGCGGATTGGCCCGTCAGGTAGAACTGATCAGGCTGATAGGACGGTTGCAGCTCAACGTACTACCGACTGAAAACTGACACATGATTCGACTGGAAGGTCTCACCAAGACATACGGCAAGTTCGTCGCCGTGAACCGGATCGCACTCCACGTTCCGCGTGGCGAGTTGTTCGGATTTCTGGGTCCCAACGGAGCGGGCAAGACAACAACTCTTCGGATGATAGCAGGCATCCTGCAGCCCAATGAGGGAAGTGTGACGATCGGTGGTGATGACCTCATCACGTCACCGATGCAGGCGAAGGCCCGACTGGGATTCATCCCTGACCGTCCATTTATGTATGATAAACTCACCGGGGCCGAGTTTCTCAGGTTCGTGGCTGGACTGTACAACCAGGACGGGACCAGGGTCGAGCAGCGGATCGATGAGTTGCTCGACCTCTTCGAGCTGACTCAATGGAAGAACGAGCTGGTCGAATCCTACAGTCATGGGATGCGGCAGAAACTCATCATCTCCAGCGCGTTGATCCACCGTCCGGAATGCATCGTAGTGGACGAACCGATGGTTGGACTCGATCCGAAAGGTGCCCGGCTACTCAAGGACATCTTCCGCGGGTTCGTGGACCGCGGTGGAACCGTCCTGATGAGCACCCACACCCTGGAGGTGGCCGAAGCAATGTGCGATCGCATCGGCATAATCCAGACGGGGAACATCGTTGCATGCGGCTCGATGGAAGAACTGCAGCAGCAGACCGCCGCCGGCGACGTATCCCTGGAGGAACTGTTCCTGAAGCTGACCGGTGGAGAGGCCGTGCGGGAACTCGCTGCGGTGCTTGAAGGTTGATACGACCGCTCATACTGGTCGTCTCGCCGAAGTGGCGCAGCGCAATTGCACGGGTCCGTCAGGAACGGAGCACGAGCGGTGGTCGGGCACTGCTGATAGGAGGGGTCGGCCTGATCTTCTGGCTAGGGGTCTTTGGGGTAGTGTTCCGGGTCCTGCGCTATTTCAGAGGAGTAGAAGAAATCGGGCCCCTACTAGCGAGTAAGCTGCTCGGGCTCATTCTGCTTGCCTTCTTATCGATCTTGTTGCTGTCCAACGTCATCACGGCTCTGTCGTCCTTCTTCCTAGCCAGGGACTTGGATCTGCTGGTCTCGTCCCCTGTCGACTGGCTGCATTTGTACCTGGGCAAACTCGGCGAGACTCTGCTCCACAGTTCCTGGATGGTAGCGCTCATGGCTGTGCCAATCTTCACAGCCTACGGCGTCATCTACGACGGAGGTTGGCTATTCCCCTTTTACGTCACTCTCGTCTTCCTACCGATGTTGGTCGTGCCCGGGGTCATCGGCAGCGCTTTGACACTGACCTTGGTGAATGTGTTCCCGGCACGGCGCACCCGCGATCTGCTATCGGTGATAGCAATTGGTGCAGCCGGAGTCTTGGTCTTGTTGTTCAGACTGGTTCGACCAGAGCAGTTGGCGCGGCCCGAGGGTTTCACGAACCTGTTGGACTTCATCACGCTGCTGCGTACTCCCACTTCGCCGTTTCTGCCAAGCGAGTGGGCAACCGGTAGCATCATGGGATACCTGGTTGGCCCATTCGATGGGTTCCCTCTGGTGTTGCTTTGGAGTACGGCCGCAGCATCGGTCGTACTTGGGGCGGTAGTCCACCAGAAGCTCTACTCTCGCGGTTTTACGCGGGCACAAGAGGGAGCCGAACGGTTTGTCAAAGGGTGGATCTGGCGAGTCATCTTCGATCCGGTCTTCAAGCCGCTGTCGGTTTCCAAGCGCGAGTTCATAATCAAAGACCTCAAGCTCTTTTTCAGAGACACGACGCAGTGGAGTCAATTGATTCTGCTAGCTGTGCTCGTAGTGATCTACCTATTCAATATTAGAGCACTGCCATTGTTCTCCGGTGAGCGTGTCCCGTTCATCATGGTGACCGTCATCTCGTTCCTCAACCTGGGCCTGGCCGGTTTTGTCCTCGCATCGATTGCCGCCCGTTTCATCTTTCCGTCCATTTCACTCGAAGGACGACAGATGTGGCTGCTTCGCTCGAGCCCACTAGATCTGAAAGCCTTGCTGTGGTCCAAGTACTGGATCGGTACAGTACCACTTCTGGTTCTGGCATTGGCGATAACGGTACTGACCAACCTGTTACTGCACGTTACCCCTTTCATGATGGCGGTCGGGATCGGCACCATTGTACTGCTCACACTGGCAATATCAGCCATGGCGCTGGGCTTTGGTGCTTTGTATCCACAGTTCGAGACGGAGAATGCAGCGCAAATTCCGACCTCGTATGGTGGACTCGTCTTCATGATGTCAACGATCGCCCTGTTGGCCGCGGTGATTGTGATTGAAGCAGTGCCGGTGTCCGGCTATCTCAGGGCCGCCGTGTCCGGTGAGGCTGTGAAGGTAGACATATGGATGATCGGGGCGTTCGTAACCGTCGCCGTCATCTGTACACTGGCAACAACAATACCGTTGAAGGTGGGACTGCGGAAAATGGAGAGCTTCGAGTTCTAGGTTGGGAGTGGTCAGGCCGGGGTGGATTTCGCCACCCCGACCCTCTGCGCGGTCCCAACGTGCCCCGTGAGTAGCCCCTACATTTCGTCTTCGAGCGGCACTATCCGATAGGGAACTCCCCAAATGTTGGCCCGGTAGTCGTCTTCCGTTTCGGTCGTGAACGTCTCGGCGTCGATGGCGTCGACCGCGATTCTCGAGCGCCCGGTGTGCCGCGCGGTCCAGCTGTGCACGTAATACACGTCCGTGTCAGTAACGACCCTTTCCATGGGGAGTCGCATCCAACCACGAGCGGTGGGGCTGGCGTGAAACAAGTGCAAGAAGACGAAGGTGTCTGGCTCGTTTTCACTGGTGAGGCCGTTCTCGACCCACGCCTTTACCTCGACGAAATCCTCTACATGCAGACTTGGTATCCGGCCATCGGCGTCAAGCAACTCGCTCGCGTCCGTAATCTCCAACTGAAGCTCCCCGTTTACCCACACCTCTACGAGAGTCAGGTTGACGGTCTGCTTGTCCTCAGCCGTCATCATCCATTCGGCCGGTGACACATTCACGAGTCTCCAGCGTCGGCCCTGAGCATCAGCCTGGTCAGACGGAACCCGATGGAACGTCGCCTTCTGTACTAACTTCTCCTCCAGCGGCTTCCGCGTCGGGTTGAACTGATCGTCCTGCGTAATGTCCAACAGGAAGAGACCCTCGAAGGACACTTCTTTGGAGACCGTGGCGATGCCTTCCTGTGGATTGACGTCTACCGTAATGAGACGTCTCACGGGCAGGCCGCGTCTACGGCCCCAAATCCTCGGTGCTACTACTTCTGCCGCCTCAGCGGCTGCCACCATTGCCGGAGCGCCGGCAGCTCCATCGTCATACGTACCATCGACACCGAATTCGTCCGCAAAGAAGCCGGACTCATTCAGTAGCGAGATGATCTCGTCCCGATCTTCTTGTGACGCGTTCCCCTCGGGACCGAGGCTCTCTTCACATGCGGTCAGCATGAGAGCTCCAACCATGAGTAATGCAGCTAGGCGTTTGCTAGACATTGTCCCCTCCCGGTTTGAATTCGTGGTGCCGTGCTTCTGCAGTGCTAGACGCCCAACGATCTGTGGCGTTAACGACGTGATCTAGATCACGTACCAGGCATCAGCCCGCAGCGGCCAGGATGGACACAGTGTAGCAAACATTTGTTGGTGAGTCGGTGATGGGCTTCGGCAGTCGGACGTGGGGCGGATCACGTGTGGAAGGGTCGAGAAGGGGAAGGTGAGACAGTGTCTCTTTTCCCCTTCTCCTTGCAGCCTGTTACTAAGCCGCCACTACACCCCCACAGTTCGCGCAGAACTTGCCGCCGGGAGTTACCGGTGAACCACAGCCCGGGCAGCGTGGAGACGCATTCGCACTCACCAGCGATCGGCCGCAATCCGAACAGCACGTCGCGGCCGACTCGGGCCGCGGGCCGCAAGCCGGGCATAAGCTGGCACTCTGAGCCCGGGCTTGCTGAATCGCCGCTTCCGCAGCATCCGTTTCGCTGTCTGCCGGTCCTGCAGCAGTATCCTCGGCTTTAATCGCCGCCAGAGCCACCTGAGAGTATTTGCCCTTTAGGGCTCCATAGTCCTCATCTGACAGCTTACCTGTGGCTCGGTCGAATTCGATCTCCTTTAGTGCCAGGAGCGCCTGGACTTTGGGAGATTCGGATTCTTGTATGTCAGTGAAATCGAGTTCGTCTACCGCGGATTTCGCATCAGGTGCCGCCACGGGTACGCCATGGACCAGCGGTTCCAACACGAGGGCCAGCGCCGCCACGGCAACGACGATACCAGCTAAAAGTTCCATGTGTCTCTATTGCTCCAAGTCGGCCAATTCCGCCTCGAGGCGTGCCGCGTCCTCCTCAGACATCCCATCGTAAGCGCTGTTTCGAGCGCCCGCAGGTTCAGCCGCGACAACCTTGCCGCGGCGCGATAGGATCCACAGCATCAAGGCGCCTACGACAGTAATGGCCATGCCGGGCACAACGTAACCCACGATGTTGAAGCCTTCTTTTTTCGGCGCCATGAGGACGAGTTCACCGTACTGCTCGACAAACGTGTCGATGACCTCTTGCCCCGTCTTGCCCTGCTCGATGAGCGCCACCACTTCACGATGCATCGCCGGCGACGTCCCGCAGGTGAAATCGGTCGTTCTACAAGTGTAAACGTCTAAGTTGCATCCACAGGTGCAACGCAGTTTCTCTTCGATCCCGATGATGAAGGGATCGTTTTCATAGTCGGTTATCCGCTCTTGCGGTCTCCCGGCCATTCGTGGGTCACGCAACCGCCCAACTAGCGTATCCTGACCCTGATCCTGCAACACCGCTGTCGGTATCAACGCGGCGAATGAAACCCTTAGGGCTTCGCGTCGGGAGATGGTCACGTCAACCGGCAACTGCTTCCTCCCTCTTCTTCTCATCAACCAGCTGAACCTGGTAGCCGTCTAGAACACGACGCAACGACGCCCTGGTAGGTCCTCCACCACCCGGCCACATAGTGACAACTCCTCCGATTACCAACACGACGCCACCGAACCAGAGCCACCACACCAACGGATTGAGGGTGAACCTGTAGACAGCCTCTTCCGTACCTTCCACTGACCCGGCGTAAACGATGTAGATGTCCTCGCGCAGCCCGCTTTCAATGGCGGCCTCGGTAGATGGCTGAAATTGCGGCCTCTCGAACGAATCCCAATACTGGCGCTTCTCACTCGTCATGATACCAAGCCGCTTTTCTCCACGCGTGACTTCCACGCTGGCGGCTGATACATAGCGGTTCAACTGCTCGTACTGGGACACACCAACATGAGTGAAAGTGTAATCGTAGCCAAACGGTGAGCGCATTGTGACCGTCTCACCCGGCTTGAGTGACGCCTCCATTTCGTTCTTGAAAGCGTTCCCGGCGAATCCCACGAAGAAGATCACTATGCCGACGTGTACTATGTAACCGCCATACCGGCGACGGTTGCGCCCGACGAGTCGCGCAAAGGCCAGCGCGTAGTTCTCCCCGTGTAGCCGGTGGCGTGCACCGATGCCTCGGCTGAACTCTTGCACGACCGTCGCGAGCACGAAAGCCGAGAGCGCGAACGCCATGACTGCATACATGTCGCGCACACCGAGCGCAGCGAACGCCACCGCGACAAGCACGGTCACAACTACTGGCCCGACGAATTGACGTTGCAGATTACGTGTACTGGCCTTCCTCCACGCGATCAGAGGCCCTATGCCCGTAAGTGCCAACAACCCCAGTCCAATGGGGATGTTCACCTGATTGAAAAAGGGCGGCCCCACCGTCACCTGAGTTCCCCGCACCAATTCCGACAGAATCGGGAACATCGTACCCCAGAGCACCGAAAACGCGATTCCGACCAGCAATAGATTATTGAACAGGAAACTGGCCTCTCTCGAGACCATGCTTTCGAGTTGTGATTCCGCTTTGAGAAGGGGCAATCGCTGCAGGACCAGCCACGTGAGGGCGATTGCCGAGGTTATCAGGAAGATGAGGAAGAAGTACCCCACCGACGACTGAGCGAAGGAGTGTACGCTCGAGATGATGCCACTCCTAGTGATGAACGTGCCAAAAATCGAGAGCATGAAACTCAGGATGATGAGGATCATGTTCCACTTCTTCAGCATGCCCCGCTTCTCCTGGATCATCACCGAATGGAGAAACGCTGTCATCGTCAACCACGGTAGGAAACTGGCATTCTCGACCGGATCCCAGGCCCAGTAGCCACCCCATCCAAGCTCTACGTACGCCCACCACATCCCGAGTACTATTCCTACGCTGAGGAAAATCCACGACACTATCGTCCAGCGGCGTATGGCATGGAGCCACCCCGTGTCCAACCGCTTGGTGATGAGCGCCGCAACCGCGAACGCAAACGGGATCGTGATGCTGATGTAGCCCAAGTACAACATGGGCGGGTGTATCACCATTCCCGGGTTCTGCAACTGCGGATTGAGGCCGTTCCCGTCGGGCGGCGTGAACGCCAGCCGCTCGAACGGGTTGGAGGCAAACAACACGACCGACACGAAGAACAGCGTGACCATCGAGGTCACGGCTGCTACGTACGGCATCAGGTAATCGTAGCGTTTGGGCGTGACCCACTGCGCCGCAGCGCCAAACACCGACAGGACAAACGCCCAGAATAGGAGGCTACCCGACTGTCCACCGTAGAACGCGGAGATCACGTATGGCGTCGGAAGGTTGCGACTGGTATAGGCCCAAACGTATTGGACGTTGAAATCGTGGCGCAGCAGGGCTACCAGCAGCGCAATCGAGGCAACCGAGAGGATCCCGAGTAGCGCATAGGAGGTTCTCCGCGCACTCTGAATCAACTCGGGGCGCCTCTGGAGGCCACCCAAGATGCCTATGACCGAGCCCCACGCCGCCATCAGCAGCGCGAGCCACAGTGCTAGTTGTCCGAGTATCGTCACAGTACTACGTCGCCGGCTCGGCCTCGTAGCGGGATCCGCACTTGGCCAAGAGAGTGGTTGCCTTGAAAGTGCCGTCCAGCTGGAGCCGCCCCTCGACTACGACATCTACGTCGTCGTCGAAGGTGTCCGGCGCCAGGCCGCGGTATGTAACCGGATAGGTCTGCTCACCATCCGTAACCTCAAACGTGATCGTTTGCGATGCGACGTCGCGCGATATGCTGCCGTTAACGACGCGCGCACCCATCCTCACACCGACATCGTGGATTGACGGATCCGCCGCGACCTTCTCAGCTAGTTCGGTGGGAGTGACGAAATAGACCCCGGTATCCTTGACACCGGAGGCCATCAGGTACCCTACGCTGACGCTAATCAACCCAGCGCCCAGGATGAACTTCGATCTTGCTCGCATGGTCCCCTCTGCTTGGTCCGTAGTTGCTGCGCCTGCCCAATATAGAGTACCGCTAAGTCCTCATAAAGGTCGCTAGAGGCCCCTTAATAATAGGCACGACCGACCTTTAAGGAACCTTCACTTGCGCCCAGCCCAGTGCAAAGCCGTTTCCACGGCTCGCTGCCAGCCAGCGTAGAGCTTGAGGTCTCTCTCCCGTGGTTCAAACCAGTCATACTCCCGCCCCCTGACAAATCCTTCATCCCAGACACCAGTGGCCAGTCCGGCGAGACCCGCCGCTCCAAGTGCCGTGGTTTCAACGACATCCGGCCGTGCGACGCGGACGCCAAGCATGTCGGACTGAAACTGCATGAGCCAATTGTTGACGGCGGCGCCACCATCAACCTTGAGTTCATCCAGCCCCACCCCTGACACCTGCTCCATGGCTTGGGCCACGTCGAGCGTACTGTATGCCATCGACTCCAGGGCGGCCCGAATTAGGTGCTCCCGCGATGTCCCCCGCGTGATTCCAACGATCGTCCCTCGGGCCTCAGGCTCCCAGTGAGGAGCCCCCAGGCCTACCAGGGCCGGGACAAAATAGACACCACCGTTGTCTGCGACGCTGCCAGCCAGGGCTTCCGTTTCCGCCGCTTCTGCAAAAAGCCCGAGTCCATCCCTGAGCCACTGCACGGCGGCGCCGGCGATGAACACCGAGCCCTCTAAGGCGTAGGCGGGCTCGCCTGCAGCATCACAACCCACGGTGGTAAGAACACCACCCCCATCGCCGTCCCCCCCCCATACATCTCCCACGTTCATCAACAGGAAAGCACCAGTCCCGTATGTACACTTGGCTGTGCCGGGATCCCAACACCCCTGCCCAAATAGGGCTGCCTGCTGGTCGCCGGCGATGCCCGCAATAGGGATCTCCTGCCCGAAATGAGCGGGGTCGGATACTCCCACAACCTCACTCGACTTTCGGATCTGTGGTAAGCTGTCGGGAGGCACTCCGAACAGGCTCAACAGATCCTCGTCCCAATCGAACCGTTCCAGCCCGTACAGCGAGGTGCGTGAGGCGTTCGTGTGGTCAGTAACGAATGAGGCCCCACCCGTGAGCTTGTACACCAACCAGGAGTCGATCGTGCCGAAGACTGCGGCACCACCCTCCGCTTGATCCCTCAGACCTGGTACGGTCTCGAGGAGCCATTCAATCTTGGTCGCTGAGAAATAGGGATCCCAAACCAGACCGGTCCGGGACCTCACGTAGCTCGACCCCAGTTTCTTTTCAAGCGCGCGGCACCGCTCTGCCGTTCGTCGATCCTGCCACACGATGGCTCTGTGAAGCGGCTCCCCAGTCGATCTATTCCAGACGACGACGGTTTCCCGTTGGTTTGTGATGCCAATGGCGGCCGGGGTCTCTCCCGCCTGTCTCACCGCCTCCCGTGCGGCTTCGAGAGTGACATTCCAGATCTCAACCGGATCGTGCTCGACCCACCCGGGCTCCGGAAAGTGTTGCGTGAACTCGCGGTATCCACGCCCCAGGATCGAGCCCTCGCGCGAGAAGACAAGCGCCATGGATCCCGTGGTGCCCTGATCGAGTGCTAGAACGCTAGTCGACATTCGATTCCTCGCGCTGGAATATGCGGGGTATGCTTTCGCTGTAAGGCGGCTGGAGCAGGCCTGCGTCCGTAACGATGGCGCTCACGTACTCGGCGGGTGTCACGTCGAAGGCCGGATTGTGCACACGGGCACCCGGCGCCGGATCGAGTTCTTCCGGACCTCGTTCCTCAATGGGTATCTCCTCACCCGACTCGATGGACAAATCGAATGTGCTCCGCGGCGCGGCAACGTAGAACGGAATCCCGTGAGCACGCGCCAGGACAGCGAGGCCGTAGGTTCCGATCTTATTCGCCACATCCCCGTTGGTCGCTATGCGATCGGCACCGCTGATGGCGAGGTCGATCCCACCGCGGGCCATCACCGCACCCACGGCCCCATCCACGATCGAAGTCACGGGAATTCCTGCATGCAGCAATTCCCAGGCGGTCAGACGTGCACCTTGGCGGAGTGGTCTCGTTTCGCAGGAGAGAACCTCCATGTTCTTGCCCCGCTCGGCGGCCACGTACAGTGCGGCGAGGGCAGTACCGATGCCACCGGTCGCTAGTGCGCCGGCATTACAGATTGTGAGCACAGTGGCGCGCTCTGGAATCAACCCCGCACCTACTTCGCCGATCGATCTACACATGGCCCGGTCCTCGTCCCAGATAGCCTGCGCCTCCTGCCGCAGCTCCGCGACGATCCCTTTCCCCACCTTTCCCTCTCCGAACATCCGAGCGGCGGTATCGCGCATTCGGGACATCGCCCACATCAAGTTCACCGCGGTCGGACGCGCCGCCCCAAGCCGTTCGATCTGGCTCTCCACCCAGGCGGGAGTGAGCTCTCTGTGGTCCACCGTCTGCGCCGCCGCCGCCAAACCCATTGCCGCAGCCACCCCTATCAGCGGCGCTCCCCTGACTTGCAGCGTCTGGATGGCCACAATCATGTCATCCACCGTCGCAGCCTCACGGTAAACCTCTTCGCCGGGAAGCTGTGTCTGGTCCAGGTAGCGCACAGTGTTCTCGGGTGTCCAGGAAATCTGCTGAATTGTCATGTGTGAAAGATGGACCGGATGAATGGCCGATGACAGCCTGACGCGGGCATCCCTCCCTTACCGCCTCTGTCCGCCCCTGACCGCCTCTCCAAAGACCGCATTGAAAATCTCGCGGTCGATGCCGTTTTGGCCCACCGCCCCCGGGTCGATGCGCAACGCGTTCCAATACGCCTCACCCGCCATTCCTGGCTGGTGGGCAAAGAAGGCCACCCGGCCCACCGCGCGCCAGTAGTCGGATCGCAGCGAATCCAACGCCGTAGCGACCGAAAGTTGACTGAGCGCCTCGTCAAACCGACCGATACTGGTGAGGGCAAGGGCCAGCTCGTATCTGGCATCGGGGTCGCTCGCGGCTGACTCGACCGCTCGGTATAGGCCCGGCAACCGCTCTGAAACCGGCACCGGCGGCCGGTATGTCGTGGAGGGATCAACCTCGGGAACTACCCGCATTCCCACACCCAGTGCAGCCAATAGCCCGACACTGATCAGCAACGGTGTCCAGCTTCCGACAAGCTCTCCCTTGAGCCATGCTAGCTGCACGCCGGCTTCCTCCGAAACATCGGGAGAGTCTACCCTGCGGTGGAGTCGATACATGAACACACCAATAGGCGGTCCGACCAGTCCCGCGGTTACGAGGCTCAGGACCGGAATCAGCGAAAACCAACTGTCAGGAGGAAGGAAGAGCAGGCCGCCACATGCGTAGAGTGGGATCGTTGCAACGAATCCCCTGACCATCGCGGCGCGGCTGTCGGGACCGAAATCGGGACGGCCGGCTATGACGCTACCGACGACGAATCCGGCGAGCGCGAAGATCACAATCAGTGTTGCGTAGGAGAACGTAGGCAGATGTCCCGGCGACAGCCCGCGGGCAGCGCCAACAACAGCCACGTAGACCGCAGAGAAGACCCCCACCAGCAACCCGGCATCGAAATCGAAGGGGAGTCTGCGGAGCATCACCCCATCCAAAAACCTTTGCGATGGGAGATTCCGAGGACCTTACTGCAATGCGGGCAAAAGTAGATGTACCGGCGGCCCAACATTCCGCTCAACTCTTGGAACAGCACCTTGTGCAGCACCTGCGAACAATGTGGGCACAACGGATCGGTACCTTCCGCAAGCTCAACCTCGACCATATCACACTCCTCGTTTAGTCGGACTCACTTCAGTCGCTTCACGAAGTACTTCGCATAGAACCGCGGCCAATCGCCCTTCGGGTTCTTTTTTGTCCGCCTCTTTTCGGCCTGCATCAGAAGGAACACGATGCGGCTCTTCGTTATATCAGAGTCTAGCTGCTGTGCCAGTCGTTCCTGCATCCGTTCCGCATACCAGATCGGCCACTCGGCGTCTTTCCCCTCATTCTCTTTGAACGCCTCGCGGTGTTCCTTACCGACCTCCTGAAACGACTGCCGCGCTCAGTTTCTTCTTTGCCATGAGGACTACCCTCCATGATTCTCACTCGGTATCCGGTGATGCAGGTTGCACACCGATGTCTGGGTTCCGAGAACAACGCCTACGTAGTCTGGTATGCCGATTCGATTACCACCGGCTCGACCGGCACGTTCTGGTGTGGGCCCGAGTCGGCCGTGGCAACAGCCGCGATCTGGTCAACTACCTCCATCCCATCCGTGACCGCGGCAAATACGGCATACCCGAAATCGCGCTCTCCGTGATCGAGAATCGCGTTGTCCTGTAGATTCACGAAGAACTGTGAAGTCGCACTGTTGATGTCTTGCGTGCGGGCCATGGACAGGGTGCCACGCTTGTTCTTGAGACCGTTGGCGGCTTCATTCGCGATCGGAGGCCGGGTCGGCTGCTGGTCCATCGTGCTGGTGAAACCACCACCCTGGATCACGAATCCCGGAATTACCCGATGGACGATCGTTCCGTCGTAGAAACCGTCTTCCACGTAAGTGACGAAATTCTCGACAGTGACCGGGGCTTCTTTCGGGTAAAGCTCGATGGTCATCTTCCCGTAGTTTGTGATCAGCACTACCATACGAGTTGGCTCCGCTGAAGAACGTCGATAACCACCGGATGCGACAGGAAGATGTCACCCGGAAGCAGCGGGCGCCACACCCGGATCCGGCACGAAAGCGTACATGAGCTGATCTACGACCTTGCCGTCCTTGATGGCACTGCGCCGCATCCTGCCCTCGCAGAGATAACCGGCCTTCTCCAGAACGCGAAACGATGCCTGATTGTTCTCAAACGGGACTGCATACACCCGGGTGAGCCCGAGCGTGCGAACCGCATACCCGGTCACGGCACGGAGCGCAGCGGTGGTTATACCGCGACCCCAATAGCTCTCTCCGAGCCAATAGCCGATCTCTGCCGAACACCTTTCCACGTCATCATGCTGGCGGAACCCAATCGATCCCACAGCTTCGCCGTCGACGTCAATCGCGAAGAAGGTCTCGGGATCCATTGCCCTGACCCGCTTGAGGAACTTGCGGGCGTCTTCCACGGAATACGGGTGGGGAAACGCGTCACGCAGGTTGATCCAAATCTGACGGTTGTTGGCGTGAGGGACGATGGACTCGGCATCGGACGATCGCCACGAACGGACCTCACAATTGCCGAGGACGAGTCGCACCCTGCGGGCCTCAGCAGTGGGGATGGAATGGGATGAGGGACATGGTCACGATCGGATCATGGTCAAGAGCATCTTGAAGCGGGCCACGGCCTTGACGGCGTGGGGCTGGGTGGCTGGCAAGAGAAGGACGTCCCCCGCCTCTGCTCGGTGTACCTTTCCCGAGATAGTTATCTCGGCCTCGCCGTCCACCACGAGCACCAGCGCGTCAAAGGGCGCCGAGTGTTCGCTCAGACCCTCCCCCGCATCGAACGCGAACAGGGTGACGGTTCCAGTGCCCTTCTTGACGAGCGTACAGCTAACCACGGACCCAGGCTGATACTCCACCAGGTCCGCGAGCCTCTTTGCCCCCTGATCGAGCGACGCGTTTTCCATTCTACCTTCGTCGACCACCTCTTGCGCGTAAATCTGCGGCTGCCACTCGGCAGCTTCTGTCGTAGTACCGCTGGTGGTATTCCTCAGCGGGGTAGAACGTAGCAGCCGGGACGATCTGCGTCACGATGGGGCCCATGTTTCGCCCCGAGTCAGCCTGCTGCTGCTTCGAAGCGTAGGCCTCGGCCTCCTGGTCCGGTGTGTGGGCAAAGATGACCGAACGATATTGAGATCCGACATCGGGGCCCTGCCGGTTGAGCGTGGTGGGATCGTGAATGTCCCAGAATACTCGCAGCAAATCTGGGAAGGACACGGTCTCAGGATCGTACAGCACCTGCACCACCTCAGCGTGGCCGGTCGTTCCCGAACACACGTCCTGGTAGGTGGGGTTCTCCGTTGTTCCTCCGGAGTACCCCACCGTGGCTTCTACCACGCCATCGATTTGGCGAAACGCTGCTTCGACTCCCCAGAAGCAGCCCGCCCCGAAAGTCGCCAGGTGCATGGCTGTTGGCGCTCTAGTGTTGCCCTACAGTGCCGCCTCTAAACTCAGGGTCGCCACTGTCCAACACGGCGGCCCACAAGTCGCGTTTCAAGAACCGTCCCCAGCCACTGTCAAACGGATGGACCGCCTGAACCTGCTTGTCCCCGCGGTAACGTGGAAGCTCGTTGTTGGCCCACTCGAACATCCCACCCTCGAGGTTATGTACGTTCGTAAAGCCACGTGCCATCAACCGCCGGGTCAGTGACGCAGACCGGTATCCGATCGAGCAGTACACTACTATCAGCCTATCCTCGTCGGCTCCCGCCAGAACGTTCAAGGCGGATCTCTCGGATGGCGTGAGCTGTGCACCCCTGAGGTGGCTCACCGCATATTCGTCAGGACCTCGCACGTCCAGCAGGATCAGGTCCTTCCCATCAGCACTGGACAGCCATTCGACGAGATCCGCTGTTGACACCTGATCGACCGTGGGATACTCGGCACGAATCAGCTGCTTCACACCTTGCCAATCCAACTCGGGCTCAGGCGCACACGCCGTCACGATCGCCAGTGAACCCGCCATCATAAATGAACTCCAAGAACTCAAGGACTTCAGGCGCCTCAGAGCGGCGCCGTATGCTATCGGCATCATCTACTATTATCTCCATTAAGGTACTCCTACCCTCGAGCCATCTCGGCTCGGGCATATCGAATCTAGTCGATGTTTTCCAAGACCCGTATACCAGCCGAATCCCAGCCATCGCCTCGTCATCCTCTCTTCATCTTTTCTTCATAGTAGCACAGGTAGGGTTGGTCTAACATAGGCTCGATTCGGCCTGCAGAGCGTGGCCGCACCGAGCCGGGACCACTCGCAGACGCCGTGACCAGAAACTTCAACGGCAGGTCACCCCATCCGGCGCCCGCGGGCCGAGACCGGAGACATTACTCTTGCTAGACATGAAAAGCCTGAGGGGACACGCACGAATGCCACAACAAGTTCCCCGCCTGCTGGCGGTCTTCGTATTGGCCGTGGTCGGGCTCATCGTCTCACGAAGTCTTCTAGTTCCTGAGACCTTCGGCGACTTGGGACATTACCGCGCAGCGGCCATCGATTCCGTGATCGCTCACGAGAAGAAGTACGCAGGACATCAAGAGTGTTCTCTCTGTCATTCTTCGATCGCAGAGGAACGCCTGGCCAACAATCACCGCGGGGTGCGGTGCGAGGTTTGCCACGGCCCCGCTGCCGATCACGTTGCTGCTCCGATGAACGTCAAGCCCGACGCCCCACGCGAGCGCGGTTTCTGCATCCTGTGTCACGAGTACAACCAGAGCCGTCCGACGGGTTTCCCGCAGATAGATCCGGTGTCCCACAACCCGCTAATGCCCTGCATGTCTTGCCACGATCCCCACGCTCCGGAACCCCCGGTGGTGCCCGATGAGTGCAGCGCATGCCACGGCCAGATCGCACGGCAGAAGGCGGTATCGCACCATGCCACACTCGCGTGCACCACGTGTCACGAAGCTCCGGAGCAACACAAGGTGGACCCGCGATCGGTCCGCCCGTCCAAGCCTCAAGACCGCAGCTTCTGCGGCGGCTGCCACGGACAGGCAATTCCGGACATTCCTCAGATCGAATTGCGCACACACAACTCTGCGTATCAGTGCTGGCAGTGCCACTACCCTCATTTTCCCGAGACGCAAGAATGATGGAACCTGACAACCACAACGTGCCGAATCCAGAGGGAGCGCAGAACCGGGATGTGGACCGGCGTGAGTTCCTGAATGAGCTGCTCGCCGCATGCGGCACTGCAGCTCCGGTGTTCTTCGGCGTTGTCCGGATTCCGGCCCAAGAAAGTGAATACG
Organism: Gemmatimonadota bacterium; assembly: GCA_039588335.1. Taxonomy (GTDB): domain Bacteria; phylum Gemmatimonadota; class Gemmatimonadetes; order Gemmatimonadales; family GWC2-71-9. The sequence continues at coordinate 18,376 of JBDGZZ010000034.1, read as the reverse complement.
ACGCCAGCGAGCACAACTACGGCATGGGCATCGACGTGAATAAGTGCATCGGATGCGGCCGCTGTGTACAAGCTTGCACGATCGAGAACGACGTTCCCGAAGAGCCACACTTCACCAACACATGGGTAGAGCGCTACATCATCAAGACCGACGGCGAAGTGTTGGTGGACAGTCCTGATGCTGGAATGCACGGCTTCCCGCGCACGGAGAACGAAGAGGGAATTCTCAAGACGTTCTTCGTCCCCAAACTGTGCAACCACTGCGAGGAAGCTCCTTGTGTTCAGGTATGTCCGGTGGGCGCCACCTTTACCACGGAAGACGGTGTCGTACTGGTCGACGACGAATACTGCATAGGGTGCCGCTACTGCATTCAGGCCTGCCCGTACGGAGCACGCTACCTCCACCCCGAAAAACACGTGGCGGGTAAGTGCACTTTCTGCTACCACCGGTTGGTCGACGGGCTCGTACCGGCATGCGTTGAAGTGTGTCCTACTGGGGCTCGCCTTTTCGGCGAGGTGGAAGGGCGACCGACGCCACTTGCCCAGTTCATGCGGTTCAACACCCTTCAGGTCCTGAAACCGCATCTCAACACTCAGCCGAAAGTGTTCTATGCCAACCTGGATGGGGAGGTGACGTAGACGATGCAGGGCTACATATACCCCAACGAATTCGAGCTCCAGTGGAGCCTGCTCATAGTCCTCTACCCGTACATCACCGGACTCGTGGCTGGTGCGTTCATCCTGGCCTCACTCGAGCGCGTCTTCAACGTGAAGGAAGTACAGCCGACTTATAGGCTCGCGTTGCTCACCGCGTTGGCGTTCTTGCTCGTCGCCACTTTGCCCCTTCTCGCACATCTGGGCCACCCCGAACGGTCGTATGAGATCTTCATGACGCCCAACAGCAAGTCGGCCATGGCCATGTTCGGGTTCGTGTACGCATGGTATCTGATGGTCGTGCTGTTGGTGGAGATCTGGTTCGACTACCGCAAGGACATGGTGCAGTGGTATCGGGAATCAAAGGGGCTCAAACGCTGGCTCTACTACGCCCTCACGTTAGGCGCCACCGACACGTCAGCGGAAGCACTCAAGTTCGACGACAAGTGGGGACGATGGATAACGATCATCGGCATCCCTTCGGCGTTCCTGCTCCACGGATACGTCGGCTTCATATTCGGATCCATCAAAGCGAATCCCTGGTGGAGCAGCGTGCTCATGCCGGTTGTGTTCCTGTTCTCCGCAATCGTGTCCGGCATTGCATTGGTGCTCGTTCTCTACATGCTCACGACCATGTTCCGCTGGCGAAAAATAGACATGGCGTGCCTAGACAAGTTGGCTCAATTCCTGTTTTACGCACTTATCGTCGACGCTTCCCTGGAATCACTGGACTTCATCCACCGCTTATACGAAGCGGAGGAATCGATAGAGATCCTCTCGCAGATGATCGAGAGCCGGCTCTTCATCAGTTTGATAGTGCTCCAAGTGCTGATGGGAACGATTATCCCGCTGGTCATGCTAGGGCTGACTTCGCCGGCTCTGCACAAAGGAGGCTTCCTGAGAGTGGCTCCGGAGCTGAAACAGTTGATTTACCTGACCTGCGCCGTGCTGATCCAGATCGGGATCTTCAGCATCCGCTGGAACGTGGTGATCGGCGGTCAACTGTTTTCGAAGAGTCTAAGGGGTCTAACCGTGTACAAGGTGGAACTGCTCGGAATCGAAGGGCTCGCGATGACCATGGGATTGCTGTTGTTGCCTCTAATAATCCTCTGGGTGCTGGTAAAGATCCTTCCGCCGTGGACTGATCAAGAAACTGGCACCACATCGCAAGCAAGTGCATAAGTTGTCGACAAGGAGCGCTATATGAACCGTATTGGTGCCCGCATTAGTGCCGTGGTCGCAGGTGTCAGGTGTCCGGGCTGCAATCAGTTTGTAAACCCAACCTTCGTGGTCCCCAGTGACACGGCCCCGGAAGAACAGGCGGTCCCAGGAAAACGCTGGTCGTTCGTCTGGAGAGAACCTTCAGGCAAGGTCTGCCCCAAATGCAGCTTCCCCCTCGATCGCTACGCCAAGCGGGTCAAGTGGATGAGGCTGTTTGCAGCAGGCGTGGTGTTGCTCACGATCTCGCTCCTGACCTGGGTCATGGAGAGGTTCACCGATCTGCCTACGTGGCTCCCGTGGGCGCGAAACGCCGGTGTCGCTTTGGGCGGCTTGGCATTCCTGGTGGGTCTCGGGGGACTCGTCATTGGGGGACGGTCCGAGGAACCGCCCGAATCGTCAGGAACGGCCGGGTAATCTGGCCGCGCTGGCATTGATGGCCCTTCCCTGGCTATCATGATAGCTGCATCCATGATCAGTCTCTCTGAAATGTTGCGAGTGCTCGTGCTGGCAAGCGGGTTGGTGGCAATTTCACTCCCGTTTTCGCCCCAGCCGGCATGGGCACAGGTTCCCACAGGACAGACGCAAAGCGTTCTTGCGGGTTCGCGAGTGTTCGGTACCCGCGGCTGCAGTGCGTGTCACTCCGTCAACGGCCTTGGTGGACAGTCTGCGCCGGACTTGGCCAGCTCCGAGCGTCCCGAGTCGTTCTACGGCTTTGCCGCCGCTATGTGGAACCACCTCCCCAACATGGTGGCTCAAATGCGGGCAATGGGCATCGACCGCCCGCGCCTAACGCCGTGGGAGGCCGGTGACCTCATCGCGTTCCTCCTATGGCTGGACTATTTCGAGCCTCCAGGTGATACGGCGACGGGCAGGGAGCTCTTCTCCGAAAAATCGTGCCTCGTGTGTCACCAGGTTGGTGGAATGGGCGGCGTGGCCGGTCCCAGCCTCGACTTCTTGAACCAATACGGCTCACCTGTCCAAATAGCGACGGCTCTGTGGAATCACGGTCCCTCCATGTCCGCCGCCATGAGTGAACGAGGCATCCGCCGCACGACGTTCTCCGGGTCCGAGCTGGTCGATCTGATCGCGTTCTTGAAATCCACTTCCGGACGGTTACCCGAAGGGTCGATGTATGTTATGCCCGGCCGTGCAGAGGAAGGACGCAGGCTGTTCGAGGAGAGGAGCTGCGTAGAGTGCCACAGTATTCAGGGAGTGGGTGGAAAGGTTGGCCCTGACCTGTTTCAGCTTACTGGCCGGCGCAGTCTCGTCGATTTCGCAGCAGCCATGTGGAACAAGGCGCCCGCAATGACGGCGGCGATGAGACAAGCCGGCATTTCGGTGCCACAGCTCGGTGCCGGCGAGATGGCTGACCTTATAGCCTATCTGTACCTCGTACAGTACTCCGCAGAGGCAGGAGACTCTGACCAGGGACCGCAACTGATGAGAGACAAGGGCTGTTTGGCTTGCCACTCGGTATCGGGTCGCGGTGGTGACACGGCCAGTGATCTGACACAGGCCCGGGGCCTCACATCCCAGGCCGGAGTCATCTCGTCCTTGTGGAACCATGTACTAATTCTGGATGGGCCGGGACGCAACACGGTTACCTGGCCATCCTTTGCTGCCAAGGAGATGGCAGACCTCGCGGCATACCTACAGACCATTGGGAGGGCCCGGTGAAGACTGTAGTGGCCTTCAGTTTAGTTGTCGCGGCATTGGCCAAGGTTCCGGCACCCATCGCAGCTCAGGAATCGCCGGTGAACTACTGCTCTAGTTGCCACAGTGCACTGGACGAGAGGCTTTCGGCGCCGGTGACGGCATTCGCCACAGACATCCATTCGCAGAGGGGTCTGACCTGTGTTTCGTGCCACGGGGGCGACGCGACCGCCGCAGGCCTCGTGGGCATGGATCCGGCCAGGGGCTTTGTCGGGAAACCCAGCGTGCAGGGCACACCCCAGTTCTGCGGTCGCTGTCACTCCGATGCGCAGTTCATGCGACAGTACAACCCGTCGATCCGGGTCGACCAGGTGACTGAGTACATCACTTCCGTGCACGGCCGACTGCTAGCCGAGTTGGGAGACACTGCCGTCGCCACTTGCACCAGTTGTCATCCTGCACACTCCATTCGACCGCCCACGGACCCGTTGTCCAGTGTCAACCCGCTCAATGTGGCCGAGACCTGTGGTACCTGCCACGCGAATGCGGGGTACATGGCCGAGTACCCGATTCCGACTGATCAGTTGGAGCGGTACCAGCGCAGCGTCCACTGGGAGATGATGTCGGTCGAGGGAGATCTCTCCGCTCCCACCTGCAACGATTGCCACGGCAACCACGGAGCAGCCCCACCGGGGATCTCTTGGGTTGGGAACGTATGCGGCCAGTGCCACTCTGTCATGGCCGACAACTTTTCGGATAGCCGTCATGCACAGACGTTCGCGATGCTGGGCGTGCCCGGGTGCGCCACCTGTCACCAGAATCACGACATCGTGCGCGCGAGCGATGAGATGCTGGGACTGGGTGAGGGTGCGGTTTGTGCCAGATGTCACTCAGAGGGCGATACTGGTGGTGAGGTGGCCACAACGATGCGGTCGTTGATCGACTCTCTCGGTTCTTCCTTTGAAGCGGCAGACTCGATTCTCAGTTTGGCGGAAGAAGCTGGAATGGAGGTGAGCGAGGCACAGTTCGACCTGGGGAACGCGAACAACGCCGCGGTTCAGGCACGAGCCTCCATGCACGCCTTTAACGTCGAGGCGGTTACGGCTGATGTCGAGGACGGACTGGAGATCACTTCAGAGGCCCACCAGCGGGGCATGGATGCGTTGGGAGAGCTTCAATTCCGTCGAACAGGTCTCGCGATCTCAGTCACGATCATCGTCGCACTAATAGTGGGATTACTGCTCAGAATCCGGCAGTTGGAACACAAGCGACAGGCAATTTGACATGGGGAACTTGAATGGCTGACGAAGTGCGGACTCCGGGCGCCTCCCGCAGGAAGTTCATCGATTGGATCCTGAGCAGAACGCTCACTACCTGGCTGTTGAGCACTAGCCTGGGCGGTTTGGTGTTAGCTGTTGTGTATCCGACCGGCCGGTACCTCGTGCCACCGGCAGCCGGCGAGTCAGCCGCGACATCCGTGACTCTGCCGATGAAACCGGATGACATTCCTCCCAACAGCGCAGAGATCTTCAGATTTGGCAGCCGCGCCGGATTGTTGGTCAAGACAGCGTCCGGTGAGCTGCGCGCCTATTCGGCTGCGTGTACACACCTTGGTTGCATCGTCCAGTACCGGGATGACATCGGCCACATCTGGTGTGCCTGCCACAACGGTCATTTCGACTTGAACGGTCAGAACATCGAGGGCCCACCACCGACGCCTCTCGAAACGTATGTCGTAAACGTGCGCGGCGACCAGATCGTCGTGAGCCGGAGAACCTGACATGGGCCGCATTCAGAGTCGGCTTGCGACCTTGGAAAAGTGGGTCGACGAGCGTCTGGGACTAGAGACCGTCAAGACGCTGGCCAAAAAGAAGGAAGTGCCAGTGCACAAACATACGGTCTGGTACTACCTGGGTGGAATGACGCTCTTCCTCTTCATCATCCAGGTCTCCACCGGCATACTGCTGCTGTTTTACTACCGTCCCAGCGCCGAAGAGGCTTTCGAGTCGGTCCAGTTCCTCATGGCCGAGGTGGAATTCGGCTGGCTGGTTCGATCGATCCACGCGTGGAAAGAAAAAATGATGATATTCACGTTGTTTCTCCACCTCTTCAGCGTATTGCTGCTCAAGGCATACCGCAAACCCAGGGAAATCACGTGGTTCTCGGGCGTTGCGCTCATGGGCACCGCCATGGCTTTCGGTTTCACCGGGTACCTGCTGCCGTGGAATGAGCTGGCGTACTTCGCGACCCGAGTCGGGACGGAGATCGTGGGCGCGGTGCCGGTGGTCGGGGAGTTTCTACTCCGTGTAGCACGCGGTGGAGACGATGTCACGGGTGCCACACTCACGCGTTTCTACGCGTTTCACGTGGCCGTTCTGCCGGCGCTCACTACCGCGATCCTTGGACTCCACCTATTCCTCGTGCAGAAGCAGGGAATGAGCGTCCCGAACCAGGTCGAGCGAGAGCCCAGTGGCAAAAAGGCAATGCCCTTCCTACCCGACTTCTTGCTGCGCGACCTGGTAGGATGGCTCATCGCACTGGCTGTGCTGGCGGCGCTCGCGGCCTACTTCCCGGCCCACCTGGGCGAAAAAGCCGACCCGTTTGCCTCAGCTCCGGCCGGCATCAAGCCGGAGTGGTACTTCATGTTCACGTTCCAGACGCTCAAGTACCTGCCGGCACACATTCTAGGGATCGAAGGGGAGATCGTGGGTATCATCGGCTTCGGGCTGGCGGGTGTGCTGCTGCTCTTGATCCCGTTCCTCGACCGACGTTCCGCCCGCGGCGAGGCAAGTCCCTTGTTCACGTGGTTGGGGATCGGGATCATCGTCTACATCATCGTGCTGACCTACCTGGGATACACAGTAGACCCAACTGTTTAGACCCGCTCCCCGCTCCCCGCTCCTGGGCGGGGAGGGGGCGTAGGGTCGTTTCACCACTCGTTAACCAAATCTTCACTGTCAGGCGTCTTTTATTCGAAGGACCGACCAGCAAGGGCATCGCCCAACGCCCGACGAGGCATAGATGACCAAGAAACCCCAATCCCACTGCCCCAACTGCGGCCAACCCGCATCCGGTAACTTCTGTACCGGCTGCGGAGCTGCCCTTAAGGGCGCTAAGTGCGCCAAGTGCAGTGTCCCGCTGCCGTCGGGCTCTAAGTTCTGCAACAACTGCGGGCATGCGCTCGGAGCCGCACAGGGAACCGGTTCGTATACGCCCCTGATCATCGCGGCGGCGGCGGCGGTGGTGTTGGTGGTCGTGGCGATGGTCACTGTCGGACCGTTCGGGCCAAAACCTCCCGCCAATCAGTTGGCCGCCCCTGGCGTCCAACAGGTGAACCCCAACGTATCGAGTTTCGCCGCCGGCACACCGCGTGGCGAGGCCGACCGCTATTTCGACCAGGCCATGCGCGCCCACGAGGGCCGAGACTCGGCGCAAGCGGCGTTCGCCGGGGGCCTGGCTCTAGGAGCCTACTCCCAGTTACCGGAGCAGGACGCTGACACGCGGTTCCACATGGGACTGCTACTCCAAATCACGCGCGACTACGATGCGATTCTGGCTCAAGCAGACTCGATCGAGCTGACATACCCGAACCATTTGTTCGCATTTCTGCTGCGCCATCGCGCCTATATCCAGAAAGGTAACTCCCAGTCGGCAGGCGATGTCTATCGCGGCTTCCTCGAGGCCTACGAGCTCGAGATCGCGACAGGTAAACGGGAATACCAGTCGCACGGACGGCTGATCGAGGCCTTCCGGAACGAGGCACAGCAGGCAATAGGGAACTGAAACAGCGAGGATCCGGAGCAGGGTAGGCGGCTGACATCCGGTTTCACCTCCAATTAACCGAAAATTCATGCCCCTTGGGCTTGCGTAGGGAGAGAGCGGCGCTAGTCGTGCGCCGAGCCGAGGAGAGAATGGGAATCAATACGAGCTGTTCCAATTGTGGACGGGACGCCAGTGGCAATTTCTGCCGCAGCTGTGGCGCTGCCTTGAAGGGCGCGCCGTGTCCCGAATGCAACGCTCAGCTCGAGCCGGGTGCGCTCTTCTGCAACAGTTGCTCGCACAACCTCCGGGTACCGCAGCGGTCGCGGATGTATTGGCCCCTGGTGACGGCACTCACAGTGACCGGTATCGCCGTGATAGTGGTGGCCCTACAGATGGGTCCGGGACCAACGTCAACGCATCCCACCGTCCCGATCGTGCCACCACGCACCGCTGCAACGGCCCAGCCGTTACGTCCACTCCAGGAGGCCGAGCAGTTCTACGATCGTGCCATGAGGGCCTACGAGAGCGGAGATTCAGCGCAAGCCACTTTTGCCGGCAGGATGGCTCTGGAAGCGTACGCCAACTTGTCGAACCTCGACGCAGACGCCCGATTCCACATTGGACTGCTGCACCAAATCACGGGCAACCACAACGCCATCCTGGCGCAGGCCGACTCGATCGAGGTAGCTACACCGAATCACTTGTTCTCCGTCATGCTGCGGCACCGGGTTCATGCCGGCAGAGGCGACTCTGGGGGCGCCCAGGACGCCTATAAGCAGTTTCTCGTACGCTACGACGACGAGATGGTTCAGGGAAGGCCGGAATACCAACTGCACGGCCCCCTCATTGAGAGCTTCCGGATCGAGGCGGGCGGCCCCGGGGGACTGTAGATCGGCCCACCACCACTCACGCCACCGCGACAGAGACCCAGTTTCACCTCGGATTAACAGAGATTTCACGTCCTCTGCGCTTACGTAGGACAGGCCGCGCGGGTGGCGTGCGCCGTGATCGAGGAGAGAATGGGAACGACCACAAGCTGTGCCAATTGTGGACGGGAGTCTGGGGGCAGTTTCTGCCGCGGCTGTGGCGCCGTCTTGAAGGCCGCACGTTGTCCCGAATGCAACGTGCAGCTCGAGCCTGGCACACTCTATTGCAGCAGTTGTTCTCACAACCTGCGGATCAGGCGCTCATCGCGACTGTATTGGCCACTGGTTGCCGCAGCGGCCGCCACCGGATTAGTCATCATCGTGGCCGCTCTCAGGATGGGACCACCCACAGATCCGACTGCCAACGTCAGCCTGCTGCCCCTGCCGCGCCCCACAACCACCGCACCGGCATCTCCACGCGAAGCAGCCGATCAGTTCTTCGACAGGGCGATGCGCGCCCACGAAGGTGGCGATACGGCCGTGGCAAACTTCGCTGCCAGGATGGCCATCGAGGCGTACCGGATGCTGGAAGTCTCCAATGTGGACACCCGGTTTCACATCGGCCTTCTGTGTGAGATCACACGGGACCAGCAAGCCATACTGGCACAGGCAGATTCAATCGAGATCGAGTCTCCAGAGCATCTGTTTGCTCCTCTACTGCGCGGCTGGGTCTACGAACAGCGGGGGGATTCTGAGGGCATACAGGACGCACACAGCCGGTTCTTGAATCGTTACCCAGGAGAAATGGCCATGGCGAGACCGGAATATGAGGCTCACTGGCTGCTGATCGAGGACTTCCGGGACAAGGCCCTGGAGGAAGGCAGAACGTAATAGGCCGGAGGTGCAATTCCGGCACCGATCTCGCTATCGTTCTCACCCCATGTTCACCAATCCCGCCGCTCTGCAGTTCGGGCGACTCATGCCCCTCATGCTCCTGTGTACTCTTCTTCTTCCTGCCGACCTCAATGCCCAGGAATCCCCCTCACGCTGGTTCCCTTCACACGACTACATGCCGACCCTGCTCGGCGCACCACGCGATCCGGTGAACGTCGCGAAGCTAGTCGTCAACATCGAGAGCCCAAACGCGTATGACCCGGGACTCGAGACGGAGGTGGGGTTCGGCATCAACCTGCCCGTCCTGCTGTTGGCTGGCGACGACCTGCGGAACGGGTTGGCCGTCGGCGTTCAGGGGGGCGTGTTCGGCCGATTCAGCTTGCATAGCAACGAGCGGGACCTGATAGGCACCGACTGGCTCATCACCGTGCCGTTCGTACTGCACAGAGGTGATCACTGGTTCGAACTCGAGTACTTCCACATGAGTTCACACCTGGGAGACGAGTACAGCCAGCGATTCGACCTCGAGGGCATCAACTACAGCCGCGACGCCGTGCGAGGATTGGCTTACATCCGGGTGATTTCGATCGTGGGAGCCTACGGCGGAGGTGGCTGGGCTTACAACGTACACCCCGATGAAGACGACCGCTGGACAGCTCAGTTCGGGGCGGAGTTCGTGGAACGAACGTCCGATAAGTTCGTGTCACCCTATGGGGCGGTCGACATGCAACTCGAGCAGGAAACCGACTGGGACCCTCGCGTGAACGTTCAAATCGGGGCTCTATTTCCGCGCCTGATTCCTGGGCGGGAAGCCAGGATAGCAGCGGAGTTCCTAACCGGACCGTCGCCCCAGGGTCAGTTCGCGCACGTCACCACGACGCACCTGACGTTGGGGGTCTATATACAGCCGTAGGCAGGGCGAGAGGGTACAGGGTACAGCGTTACCACCCCACCCTCCGGCTTGTTCCGTTATGCACTCTTCTCTGCCAGTTCCCTAGTTCCCTCGTTCCCCAGTTCCCCAGTTCCCAAAAACGAACCCCCACCCTCTTTCGAGGGCAGGGGCCTATCCTGCGTGTACCTCAGTACAGCTACTCAGTCACTTATGGTGCCGGTGGCGGGCAGACCGGTACCGCCAGCGCCTGGAGCGTCTCGATGGTGTTGGCCAAGATGGCCTCGATGCGCGGCGGATTGTGAACCGCATGGCTCTTGTCTTCCGACAAAATCTGCCAATTGAGATACGCCGCCACGATATCCGAATCGAAGTCGCCCTCGAAGTTTCGACCGTTCGAGGGATCGTAAATGCAGTGTGTCTCTAAGAGAGCCCTCAGGGTTTCGATATTCGTGTCGAAGTCGGTCTGTACACCATTAATATCGAACGAGGTTTCATTGGAGTGACAACCGCTCTGATTACAGCCCGCGACGTTGTCCACAGGACCGCCGTGATACTCATACTCCATTGCCCACGTATGGCCGCCAGCCTGGTCTCCGAATGCCGTGCCACCGTGACAGGTGATGCAACCGTCCGCGTTGACAGCCACGTTCCCGTGCGTGTTCGGTCCGGCTGGAACTGTCATGGTGCCGGTGAACGGGATCAAGCCATCCCCACCACCCAGCGTGGTTGCCACCGGGCTGTGGTGAGTGCCAAAACGATCCGACCCAACAGTGATGATGCCAGCGCCAAGCACCGGAATCGGGCTCGGTATTCTGGCCTGATGGCAATTGGCGCAGAGGTTACCGGTGCCGAAATCCACCGTCTCGGTGTCGGGATACCACAGAGCGACCGCACTCGACGTAGTAAAAGCGTAGTCGGCATCCGTGTAGGTGGTATGAATCATGTGGCACGTGCGGCAGTTGGGTGGTGTCGGATCAACGACGTCCGCCGCCGTTACTTGCGTCGGGGGGTCATTGACGATCCTGGTCTCGATGAACCCCTCGTGGGTGTGGCAGGGAGCGCAGCTCGTTGTGGAGCGCTCGAAATCGCCACCCGTGTAGTGGAACGAGTTCAGGTACTGGAGCTGCTTGGCCAGCAGTTCCGTGTCGTTGAAGTGGCACTGGATGCAGTTCTGGTTGGCGTCCTGGCCGTCAACGCCGTCAACGCCGTTAGTGCCGTTAGTGCCGTCAGCACCGTCTTCGCCCGCGGGGCCCTGAGCACCTTCGCAGGCCGCCATAAAGACGCCGAAGAGCAGAGCCGTCGCCAGTGCGGTGAGTTTTGAGAGCGATCGTCTCATTAGATGATTCTCCTTGTAAGCAACAAGAGAACCTCGAGGAGTGCGCATCCACTCGTACTGTTAACGCCAGCGCAACGAGGGCTCCTCAAGGCTAAATGCAACGCTGGCTTATGTATTGTAGAAGTGAAACTATTCAGAGGACTTAAGTTTTCTCTGAAGCTTGCATGAAAGAACGAGACCGAAGTTTTACGCTTGTGGCTCCAGAGATATTCGCATGAGGATGTGTGAGTACAACCGAAGTACGTCTGTTAAGGGACTATATCCACAATATCGGAAACATGGATGTGTGCCTAGCAAAAAAAAAGAGCGGGCGGGGTTATCCCCGCCCGCTCGTCACAGCTAATCTACCTACGTCTCAGCCGGCCGCCGGGTGACACATCACGCAGTACTTGACGTCTCTTTCCTCGTGATTGGCGGGGGCGTCGGGTATTGCCTCCATTGCGCCGGCCTTGTGGCACATCATGCACTGATCGCGCCCGGCCAGGTCGTGCGGCGTTTTCTTGGGCGTTACCGTCATCATCGGCGAATCCGCAGCGTGACACCACATACAGACCTCGTTCGGCCGCTCGGCGTGACTCGCCGGCGCATCCGGTACCGCTTCCATCGCGCCTGCGGTGTGGCACATCAAGCACTGCTCACGACCGGCGAGGTCGTGACTCACAGATTTGGGCTTTGCGTCCTGAGCGATCGCAGCAACGGATACTACGGCGACGAGAGCCACTGCAATGACGGCAGGAATACGACGACTCTTCATTTCAATAACTCCCAGTTTCAGTTGACCAATTCTTCAAAATACGGCAACGCGCCATGCGGCGCGAGCCTCCTTCATTTATTCTTCACACAATCATTACCGCTCACTGCTCCCCGCTCCCCGCTCCCCTCTCCTTCTGTTACACCGAAGCCCCTCTTCCTATCCACCTCCGGGGATATTCGTCCCGTGACATACCGCACACATGGACGGGTTCTTCTTTCGCAACCTCTCTGCGTCGAACCCGGGCCCATGGGGACTGAACCTGCCAGGCCCCGTCGCTGAATGACAGCCGAGGCAGTCGTTCTGTGTATGGCACGCTACGCACGTCTCTAGACTCTGGCGCGCAGCCTGGCTGTGACCAGTGGTGAAGTTCTGCTTCGCGTCGTGAAAACGGGTGTCACCGATACCGTCAGTCGAGGTCAGGCCGGCGTTCTGGTGACAATCGACGCAGAAGGCCGCGGTGTTGTGGCAGTCTGCGCACGTCACGGACCGATTGTACGCCCAGGTTGGATGTCCGCTGAGGAAATTCGCCGCATGGTATGCCGGTGAACCCGTTGCCGCGTTGGGACGGTGACATTCCAAACAGTCGGCTCGCACATGACAGTTCGCACATGACTCCGGTGACGCTGCAGCCTCTAACTGATGCCGCGCGACCCACCCCCCACCGTGCCACACGGACGTCGTCTTGAGCACCGGAGAATTGCTGTGACACTCACGGCACTGTTCGACAATGGCCAGGTTAACGACGTTGTCACCCGAGCCAGCGTCCACGTGACAATCGGCGCACTCATTGCCGGCAGCACTCATGTGAGTACCGTGGCTGAATCGCAAGTTCATTTGCGGGCTCGGTACCGGCGGGCTCCAGTCTACCTCCGGTTGTACGGAACCGTTGTGGCAGGCGCCGCAGAACGTCGGGTCCGGATACATGTTCCCATCGGCCACGCCGGAGTGACACATCGTACAGTCCATCAGCGCCAAATGCTTGGCGTGGGAGAACTCGACTGCCAAGCTGGTGGGCTCTCCCGGAGTCAAGGTGAGACCCAAGACGGCGGCGACGGCCGGCATTGATAGTGTCATCATCGCTTTCATCTCGTCCCCCTGACTTCCGGAACACGGAGTATTGCGGGGTGCAGGCCCCCGACGATTGGAGTACCGAAGTTCACCATCGCACCCAGGTTGAGTCGGAACTGATTCCAGCTGAACGCGGCCCCATCGAGACGATCGCGCTTTTCGTCATAATAGCGAACTTCCCCGTTGAGCCGAACGCCTCTGACCGTCCTGTAGTCGAGCCGTAATCCGTACGACCACACGTCAATGTCGTCGAAACGGAATTCGAGCGGCCGTTGCAGACGCTGCACGTCTGCGGTGACGTAGACCGACCCCATGGGTTGCCATGTGGTAACGAAGTCGAACCCGAGCGACCGTGAGCCCGGTCCTTTGTCTATGAAGTAATCGGCCTTGAACGTCCAACCCGCAGTCCACTTATACGCACCGCCCAGGGTCCAGCGCCAACCGTCGCTCTCGACACTGACATTCGACGACTCGGCCTCAGTGTCCTCATATCCGTAAGCCTCGCCTCTGGTCCACAGCTCGAGGCCCGAAATCGGCGCGTAGCTGACCGAACCATAGCCGGCACTGTACCCGACCGGGCTAAACGCGCCCCAGATGGTCCACAGCGGGAAATACGGCCGGTAGCGCTTCCCTCCCACCGTCACCGCTAGACCACCGCGGGGCGCCGTGATTGTGGCGGCTAGATCGGCGGTTCCCCAGTTTCCGGTCGCAACGTCATAGTCCACACCTCCAACGATTGCGAAACTCGCTGAGGGCCTGATGGTTGCGTCGAATGCGGCGAACTCGCCGACGATATTGTCGCTCTCGGAACTTATCTGCCGTTGGTAGATCAACCTGGCATCCACACCCTGCTGCGACCAGCCGAGGCCGGCTCCCCAGAGAACCTGCCGTTCGCGTGGCTGCAGATCGTCCAGTGGGTTGAGCGCGCTGCTGGTAACCGGAAGCGCTACTCCACGGGCCAAACCCCAACCCCCGTAACCCTGCACGAAGAACTTGTCGTCCAGCAAGCGTACGTCCGCTCGAGCGCCATCGAAACCCCAGTACCCCAACCGAGTCATTACGTTTGTGCGGCCTAGCTGCACCGTGAGCAACCGGTTGACGTACTCGGCGTATCCCTCCACCAGTTGCAGCGCTGGATCTACCCCGGGCCACTCAACGGGATCGGAGATGTCCCACCCCAAGCGCGCCTTCCCCACTATGCTGAGCCCAGTTACGCCGAGGCCCCAGATTCTACCATCTACGCTGGCAACGAACGGGTTGCCCCGCCTCGAATCGCCAGCGGTGTAGTAAGTGCAGTAGAGGGCGCCGTTCGGGCAGTACGCCGCGAAACCGTCGGGCGTCTCCCATCCGCCACCTTCACCTACCACCGCGTCGGCGGCCAGAATGCTGTCCAGCTGGACGCCGCGGTAGGCAACCGATTGGTAGCGCGTATCGATACGTACGCGGTAGCCCTGACCGTGAGCGGGCACTGCCCAAAACATCACTGATCCGATGGCCAGGACGACCACCAGTCTGGATGGCTTCATTAGCCCTCCGGAGGGTTTAGAGTCTGCCGGGCCGGCCCCACGGCCCAACTGCTACATGGTCGCTAAACTATGGTCAAACGTATGGTACACAAGGCCTTCGCCGAGCCGCCCGGCCTCAGTTATATCCGAACAATACGGAGTACAGAATCAGCCCAATCAACGTCAGGCCGATCCCTAGTGCGGAGAACGCAAACACCTTGAACCCAGTCTCCAGCTTCTCCGGATAGGGCTCCACCAGAAGCTTGTCAAGCTCTCCGCTCTCTACCAAGTCTTCGTACTCGCGCGGCTTGTCCGCCTTCAATTCTTCAAGCGGTACACGGCCGGTGAAGATCACAGGGTCCATGGGAAACTTGTCCGGCCGGAAGTGGGTGTTGTAGAAGTGGATTGTGAATATGAAGCCCACCGCCAACAACGCCTCGTCACTGTGGATGATCGTCGCGACGTTCACCCACCAGCCTGGGAGCACTATCGTGAAGAACTCGGGGAACCACAGGAACAGGCCCGTGGACCCGATGACCATCATGCCCCAGAAGACCGCAAAGTAGTCGAACTTCTCCCAGTAGGTGTAGCGGCCGTATTTGGGGCGTGGTCCACGGCCGGCAAACCACTTCATGGATGCGATGAACTCTCTCAAATCCGTCTTGTTGAATACCAGGGAATCATCGGCACCTATGAACTGCCACCAGCTCCTGTCCGTCGCTCTTCTCTGCTTGAACACGTCCCGCAGGTGAACGAAGAAAACGACAATGAGGGTGACGGCGCCGAATCGGTGTAGGAATCCCGTGACGTGGAATCCGCCGAAAACACTCGACAGAAACTGGGCCCATCCGGTGTTCGAGAACTTGAGCACCATTCCCGTTAGCGCCAGCGTGAAGAAGCTGAGCAACATCACTAGGTGCAACGAGCGCTGGAACGTGGTGAAGCGCCGGTAGAGCTTCTGGCCGGGAACGGCCTTGTGTCGGGTCCACTCACCTGGTGTTCGCCACAGTCTGAAGAGCCAAGCAGCGGTGTGGATGGTGGCTAAGGTCAGGGTACCGACCAGCAGCGCTGTCATCCCCCAAAAAGTCCAGAAAAGGAAAGGATATCTGTCCTGATCGTGGTGGGTCGCGTGGGTCAGGTAACCCGTGAAGCGCCGGTTTGCACCCGCATGACATTGGGAACAGGTCTCGACTATGTTGCGCCGGCTGAGCACGGAAGCAGGTTCAGTGGTCGGCAAGATGTTGTGTGTCCCGTGGCAATCGTAACACTTGGCTACAGCGGCATCACCCAACCGGGACACCTTACCGTGGAACGTCTCAAAGAAGGTTTCCGATTCTTCTGCGTGACATCGACCGCACTGATCCATCATCATGAGGCGGAAGTCAGCACGATCGGTGCGGCTAATCGTGTGAGATGTGTGGCAGTCTTCGCAGCTCGGCAGATCTTCCGCGGGCGCCTCACCAATTCCAGGCCAGTGGATGCTGGTCTGGAACTGCTCCTCTATCCCGTGGTGACAGGTACCACACGTACCGGCAACATTGTCGGGGTGTATGGAAGATGCAGGATCGGCCGGAGGGAGAGGCCGGTGAGCGGTGTGGCAACTGGAACAGGTCGCAGTGACCACCAGTCCGCTCTGGTACAATCCCTGGCCGTGAATGCTCATCTCGTAGCTCTCTACGGGAGTCATCAACTGGGCCAGGTTCTCCGGGTTTTCCTGCGCGAACTCGAGCAGTTCGCGCATCGCCAGCTGCTCTTCTATCCGTACGGCAGCCGCCTCGCCCTGCCTGTGACATCTGGCACAAAGCTCGGGAACGTTGCGTGGAAAAGTCGGCGAGGTCGGCCATACATATTTTTTGGTGTTGTGTTTGCCGTGGCAATCCAGGCATAGCGGAGCGTCGGGATCTCCTTGGTCGGCCAGTCTCCCGTGCATCCCCTCACTATGCTGCTGCATCGGCCCGGCGTGGCAGATGCCGCAGTCAACCCGCGATGTTGCTGTCTCACACGGACGCATGCGGGCCGAACTGACATCGGTGTGGCATTGCGCGCAAGCAGTGGTCGCGTGCGCTGACGCGTTGTAAGCCTGCTCGTCCACGAAGAGAGAGACCGTATCGCCTTGGGCAACCCCCATGAGTTCTGGGTCCTCATGACACCTGAAGCAGTCCTGGTTCGCCGCGCCGGCCTCGTAGAGAACTCCACGAATTACGTGTGGCTGGTGGCAGTCGACACATGCCGGAATCACTTCAGGCTGTTCGCGCCACAGTCGTCCCTCTATCACCTGGCGGTGCACCTGCTCGATCTGTGCGTGACACTGTTCGCACGTCCGGCCCACGTTGTCTCGGTTGATGCTGGAACGCGGATCGGTGTGTGGTAGAATCTGGTGCGACGTGTGACAGGAGGTGCACACCGCCGTGACGGTCAGCCCCTGCTGGAAAAGGCCGGTCCCGTGAATCGACAGCGAGTAGTTCTGGAGTATGCTGTCCTGCGGGATGTTCCGCGTCTGCGAGACGGGCGAGCCTTCCTGGTGGCATTCGCCGCACAGAAACGGGATGTTCATTACGCGAGTGGGCGATTGCGGGTCGGTGTGCGCGAGAACATCGTGGACCCCGTGACACGAGGTGCAGCTTGGTGCCAGGGGATCACCCCTCGATGCAGCTTGGCCGTGTAACGACTCGGCATGCTGCCGTCCCTGCTCGGCATGGCACCGGGAGCATTCGACTTCCACTCGATCGTCCGGGTGGGGGAACTCCAGGCCCATGTGACAGGTCGTGCACTCCATCCCCGCGTCGCCATGGGCCGACCCGCGGTGCATCTCTTCGGTGACTACGAATCGCGCCGGGTCAGGCACCCCTTGGAACATCGATGGATTCGAGTGACACATGAGGCAGGCAGCACTCTCCTGCGCCGCGGCCGGGTACGCTGCCAACAGTAGAGTTGTACCGAGGAGTCCGACCGCTGCCCTGAGCATCTCCGTCCTGACTGATCCGTTTCCGTTAGGCCGCACCACTAGCACACAATTTAGTGGCGCACCGTGCTCAGTTTACCAGGTTAAAGATTCTCTCATCCGAGGCTTAGATTGGGGAATCTGGGATCGGTATGCGGTTCGCATTCCTCGGGCCAGAGCTTTACCTGCAGCTTCCTCCCCACGTCTCCTCGCGAATACGCAGTTGCTGTTCAGCTAGGGGTTCCCGTCACCAAGAGTCAGCCGTTTTGGCACACTTCGCGGCGCGCGCTAACCATGTCAGGGCGGATATCATCAAGAGCAAGCCTCATCTTGGCGAGGGGAAACTTCCTTTTGCCGAGGGGAAACAGGGCGTGCAAATTCTCGCCGAGCTCGGCGTCCTCTCGGACATCCTAGCCCAACCGGGGGCAAACAAGTATAGGAGAATCCGATATCAAATCGCCGGGGCGTTACTGCGGAGGCCTTTCACGCCGGGCGGGCACGGAAGCTCGTTCGGCATCGTCATCCGCCATCTTGCGTCAGCGGGGAAGTGCTCGCACCTTGGCTCTTAGAGGGCGGGCATCGCGTCCGCGCCGCCGGCGAAGAGGCGCCGCAATTCGCGTTGGAAGGAATCAATCATGGTCGAGGGACTCGAGCGGCTCGCGATCTTCCAAGGCCTGACGCGGGACCAGCTGCACACGGTTGGGGAGCGGTGTGAGGTCACCACCGTCAAGCGGGGCGAGACGGTCTTCAGGGCTGGTGAACCAGCCCTGTATCTGCTCTTTGTGCGCTCCGGACAGGTCGAACTTCGGTTTCAGGTAGTGTACGCCGGTA
>JBDGZZ010000033.1:0-26356 GCA_039588335.1 Gemmatimonadota bacterium | reverse complement strand
TAAAGACCAGATCACCGCTGTCCCTGCTCCGAACCGGGATCGCGCAGCTTCACTCCGGGAGCCAGTTCCTCTTCGTACCACCTGGCGTGGTGCTTCCTGACCTCTTCCCGAGAAAGCTTGCCGGTTATCCAAGCCCAATTCATCGGGTAGGCATCGGGGTGGAAGATCACGAAGAAGAAATGCCATACCAGGATCGCGAGTGTCGCCAGCCAGGCCTCGTAGTAGTGGATCGTCTGGGAAATCGTGACGACCATTGCGGGCAGTATCTTTACCGCCCGTTCCGGGAACCACAGCACGAGTCCGGTGACGACCATTACGATCGTCCCCCATACCAGTGCCCAGTACTCAGCTTTCTGGGTGTAATCCCAGCGGCCGAACTTGACATGTTTTGTGCTGCGCCAGGTGTAATACTTGAGGTTGGCAAACGCTTCCTTCACGTCGTGCAGCCGCGGCAGCATCGCGAGGATCTCCTCACGGCCCCGCTTCACGAAGAT
Source organism: Gemmatimonadota bacterium (assembly GCA_039588335.1). Classification (GTDB taxonomy): domain Bacteria; phylum Gemmatimonadota; class Gemmatimonadetes; order Gemmatimonadales; family GWC2-71-9. Next base: position 25,862 of record JBDGZZ010000033.1, on the reverse strand, counting down.
TACGTAGTAGAGATGAAGCATGGAGGCAGCTATCAAGACCACGGCACAAATACGATGCAACGTCGACCGTACCGGCTCGGACATACCGATTTGAGCGAGGCCGTTTACCCACCACGCATCCGGAAACCGTAACGCAAAGCCCGTCACCACGAGAAGCGTGAACGAAATGGTGAGCGCCATGTGCTGGATCAGCTCATTCTTGTCGAAGCGCCGGACGGCACCTCCGGCTAGTTCCTCGCGGATGCGCTGCATCAGGTAGTAGTTCAAGATCACGAGGTTGTGCAGCAACATGCCGCCGATAGTACCGATGATCAGCACGAGATAGATATTCCGGATGATGCGGTTCACCGGGTTGGTCTCTATGGAGGCCGCTTCATGGGTGTAGCTCGCGGCGAAGTCCTGATCCGCATCGGGATGGCACTGTGCACACGTTTGCACCACGTTGCTGGGGTGGATGGCGGACGTGGAATCAGTCTCCGGTAGAACCGAATGGGTAGTGTGGCAGCTAACGCACGTTGCCGATCCCTCGTAGTCACCCCGCGTAGCCCAGCCGTGATAGCTGTCCACGTATGATCCGACGACACCTCCCCGCAGGCCGTACTTCGAGATAATCTCTGCATCTGCGTGACAGGTCCCACACGTCTCGGTCGCCAACCGAGCGCCAGATGTACGGGCCTCCGGATCTTCGTGCGACCGGATGAGGTGCTCGCCGTGGCAGTTGTTGCAGCTGGGACTGTCGATGAGTCCGGCTCGCAGCGCGCGGCCGTGTATGGAACCGTCGTAATCGCGGCTGATGTCCTCATGGCACTGGCCACAGGTAGCCGAGACATTGGCGTGACTGATCTTCGACGTCGGATCCGCCGGCCCCCTCAAATCGTGGACCCCGTGACAGTCGGTACAGTTGGCCGCTGCGGAGATTCCCCGAGCAGACTGCTCGCCGTGCACCGATTGGGCGTACGAGCCGAATATCTGCGGCAGTCGTACGTATTCCCCGGTGAGAAGACCCTCCGTCCCGTGACACGTCGCACACGTCTCCGGAACGCGAAGCCGGTGCGTCGGGGACTCGGGTTCGGAGCTGTGCAGGATATTGTGACTGCCGTGACAGACCGAGCATGTAGGTGCGCGTGGATTACCGGTCTCCAACGCGTAACCGTGGACCGAACTGTCGAAGACTGCCTTGACAGAACTGTGGCAGGCGCCGCAGTTGGGGGGTGGCATTTCCGGAGTGTGTGGGAAGGCCCATCCCTGGTGGCACATCGTGCAGGACAGTCCTAGAGCCCCATGTACCGACTGTGTGTACTCTTCCTGCGTCACGACTAACCGTGACGGGTCCTCTATTCCCGCAAACAGCGACACATCCGCGTGACACATGAGGCACACGTCTCTATCCTGGGCCTCAGTGGGGCTGGCCACCATCAGCGCGACCAGCGCAAGAACAACGGACGGCGTCACCGTCGAAATGACACGCATCTCGTTTCCCCTTTTTTGCCCTTCGGTTTTCCCAACTACATTCGGTCGCCTCCAGCGACTATCTACACCGGATCGATGTGGTCGGTTATGGTCCCAAGCCCGTCCGTGGTGCGGGGTCTATACCAATTTAATCTGTCGAGTGGCGCGCCGGGCGCACCACCTAGCGGTTCCATCTCATGACACAGGTGACAGTCGGCGGGTGCATTGTGCTCGACCCTGTCAGTGTGACAGACGGTACAGACCTGGCGCGTCCAGCGATCGATTCCGCTCGCCTTCTCTCCATGGCACTGACTGCATTGCGAGTGCGCAAAGGCGAGCGCGTGCTTCGGCTTGGCACGTTCCTGGTGACAGGAAATGCAGCTGGCTTCCGGCTGGTGATGCATCTCGTGACACGTTTCGCACTGTAGCTGTGCTGTACTCATTGCCGGGGCTTGGTGACACATCGAGCAAGCCAGCCCCGCATCCCTATGTGGACCATGCGGGAAATCTCCGGTGGGATGTTCTCGCACGTCTTCGGGAGCACCGCCCGGACCCGCGTGACAAGCAGCACAGTTCATCGGCTCGATCTGCCGGTGATGGCAAGCGTCGCAACTCTCGGTGCCGGAGAGATTCGTCCCCCCGTGCTCTTCCAGGGATGTGTGACAATCAGTACAGTTGAGATCGGAAAGCAAAACGTGTCTTTCGTGGTCGAAGGTGCGCCCGCGGAACGGAACGGCCTTTCGCTCGATGCCCATGTGACAACTGAGGCACACGTTCTCGCTCAAGCGCGGCCCCAGATCCACGTTGGGGATGCTGTACGGTAGGTCGGCTACGCTCATTGCTTCGCCGACGAGGTCAAGCGATCCTCTCAGCAACTCGTCCGCAAAGGCGATGTTGTGGGCACCCCTCCCCACCCTCACGAAGTCCACGTTCTCTTCAGCGAGACCAACGAGGCTATCTGCTGCGGCCCGGGTGCCAAGCGGAGTTGATCCCACAGCCGCCCGCGCCCCTCTGACGACACGGTCTACCGCCGCGACCTTGCTCTCCATCGCATCCTGCCAAGCCGGTAGGATGTTGGCGTACTTGATCCCGTGACACGACAGGCACGTAGCCTCACCAGCCGCCTGCACTTCTTCGTGACCCTTGACCTCCGTCGGCAGCCCATGACACCCCTGGCACGACACCCGTGCGAGGAACATCGAGCTGGGCATCTCCTCAGTGCCGTGGCCTCCCAGTCCGGCGTAAAGTCGCTGTTGCGCCTCATGAGTACGTTGGTGGCACGCACGGCAGTCGAGATCGAACGTCGGCCTGAGCGCAAAGATCTCGTGCTCCATGGGGATATGGCACTGCGTGCACTCCACATTGTGAACCGAGATGTGCGTGCGGTGCACCAGTTCCGTGTCGTCGAACAGGATCAATCGTTCGGGTTCGTTGTGACAGTTGAAACAGCGTGACTGATCGGCTAGTCCGGATCCGAGGATCACCTCTTCGTGACACGACACGCAGGAGACCATGTCTCGGATGTACTGCGGATGGTCCACGATCGAACCGTCAGCCACTTCAACCTGCGGTGGTTGCACGTGGCATCCGGTGCACCCCGCTATCGGCTCACCCTCGGGGGTCTCCTTGAAGTGGCACAGGTAACACGTGCTCTCCGTTACGCTCAAGTGGTTTCCCTGAACCATCTGGGAATGACAGCTCGTGCAGCGCAACTGCTTGCCACGTCGCAACTCTCCCAGATGCTGAGCGTGATCAAATCTGATGCCCTTGTAGATGACGGCACCTTCCAACTTGCGCTGCTCATGACACCCGGATCGGAGACAGGCCGCATCCTCTATCTCCGCCCACGGCTTCATCCCGTACGTTCCTGTCACGTACTTAACCACCTGGTTGGCCGCCTGCATCTTGCCCATCGCCTCAGCCTTGATGCCGGGAGCATAGTGACATTCGATGCAGGGAACGTCGTTGTGCGATGAACCCGCCCAGGAATCGTAGTACGGAATCATGATATGGCAGTTGTCGCAAAAGCCTGGCTGTGCACTGTACTCGATGAACCCAACCGTGCCCACCGCGGCAAGAATGACGAAGAGAACTGACACCTGAATCAGGATTCGTAGAGGTCGTCTGAAACGCGCAAGGAGGCCGGACAACGGAGGCACTGTTTCCTAGTCCTTGCGCTTCAGGTCCCGCAACCGGAACCAGACGAAGGCCATAGCAGAAAACGCCAGAAACCACACAGGTACCAGCAGGAGTTTATGCTCCCACCTGGCCTCGGCCCTAGCCTCAGCGGTCGCACGCACGAGTTCCGTGTTCGAACTCACGCGCCGGCTCAAGTCGTCCATCATCGCGAGGTCGAAGCTGTGCAGCGGGAGTCCCATCTGCCTGTAATTGGTGAGCGCGGTTTGGTATCGGAACCGTTCGTCTGTCACCTTCCGTCCGGTCAACAACAGCTCCTCGATTGCATGCTCGGCCAAGGCAATGTTTTCGGCGGCATGCACCAGATCTTCCTGCAGTTCCGCACCCATCAGCCCGGCCCGGCTGTCCGGCTCATGACAATTGGCGCAGACAGATGCGATGCTGTCTGGAGGCACTCTTTCCGTACCGTGGTTACTGTGACAACCCAGACACCCGGGTAATTTGCCCTCGCCTTCGGGTGCCCAGTGCGGCCCCTGATTGAAGGCACGGCCGATCAGCACGTGACATCGCTCGCAAACGTTCACAACTTCGGTCACACCTGGAGGGAGTGCTGCGTGCGAGCCATGGCACCCCATGCACGTCGGAGCCGCGAAGTTCGACCTCTCGAACACGGCGATGCCGTGAGCGCTCGCTCGGTACCGCTCGAATTGGCTGGTGGGCAAACCGTACTTCGCCATCAACTCCTCGTTCTGATGGCACCTTGCGCAAGTAGTCGGGATGTTCGTCGGATAGACGTTACTGCGGGCGTCTTCCGGCCGCAGGATCGTGTGCGCATCGTGACAGCCTGTACAGGTCGGTGCGTCCGTGTTCCTCCTCTCCAGTAGCAACTCTCCATGCATGCTCGTTCGGTACTCTGCAAGCTGGTCCGCCGGAATTCCATATTGGCGCATCTGGTTCGCATCCGAGTGGCACGATGAACACAAATCGATGGTCTCGAACTTGTCGGGATTGCCGAGGAAACGTCCGCTGTGGGCTGTCGCCCGCTCGAACGAATCGGGGTTGCCACCGTGACAATCGTGACACTTCATGCCGCGTTCCGAGTGAACCCCAAGCGTGAACGAACGCCGCTTCTCGGCGTGACAAATCAGACAGCCGTATGTCGTGTCTTGGTTTGCCGCCTGCAGCACCGGGTATGGCGCGTCGTATACTGTGTCTGCAACCGCGACTTGGGCAGCAGTCACACCGGCAATTGCCGCAATCAGTAAGGTTCCCCGGTGTTTCACGGGTCCCTCCCGCCAGCAGTGTCCGCAGGTCGAATCGGCGTTGGACCCAACTCCGGCAACAAGACCTCCGATGTCGCTTCGCTTTGTTCACCCACCAGTTCCGGTTGAGGTCGAGCTGTGGGAGGTACGGACCGTATTTGTGTACCCACCAGCCACGCAACGGCATACCCCACGAAAAAGAGCAAACCGATCGCAGCGGCAACCGGCCGGTGCCGCAGTCGTTTCTCGGGTTGACGGTCGAATAGAGGAATGAGCGCGAGTGCGATTCCGAGGAACCAAAAAAGGACCAGTCCCCATGGGCCTAGAAAACGGATCAACGCAAGCGACACATCCACCGGCACCCATGTAGAAACCAGTTCATCGGGCAACACGTACGGATTCGCCAGGTCAGCTACCGGACGCGGGAAAAGCACGGCCAAGCTTACGGCAACTGCCAGAACGAACACGGCTACTGTAAACGAACGCAGCAGATGATTGGGGAAGAACGGAGTACCCTCAGACAAATCTTCGAGTTCTTCTTCTGATAGCGCAGCGCTCATGCGCCAGCGCGGCGCTCTTTCTGCCTGCTCCATGGGCGGGGCTATTCCGCGGCGGCGTATGAGAGTGAAGTGATATAGGAGCAAGGCCCCCGAAATCCAGGGCAACACGATCACGTGCAGGGCGAAATAACGGCTCAGGGTTGCACCGGAAACGATCACGTCGCCCTTTAGTGCATCTGAGACCCAACCACCAAACAACGCTACAATCGAGACCGCATCGAGCACCTCGGTGGCCGTCCAATAGGCCCACTGATCCCACGGGAGCAAGTAACCGGTTGCCCCGAAGGCCAGGATTACACATAGAAGCAGCAGACCGACTATCCAGTTTGTCTCACGCGGTGGCTTGTACGCCGCCTCGAAGAACACGCGGCCCATGTGGGCGAGGACGGCAATCACTATGAGGTTGGCGGACCAAACGTGCAGGTCACGTATGAGCCAGCCGAACGAGACCTCGGACACTATGTGCTGAACACTGGGATATGCCTCTTCAACGGAAGGCCTGTAGTAGAGTGCGAGCAGCACCCCGGTGACGACCAGCACGATGAACAGCAGATACGTCACTCCACCCAATGCGTGGCGCCAGCCCACGTGCGGCTCCAGCCGATACTTGAGCGATTTCTTCAGGGCATCGTTGATACGCAGGTGCCGGTCAATCGGTCCGTAGAGGAGACCGAGGAATCTCGCCGCTCCCAGAAGGCTGGCGTCTGTACTGGATGTCACATCGTCCCACATCTGCCTGAACCAGCGGGACGCCAACTGGACGGTTCGCCTTATCATGATTCTCTCCCCACGTACACCACGCCGGCTCTGATGAAGACCGGGTAATGCCTCAGGGGCGTCGTAGTGAGACCGGTTACCACGTTCCCTCTCAGGTCCCAAACGACGTGGGTGCAGGGTGACACCACACGTTGCGATTCGAGATCCCACTGTAGAACGCAGCCATCCCTGGGTGACGTCGCCTGCAAAGCGGCATAACTCTGCTCGTTGCTGCGGACCACCAAGATGCTCTGGTCTCCCCAACTCACAATACGGCTAGCCCCGACCGGGAAGTCGACCTCTCGCACCACGCGTACACCGGGCAGTAGTTCGGGAACCTGGAGATGCTTGCTGGGCATAACATAGAGAGCGGTGATGAGCCCAGCGCAGGCGAGCATGAGAACGATCACAGCACCGAGCAGAAGCTCGTTGAATCCCAACCTGGTGGGCTGGTCTTCCTGACCCGTTCCCGTCACGTTCACTCCTCCATGATGTTGGCCGGCCAACGAGTGCCGACCGTAGACGCGCTGTCAACGCGCGACCGGCTCCGGTCCACATACGAACCGGAGCCGGTGCCACTACTCGTCTTCAGCCGACATGCACTAGCGTTTGAATTCGCCCCGCGTCGCACGGATCGTCAGATCCACGGCGGGCGGTGCCGGTACCGGCAGGCTGTAGAAATCGATCGCGTGTAGGATCGATGCCTTGAGCAATGCTTCCAGGAACGGCGGATTGTGCACACCGTTGCCACTGGTCGGGTGACCGGAGAAGGAGACCGTATCGCCACCAACGATCGTGGCCCCATCCGCGAAAAGCGTCCGATCGTCCGTGTACGCGATCTGCGCGTTGAACAGAATACCCTCGGCGGACGTAAACAGCGTGTCCGATCGATCGATTTGCTTTTCGTCACCCGTCACCTGAAGGATCAGCGGCAACACGCCAGCGTCAGTCGGCGCGGCATCTAGAATCCCATTACCATCGGTATCGACCCAGATCTGGTCCAACAGAACGTTGAGAGTGTCTTTGAAGGCTTCGTAGAGCAGCTGCGCGTTTGCTGCCGAGCCGTGGCAACCCGCGCAAGCCTCGAAGGTGCGCTCATCATCCGTGCACGGTCCGGGAACCGGAATTCCCTGGGCGTCAGTGCACGGGATGGCTTCGAAGGTGTGGCCCACCGAGTTGAACACGAAGTCGCCCGTTGACTGATCGGTGACGGTGAACATCGACACGTGACAGGTAGCGCATAGCTCGGGGTTCACATCCGTGTCACCATGACTCGAAGTGAGTCCATCCAGCCACTCGAAGCCGTCCGGCCACCACGCTACTGTCTCGCCGAGCACCAGGGGACCCTGGGCAGCATGTGGTCCACGCGTGCCTTGCCTGGGAACGGTCACCCGGTTGTGACATGCTATACACAGGCTGTTCCTATTCCCCTCGCCAGTAGGAGCCCGAAGCTGGCTCTTGTTGGGTCCACCATGCGGATCGTGACAAACCGCACAGGTGATCGGCAGGACGACGTCCTCGTCCTTCTCGAGGTAGTTGGCTGTTTCGTTGAACTGCACCAAAAGTGCTTGTTTGCCCCCGTGGCAGTCGCTGCACCCCTCCCGCCCCGTCGCAAAGCCAACCGTCGCATGGCGCGACTGGCGCCACTGTTCAACAAACGGATGGTGCGTGCCTTCATGACATTCGCCACACCCGTTCGTGGCGCCCGTATCAACAGCGATCGAAGGGAGAGGTTGTGTGAGCGACGGAGCACCGACGTGGTCGTTCCCTGGGCCGTGGCAGCTCTCACACTGGACGTCGAGATACGTGGAATCCTTGACCGCGTTCCAACCGGCCGCACCAACTACCGCGTTTCCAAGTTCGCTCACAGTATGGCAGCCCTCGCAGAACTCCTGAGCACCGCCCGAACTCTGCAGAGTCATCCAGGCGTCGGCGTGGGCAGTCTCGACCCAACCTGTCTGGAAGCTGGCGTGGCAGTTGCCGCAAGTCGTTTGCTGGTCCGCTCTCGTGTAGTAACCGAGAAATCCCGCAACAGAGTCAGGCGGCGGGTTGAAGGGTTCCTGGTTCTCGAAGGCGATGTCGTCGTCCGAGCACGCCCCAACGGCCAGCAGCATGACGATCCCAGCCAGCCACTTCCGACCTACCGACGCTCGTGTGTGCACGCTTCACCCCTTTTCTACAGACCGTGCCTTTGCTTACGTCTATTGTATAACATGATTGAATTATTAGGCAATGGATTGTACACCCTTAAAGGCTTCTTCAGCCTACATTTACCGGTGAAGCCCGTGAAGACAACACTCACTCCCAGGCAGCGAGCCGCTTTGACTGCGGTCTGCCGAACCATCCTCTTGGACGAGTCGATTCCGGGGCAGGAGTCGCTTGCCACCGCCGCGTCCCGGGCCGAACAACTGATCGAATCGCTGTCCGACCCGGCCGATTTCGCCCGCCTGGGCCAACTCCTGACGGCCCTGGGGTCTCCGGTCGTCAATCTGCTTTCAAGTGGCCATTGGGGCTCCTTCGCCACCATGGACACGGCAGAGCGCCAAGCGGTTTTGCAGAGTTGGGCAAATTCCCGCGTCCCGCTCCGGCGTGCGGGATTCCAGGCCCTCAAACGCCTCACCAACGTGGCGTACTACTGCTGGCCGTCCGGAGGCGGCACGCACCCATCGTGGCAAGCAGCAGGCTATCCCGGGCCCTTACCCCAACCGGCAGGCGGCCCCAAACCGCTGCCGACATTCGAAGTGGAGCGCGATACAGAGCTGACCTGCGACGTCGCAGTGGTGGGTTCGGGAGCGGGCGGCGGTGTAGCCGCAGGGGTCCTGGCGGCCCAGGGATTAGACGTCCTGGTGCTGGAGCGGGGGCCCAACCCGGTAAAGGATCAGATGACCCAGGTGGAGGGGGAGATGCTGGGTCGACTATACCTCGACGGCGGTTTGTTGATGACTCAGAGCGGTTCCATGCCGGTCCTGGCTGGAAGCTGCCTGGGCGGCGGAACCGTGATCAACTACACCACCAGTTTCCCTCTACCCCCCGAGACCAGGAAGGAGTGGGACACAATATCAGGCTTGTCGCTATTCTCGAGCAGGCGATTCACCGAATCTCTCGAACGCGTCAGCCAGCGTTTGAACGTGGGAACAACGTGGACTACGCCAGGCAAGCGCGATGCCCTCCTGGAGCGCGGCTGTCGCAAGCTGGGATGGCACGTGGACGTCATACCCCGCAACGTGACCGACTGCCCGGAGGGACTCGAGTGCGGCTACTGCGGCTACGGTTGCCGTCACGGAGCCAAGAACGACAACACCCGCACCTATCTGGCCGACGCCGCGGCCGCAGGCGCCCGCTTAGTCGTCGACTGCGAAGTCGAACGCATCACATCGGGCCGCGCACGTGCGACGGGCGTGGTTGCTCGGGTCCGACGGAGCAACGGCCAAACGTACAACGTGACCGTCCGCGCAAACTCGGTCGTGGTTGCGTGTGGAGCAGTGCACACACCGGCACTGTTGCGGCGCTCCGGTCTGTCGAACGCGAATATCGGCCGCAATCTCCGACTGCACCCGGCCACTGCCCTGGCAGGCGTATTCAAGCAGAGAGTCGAACCGTGGGCCGGGTCGCTGCAGACCCGCTACTCGGACCAATTCGCCGACCTGAGCGACGGTTATGGCGCCAAGTTCGAGACTGCTCCCGTGCATTTCGCACTCCCCGCTAGCGCATTCGGCTGGAACGGCGCCGCACAATCCAAACAGGACTTCGAGCAGCTTGCCCAAACCAGCATCGTGGGCATCTTGTTGCGCGACCGCGACCCGGGAAAGGTGACCGTCAACCGACACGGCAGGCCGCGTGTGCATTATGAAATATCCCGGTCCGACGTAGCCAACGTGCGCGTGGCGCTGAGAGGTGCCGCTCAGATCCTCGAGGCGGCGGGCGCAACCGAGATCTTCAGCCTGCATACGCCTCCAGTGCGGACTAGGCTCACAGAGTCAGGTTGGCTCGACCGATTCATGGACTCAACCGACCAACTTGGCTACCGCCACTGCCGCATGTCTTACGTGAGCTTCCACCAGATGGCCACCGCCTCCGTGGGCAGCAGCCCAAAGGACTCGGTAGTGAACGAGGCTGGTGAGACACACGAACTGCGGGATCTCTATGTGGCAGACGCTAGCGTCTTTCCAACATCCAGTGGCGTGAACCCGATGATCACGATCATGGCAATTGCTGATCACGTAGCGAGAGGGATTGTTGAAAGGGACGGTAAGGGCGGTAAGGGACAGTAAGAGAATTGGTTAAGATTCGCGACCCGGTGGGAGAGTGTTGCCGTTTTCGTCCCACCTCTGCATCTGTTTCACATCCCCGGCTTCGTAAAGAGCTTCGATCTTCTTCTGGCCGTTCTCATACCACTCAGTGTAAGGCCCGTCTGGTTTCCCCGTCTTCCACATCGCCTCACTCTTGAGTTCGCCGCTTTCGTACCACTCGGTCGTTGGGCCGTCCGCCTTGCCATCCGTGAAATTGCGCTCGAGTCTCTTGTTTCCGTTCTCGTACCACAAAGTGCGAACGCCCTGTAGGGAACCCATCTGATATGTGGACTCACTCTTCTGTTGTCCGTTGGCAAACCACTCCCGGTCCGGCCCGTCTTTCTTGCCACCGCTGAGGGTGCGCATGAGTACGATTTGTCCACCATCCGACCATTCCCGTATGAACTCGTCGTTCACACCTTGCAGAAAGATCTCCTCTCGCTTGAGTTGGCCGTTCTCATGCCACTCCTTTCGCGCACCGTTGAGGAGACCATCCCGATACATCTCCTCGAATGACCGATTGCCGTTCTCGAAGTACCCGACCGTACGACCATTGAGGCGCCCGTTGCGGAACCTGGATTCCGTGGCGGCCTGTTCGGACCCTGGGTATGGGGCAACCACGATACCGTGAAAGGGCTCGACGGAGCCTTTTGCGAAGACCGTACAATTCCGCTCTTCCGTCTCGCCGATGTCCAGCCGCTCCGGTGAGCAGGAGGTCAAAGTGAGCACGGCTACGGCGATGGCAATGGTATGACCACGGCGCATTAATAGGGTCTCCATAACAGCGGGGCCGGCCCCAAGGGCCGGCCCCTAAACCTAACGCCTCGAATATGAGGTCCGAGAACTAGGGATGAATCGCCGCCGCCTTGTTTGCCAGCTCCGCCATAGTCTTCTCGCTCCCGCCACCACCCTCGAGGGTTATTGGATCGGTGTGGCAGGAATAGCACGCAAAGTCGAGCGTCACCCATGGATTCGTAGACATTTTCGTACTGCCCACGGGCGTGAAGAACATGTCGTCCTTGGTCATCAAGCCGTCTGGGTTGATGGCGAAGATGTGCGTCCGAACATCACCCTCGAAACTGTTAATGGCCCTGGCCGACTTTGTAACCCGCGCCATGTGGCAGTTCTCACAGTCCACGGGGAGGTGGTTCAACGTCACCGTGTGGCAATCCTCGCACGTCGTATGGATGCCTCCGGCGTCAGCATTGCCGTAGGCGGTGCCGATGTGTGGCTCGTGGCAATCGCTGCACTCGGCCATTCCGTCATGCGGGCTGGCGAGCCACTCCTGATACTGCTCGTGATGCCTGATGAATCCGCCGCTCGCCTCGATGAAGTCGTCGTCAGCCCCACGTCGGTGGCAGTTCCCGCAAGCCGCTGAACTAACGTCCAGGGTAATGTCGGAGGGAGACTGGCTGGCAACGTGGTCGGCACCGGCCCCGTGACACGCTTCACAGGTGATGCCGGTCTCTTCCCAGGTGCCTGCGATGCCCACCAGACCGTCCTGGTTGACACCACCGTTGTCAGCGAAGCTCTGCCACCCGGTGGTGTGGCACGCGCCGCAGTCGTACGGCTTCCGCTCGGTATCGGTATCGTGGTAGGATGTCCACTCGTCACCTACACCAAGGTCGGCGCGCGGCAGGTTGTATTGCACGTTCACCCCATCCATCGCGTCGGTCATGATCCAGCCGGAATCGGCGGTCATGAAACGGGCCTTCCAGCGGTAGCCGCCGATCACGTAGGAGATCTGGTCCCAGCCGAACCCGGCAGGCGGGTTGGGCACCGTGCTGTTGGGGTACGTTGGGGACTGGTCGTTCACGACTGCATTCAGCTTGTACGGGTGACCAGATGCAAACAGATCGTCGTAGTAAGAGAGGTGGCAGTTCCTGCAGACGTCGCTGGAAACGTACCCTCTGGCCGAGTGTTCGATAATCGCAAAGATGCCGTCGCTCTCGTCCTCTGCGGTCTGGTCAGCGTCGTCCCTGGCGACTGCTTTGACTGTTACACTGAAGACGTTTGCATTGGGCACCGACCACGTGTAGCTGGAACCCGTGACTCCGGTGGCTATCACCTGCTCACCACCGCCCGAATTGTAGCTCAGATCCACTCCGACAACCTCATTGTCGTCGGTGGCGGTCCAAGTGATGTCCAGATCCGAACCGGGCTGAACTGCCCCACCACCATTGGGCGCGGTAAGCTGGATCTCGGGAGGGTTGTCCTCTGGCTCGTCAATTATCGCGTCATCGTCGCTACACGCGGGCAGGAAGGCGGCGAGCGCCAAGGCAGCCACTCCCCAAAGGATCTTTCTCGTTGGTTTCATGCGCTCCGTTCCTCGCTCGGCTTTCCGTCGCCCATCCGGGCCGGTGCCGGATTGATGTTGCCTCTTCGCAGGTCGCTCGAGACACGCTGCAGGCCGGACCTGACCATCACAGATGTACCGCTGATACGGATACTACAGTACCTCAGACAGTAGCGAGAGAGTCTTAACTTCATATGAAGGGGAGGTTAAGGTGATTCTACGAAAATCACCCGAAGGGCCAGATGACAGACCCTCGCTCCCGTCAGCCATTCCCAGTTCTCTGCAGCCATCACAGCCTCGCGTCTAACCACTGCTGTGCCAACCGTTTAACAGCCAGCGCTTTGTGGTCCGAGCGCCTCGGCAACGCGCCAAGACCACTCCGTCACAGCGATCTCACAGTTTCTTAATGCGGGCCCACCAACCACAAACCGTCGAGATGTCTATCGAACTCAGCCCACGCGTCAGGGATGGCGTCGCCTCGCTAGTAGGCCATATCATTCAACGGTTGGAACTCTGGAGACACACAGCGCGTAGCACCAACGCCAGCCACTGAACACACGCATGCACGAGATGAGCATAGCCCTCGAGGTTTGTAGCATCGCCGAGGACCACGTCGGTTTGGAGCAGTTGCCGAACGTCGTGGAGGTTGGTCTGGAGGTCGGTGACGACGCGGGCGTGGAATTCGACAGCCTGGAGTTCTGTCTCGAGGCCGTGCTGATGAGCCCACCTTTCAATCACGCCAAGGCAGTGATCAATCGCGTCTCGGGCGATGTACTGCGGGTGAGTTATTTGGAGGTAGATGATGGCCGTCCGAACGATTGAAGTGCGCGAGCGGGTGATGGCAAAGAACGACGAGATCGCCGCCGAGATCCGGGCACGACTAGTCCGGGCCGGTGTGACCACGTTCAACCTCGTCTCTTCGCCGGGATCCGGCAAAACCATGCTCTTGGAGCGGACACTTTCGGAACTCGGCGGGAAGATCCGGATGGCGGTCGTGACGGGAGACGTGCAGACGCAGAACGACGCTGACCGGCTGGCAACACGCACCAACAATCTGGTCCAGGCAGTAGTGACGGGCGGAGCGTGCCATCTGGACGCGCGCCAGATCATGACGGCGATGGAGGAGATCGACCTGGCACAAACCGATGTCCTGTTCATCGAGAACGTCGGAAACCTGGTGTGCCCCGCAAGCTGGGACATCGGGGAGGATGCCAAGATCGTACTTTTCTCGGTGACCGAGGGCGAGGATAAACCTCTCAAGTACCCCAAGATGTTTCGCCAATCACGCTATGCGGTGCTCAACAAGATCGACCTGTTACCACATGTGCCATTCGACGTCGATCAGGCCAGGGCCAACGCGCGCGAGGTCAATCCGGAGCTGGAGTTCTTCCTGACATCGGCGCTCACGGGTGAAGGCATGGATGCTTGGTACACCTTCCTCAAACATCGGGTGATGAAGGTAGCCGGGTAGTGACCACGTATGCTCCTGTGACGGAACGTGAAGCCCTCAGCATAAGCGTAACCGGAGTGGTACAAGGCGTTGGGTTCCGCCCGTTCGTGCACCGGTTGGCCATCCGACACGGGTTGGGTGGTTGGGTGAGAAACGAGGCGGGCGAAGTGAAGATCGTGATCGAAGGTCCCGGACCCAACGTGCAGGCCTTCCTCCGCGATCTCGAGGCCGAAGCCCCGCCACTCGCCCGGATAGACTCCCTCGAGAAACACCCACGCCAACCAAACGCCGGCAACGACTTTCGCATCGTTGAAAGTGCGGACCAGCCAGATCGGCGCCAACCCGTGTCGCCTGACGTGGCTATGTGTGACGCGTGCGAAGCGGAGTTGTTCGACCCCCAGGATCGTCGTTACCGATACCCATTCATTACGTGTACCGACTGCGGTCCGCGGTACACCGTGATCGAAGCCATGCCGTACGACCGAGAGCGTACCAGCATGCGGAAGTTCGAGCAGTGCCGTGACTGCATGCAGGAGTATGTGACACCGGGTGATCGCCGTTATCACTCAGAGACCAACAGTTGCCCCGCCTGCGGCCCCATGGTTTGGCTCGAGCATTCGGGCGACGGGACACGAGTCGCCACCGGAGCAGCGGCACTAGAGATGGCTGCCCAGCTCCTCTCGAATGGGAAGATCCTCGCAATACGTGGTCTGGGAGGATTCCACCTGGCCTGCGATGCAACTGACGAACAGGCCGTGCGGCGGCTGCGGGAGAGAAAGTGCCGGGAATCCAAACCGCTCGCCGTCATGGTACGTACCGCGGCGGGCGCGCGGCAGATCGCCGATGTCGGTGAGCCGGAGGAGTCGCTGCTCACGTCCCGGGAGCGGCCCATAGTGCTGCTTGGAGAAGCCCGGAATCTCGCGCCGTCCGTATCACCTGGGCTAACAACTGTGGGGGTCATGACGGCCTACACGCCGCTCCACGACCTATTGCTGGATCTCGTAGAACAACCGCTCGTGATGACCAGTGGCAACATGAGCGACGAGCCGATAGCTACAGACAACGATGAAGCCAGGCGCACGCTGTGTGACATCGCTGACGCGTTTCTGGTCCACGACCGCGAGATAGTTGTTCGGTACGACGACTCCGTAGTCCGTGTAGCTGACAACGGCCCGGTCTTCCTGCGTAGGGCCCGAGGGTACGCGCCACTTCCCCTCGCTATGCCCATCCCAACCCACAAACCCCTAGTGGCGGTGGGACCTCATCTCAAGAACACCTTCACGCTGGCGCACGAGGGAACCGCGTACGTGAGCCAGCATGTAGGTGATCTGGAGAACCTCGAGACGCTCGAGCACTTTCGACAGTCGCTGGACGCGTTTGGCCGACTGTTTCGTGTAGAACCGGCAGTGGCCGTGCGAGATCTTCATCCCGGATACCTGTCCACGCGAATCGCTGAGGATCTAGGACTGGAACGGACTCTCAGCGTGCAGCACCATCACGCGCACATAGCAGCCGTCGCAGCCGAACACGGAGTTACGGACAGCATCATCGGGGTGGCATACGATGGCACCGGTTTCGGCGACGACGGTGCTATCTGGGGCGCCGAAATCATGGTTGCAGATCTTGCCGGATACGAAAGGCGCTGCCATCTGCGCTACGCTCCGCTCCCCGGGGGCGACCTGGCGGCCCGTCGCCCGTGGCGTGCGGCGCTGGGCTACCTCTCGTTGAGTCGCTCCGCCGAGAATGAGTTTGACTCGGCATTTGACGGAGTCGAACAAGGGGAGCGCACTGTGGCGGAACAACAGATCGAGCGCAAATTGAATACGCCGCTCGCTTCGTCGATGGGCCGTCTGTTCGACGCCGCAGCGGCCGTTCTTGGCACGTGCCACGTTTCGCACTACGAGGGGCAAGCAGCGATGGAGCTCGAGGCGATGGCGGGAACCGCAGTCGCTGAGCCTCTGCCGTTTCCGGTACTAGAGAAGGAAAATGGCAGATGGCAGTTGGATCCGATCCCGCTATTGGCCGCACTTGGCGACTTGAAGCTTCGTGGGGAGGACGTTAGTGCCTTAGCCGCCCGGTTCCACGAGAGCGTGGCTGCAGCTACGTCGGAGGTAGTGAAACGGCTGACAGAGTCTACCGGTATCACGACCGTGGCCCTTGGAGGCGGAGTCTTCCAGAACGCGCGGCTGCTTACTTCAACAAGAAGACTTCTATCTGACGCAGGGCTTAGAGTACTCGTGCCACGTCTCCTCAGCCCCAACGATGGGGCGATAAGTTATGGACAGGCCGCAGTGGCGGCGGCTCTGCTCGAACGCGACGCAAAACAATAGGTACTGGAGACAAACATGTGCCTTGGGATCCCAGGACGGATTACCGAAATGGACCGGGATGCTGAACTGCCATCCGGCGTAGTCGATTTCGGTGGTGTTAGGCGGGATGTGTGTCTGGCGTACGTCGCGGACGAAGTCGACGTGGGCGACTACGTGATAGTGCACGTCGGCTTTGCGATTTCAAAAGTGGACGAGGACGAGGCGAAGCGAACCTTCGAAGTCCTCAGGGAAATGAGCCAACTCGACGAACTCGAATGGATCGGGGAGGTCGCCGAGCGAAGCCTCGACCAACAACGGGTGGAAGACAAGTGAGGTATCTGAGTGAGTACCGCGATGGCAAGATCGCGCGGTCTCTGGCCCAGAGCATAAAGGAGGCTGCGAGCAAACCTTGGGCCTTGATGGAGGTGTGTGGCGGGCAGACTCACACCATTGTAAAGCAAGGTATCGACGAACTGTTGGATGGTTCGGTCGAGATGATTCATGGGCCCGGTTGTCCGGTCTGTGTCACCCCCCTCGAACAAATCGACCGCGCGCTGCACATGGCATCACGTTCCGATGTCATCTTCACGTCATTCGGTGACATGCTGCGAGTACCAGGAAGTGAGAGCGATTTATTCCAGGTGAGAGCCCGCGGTGGTGACGTCCGCATAGTCTATTCGCCACTCGACGCTTTAGAGATAGCGAAACGGAATCCTGATCGCGAAGTCGTATTCTTCGCCGTCGGGTTTGAGACAACCGCGCCGGCTAACGCTATGGCAGTATGGCGGGCTCAGCGGCTGGAGATAGACAACTTCTCGGTCCTCGTCTCACACGTAACCGTTCCTCCGGCAATCAGCGCAATCTTGGACGCATCCGACAATCGAGTGCAGGGCTTTCTGGCTGCCGGGCATGTCTGCACGGTAATGGGTTGGAAGGAATATGAGCCGCTCGCTGCCAAATACGGCGTCCCCATCGTTGTCACCGGGTTCGAACCACTGGACATCCTCGAGGGAATCCTGATGGCTGTAACACAGCTCGAGCATGGCCGGCACGAAGTGGAGAATCAGTACGTGCGCTCCGTCAAGCGCGACGGCAACAGGCCGGCGCAGGAAAGAGTGTCGCAAGTATTCCAGCTGGTGAATCGGCAGTGGCGTGGAATAGGTGAAATCCCGTCGAGCGGGCTGGGTTTGCGGGAGGAGTTCGCTGGATTTGATGCGGAACTAAAGTTCGGTTTGCGCGACATCACCGCCATCGAACCGGCCGAGTGCAGAGCAGGCGACGTGCTCAGAGGTAAGCTCAAGCCGCACGAGTGCCCCGCTTTCGGCAACAACTGTACACCCGAGCATCCGCTCGGAGCTCCCATGGTGTCGTCCGAAGGCGCTTGCGCCGCCTACTACAACTACGGCCGGTTCAGGATCACAAAGGCCGCGGACTAGCATGGACGGATCATCACTGGCTGAGGGTCCAAACTGCCCGGTTCCACTAACGGACCGGGACCGGATTCAGCTCGGCCACGGTTCCGGTGGAAAGATGAGCGCCGCTTTGGTGCGCGATCGATTTCTCCCCCATTTCTCGAACGACACCATTGCAGAACTCACTGACGCGGCGGTGGTCGGACTAGACACACAGAGAATAGCCATATCCACCGACACTTTTGTCGTGCAGCCCCTGGAATTTCCGGGAGGCGACATCGGATCACTAGCCGTGCACGGGACTCTGAACGACATAGCCATGATGGGTGCTGAACCGCTGTACCTGTCGGCCGGGTTCGTGCTCGAAGAGGGACTGCTAGTCGAGACGTTGGATCGGATCGTGGCATCGATGGCCCGGGCGGCAAGGACCGCAGGCGTGCCCATCGTGTGTGGTGATACGAAAGTAGTCGAACGAGGCAAGGCAGACGGCGTCTTCATCAATACGACCGGCATCGGCAGGTTCGATCCGAACTTCGCCCCCGCTCCGGTACGCGCAACACTGGGCGACGCAGTGATTGTGAGCGGACCGATAGGGCGCCACGGCATAGCAGTCATGGCGGTGAGAGAGGGCCTGGAATTCGACGTCGAGATAGAGAGTGATGCTGCGACGCTCTATCCACTCGTGGTCAAGCTGCGCGAGAGCGTGGGTGAAGCCGTCCATGTACTGCGCGATCCGACCCGAGGTGGTTTGGCAAGTGCGCTGAACGAGATTGCCGGATCGGCAGGCGTTGGGGTTGAGTTGGAGGAGGATCCGCTGCCAATACCCGGTCCAGTGCAGGCCGCCTGTGAGATTCTGGGATTCGACCCGCTCTACGTCGCGAACGAGGGAATCCTACTTGCGTTCGTGGATCAGAGAGCGGCCGATAGCGCCCTAGAAGCCCTTCGTTCACATCCGCTGGGCTCCGAGGCGGCAATCATCGGGCGCGTGGTCGAGAAGCATCCCGGGTTGGTCGCGCTTCGCACTGCCATCGGTGGCACTCGCGTCGTGGATATGCTGCCCGGCGATCAGCTACCGAGAATCTGCTGACACCAAAGAACTCTGAGCCGCAAGAACCCCTCGCAGAATCTCGAGTACTTTGGCCACATCCGCCTCGCTGAATGTCAATGATGGCCTGAAGCGGATCGATTTCGGCCCGCAGACGAGGGCTGCCAGTCCTGCCTCCCACAGGTCGCCATGGAGCTTTCCGCGCGTATCACCGTCGGGCAGATCAAATGCCACCATGAGACCGCGTCCCCGCACATTGCTGACCGTGGGAAACTCGCTCTGTATTCCTTCGAGACCACGCTTGAAGATCGCACCCACTGTGGCAGCGTTCTCTACAAGCTTGTCTTCCTTGATGATCTGCAGGTAGCGTACACAGCGCACCATATCCACCAGATTGCCACCCCAAGTAGAATTGATGCGTGACGACTTGTGGAACACGTTGTTCTCGACCTGGTCGATTCGGCGCGTGCTCATTATCCCACACACCTGAGTCTTCTTGCCAAAAGCGATGATGTCCGGTGTGACACCCAGCTGTTGGTAGGCCCACATCGTGCCCGTAGCACCGATGCCGGTTTGAACCTCGTCGAACATCAAGAGCGCATCACGTTCGTCGGCGATCTGCCGCAAACGAGTGAAGAATTCCGGCCGGAAGTGGTTGTCACCCCCCTCACCCTGTATTGGCTCGATCAGTATCGCGGCTATCCCATTTGGATCCTTGTCGAACGCCGCCTCGATCTCGGCAATGGATCTATCCTCAGCCGCAGCCACTTCCGCTTCGTCCATGGGAAAAGAGATTTTCGGATTGGATACTCTGGGCCAGTCGAACTTCGGGAAATCGGCCACTTTCAGTGGTTCCGTGTTGGTGACCGAAACGGTATACCCAGTCCTGCCGTGGAACGCCTCCCTGAAATGGAGGATCTTGTCCCCGCCCCCATCAATCCCGTGTGACCGATTGAGCTGCACCTTCCAGTCAAAGGCGGTCTTCATGGCGTTGGCAACGGCCACCGCACCACCCGCCACGAAAAACAGATAGCGGAACTCCTCCGGCGCCGCTATGTCACGGAACGTCTGCACAAACCCGGCAAACTCGCAGCTGTACACGTCGCTGTTTGCAGGATTGTTCAAAGCTGCACGCATCAGCACTGCTCGGAATTGCTCGTCTTCCATCTTGGGATGGTTGTGGCCCACTGGCAGTGACGCGAAGTATGAATAACAATCCAGATACTCCTTGCCCTCCAGTGCATCTACCATGATGGAGCCCTTCGACTTCTCCAGGTCGATGACGACGTGGAAGCCGTCCACGAGAATGTTGCTCTCGAGAATCGGAAAGACTTGATCCGGGGTGACTGCTATCTTTGACATCTACTGCCTCCGTTTCGACAGTGTCTCGCTTGCTTGGGATTTCAAACCGGCTAGTTGCAAGACGCCGCAACTCCGGATTGCCAGATGGAGGCTCGATTGCTCGAGCAGCGGGGATTCTCCCGCCTGGCGCTATCCGTTCGGAGGCGCAAAGATGCCCGGGCGGGCATTTTCAGGTAGGGGTATGTGGGACCCCGGTATTTCCTTCATTTTGGGCTCCGTAGAGTTTCCAACTTAAGGTAACCGCTTGTACCCCTGTCGATTAGGTCCCGACGGTATCAGATCGTCGCTCGAGAAGTAGCACGTCGCGCCACACACCCTTCAGCTTGCCCAGTCGGTGGCGGACTCCAACTTCCCGAAACCCACAGGATTTGTGAATCGCCAGGCTGGCCTCATTCTCGGCGAAGAGCCCTGCCTGCAGCGTCCAAAACCCGGCTCTTTCCGACTCGGACACCAGCGCCTGCAGGATGGCCCTTCCGATTCCCTGTCCCCGTGCGGCGGACGCAATGTACACGCTGACCTCGGCCACACCCCCGTACGCACAGCGGTCGGATACTGGACTGAGAGCCGCCCATCCCAGGACAGTGCCGTCATCCACCGCTACGAGCCTGCAGTTGTGGAGGTGATCGGCATCCCACTCTTCCCAGCTCGGAGCCTCCGTCTCAAACGTGGCCAAGCCGGTCTCGATCCCTTCTCGATAGATCGACCGGACGGCGTCCCAGTGGGAAGTCGTCATCGCAAGGAAGGATACCGTCATGTCATCCGATGGTTTCATCTCTCAGCTCCGTTTCCATACGTTACACGGTCACCGAGGAACCAGCTAGAGAGGATTTGGTGAAATCGAGCGGCCTTCGCCGCTGTTCTACGAGGTGCCTTGGTCGCCCACCGAAAGTTCCACCACGAAACACGCGCCGCCGAGTTCGCTTTCCTCGACCCAGATTCGTCCCTCGTGATCCGTGATTATCCGCTGACTCAAGGCGAGACCCAGACCCGTACCGACATCTGGGTCCTTGGTGGTGAAGAACGGATCAAAGATCCGAGTCCGGAGATCGGGATCCACGCCGGGTCCCGAGTCGGACACCGCGACCCGAATCTTGCCATCAACTAACGAGCTGCTCACAACTACGTGCCTTCGCTCGCGACCCCTCACTGCGAACTCGGCGTTCGTGATCAAGTTGACGAACACCTGCTGCAAGTCACCACCGTTCGCTGCGATCTCCGGAACTGCTTCGCTCAGATCGGACACCAACACTATACCGCGAGAACGCGCTACCTGTCCCCGCACGTCCAGAACGGACTGGATCAATTCATTGATCCGTACGAGATCGGCGCCGCTCATCGACTGCCGCGAGAGACACAGCAGTCCCTTTGCAATCCGAGCCGCCCGGTCGACCTCACGGATTATTGTCTCGACCGTCTTTGCGGTCTCCGGTTCGGCGGACGCTCCACCAAGCAATTCCGCTTCCAACCGGATCGTGGCGAGAGGGTTGTTCACCTCGTGAGCCACGCCGCTGGCGATCTCCCCTACTGTAGCCAGCTTCTCACGGGTGACGAGCTCCCTCTGAGCCCTCAGCTCCTCGGTGCGGTCGTGCAGAGCCAGCAGGAGGGCTCCTTCTTCCGCATCTTGGAGCGGAGTCACAATGGCGTCGCAGTAGCGCAGTTCGCCGTCACGCTCGGTGTCGACTCGGCTATGCCACGGTACCCCCGACTCGGCCGCCGTCAGTGCGTCGTTCCAGCTACCCTTCCCCACCGTCAGTCCACACGAAGCGATCGGAGCGCCGAGTATCGACTCTTTTTCTCCCGTCCCCACCAGCTTGGCGAACGCGTCGTTCAACCGCAGAACAGTCCCGTCCCGAGACAACAGGGCCAAGGGGTAGGGCGTCCCGTCGACCATCGCCCCGGCCCGTTCAGCCGCCTCCCGCGCTCTGCAAATGGCCTTGGATAGTTCTAGACCCCCAGCAATGTGAGATGCTACGGCCTCCACATACCCAACGTCGTTCAGATCGAACGGCACCTTGGCGTTCTGCTCAGAGGCCGACCGCGCGACGCACAGGGCACCCACGACCCGCTCGGTGTTGCGCAGTGGTACGAACATCGCGCTGGCGAAGACGGACCTTGATTCTTCGGGTACCCCGTCTTCGACTGCAGCACCAAGATCTTGTGTTAGAAACGGCGCCTCCCGTTCCACGACTTGTCCGACGGCCGGCCTGATGAGATCCAGCAGCTCCTCGCCCCCGTCAGACATGCAACCGGCGGTGGAAACCACATCGAGACCAGCACCGGACGCCCGATTCAAGACAACCATTGCACCCTGGCCTTCGACCAGCTGGAGGATGCTCTCCAGCGTGTAACGCAGCAGCATGCCCGGGTCCGCCGCCGACGCAAGCATCCAGCGTGACAGTTCGACGATGAATGAACCGAGCCGCCTCTCATGTTCCAGTGTCATCCTGCGGCCCACGAGCTCCACCATGGCTTCCGCGGCTTCCACTACTGCCCCAACTCGTCCCAGGGGTAGGTCCGTTTCGGGCAGATCGCACTTGACCTCTACATATCGCTCGCCTCTCGAGAACGTCAGGTTGGCACGCTCACTCGAACCCGCCACACCCCACTCCACCCACCCGCTCGCGACGGGGTCGGTATAGTCTATGCGCACGAATCCACTGCCTGTAGCCTCACCCAGCACCCTGGCGGTTTCCTGCCACAGCTCCCGCGGATTCCGCGCACTCGTTGCTACCAGCGCGAGTTTGAGCAGTGGGTCGTTCGCTGCAGAGCCTTGCTGCTGCACTGGAGACTCCGAGGCACCTGGATTCGAGGAACCTAGAATCATCCGGTCCTATATACCCAGCAGCAGGTCAATTGCACTCTCCATATCCCCTACGTTCAGCCACCGATGTACCTCCACTAGCATTCCATCTCTGCCAATCAGATAAGCCAAACTGTCGAGCTCCTCAGGCAAAACGGCTAACCCGTTACGGGCCTTCCGCTTGCGACTTCCAGTGCCAATACGCCGGCACTCCCAGCGCAATCAGACCAAAACCTACTGCGGCGTTGAGGGGGTTGGATATGACGGAACTCACAACTACGTACATCGCTGGGGTGATGAAAAGGGCCGGGACGAGGGGGTAGCCGGGCGTGCGAAACACACCTTCCGGCTCACCTTCCCGGCGGCGGAACACAAATAGGCATACGCCGCAGAGACCGAAGAAGATCCAGTCTCCGAAAACCACGTAGTCCAATAGCTGGCCGTAGGTGCCGCTCAGCGTGAGCACCACAGCCCATGCAGCCTGAAAACTGATAGCCGCGGTAGGTGTCCGAAACCGGGGTGTAGCCGCGCTACCCTGCTTAGAAACAGCCCATCCCGTGCCATCGCCTGGTAAACACGGGGAGTGACCAAGATCACAAGATTGAGAAACCCGAATGTCGATGCCGCAATGCCGGCTGAGATAAAGGTTCTCCCCCCACTCCCCATGGTGCGGTCCATTACGTCCGCCGCAGGTGCCAGACTGTCTGCGAGTCCGACCACACCGAGCTGACGGACGTAAACCAAATTTGCGAGAACATAGACCACGACCACTCCGGTGACACCCAGAACGAGCGCACGCGGTAATGTCCTTTCTGGTTGGACAATCTCCTCAGCCACATAATTGGTCTGCTGCCATCCGCCGTAGGAGAAGAGCACCGGGATCAGGGCCACCCCGACCGCTGCGAAGACTACCCACAAAGACGTCGTCGTCGATGCCGGCTCCGCCGGGGCACTGAGTTCCACAGCTTCAGGCGCCACGGCGAGACCGACCACGATCAGTGCGGTCAACGCGACCAGCTTGAGCACCGTGAAAACATTCTGTGTGTTGGCACCCGGCCTCACACCCAGATAATTGACCGCCGATAGTAGCAGGATTGCCGCGACAGCAATCGGAGTGACCGTCCCCTCAGCGATGCCGAACAGAACGACGGCATATCGTGCGAACGTGACTGCAACCGCTGCAATCGCACCGGTGGAAATCACGAGCAACAATGTCCACCCGTACAGAAAGGCAGGCAGCGGACCGAGAGCGTCACGGAGGTAAACGTACCCGCCACCCGCACGCGGACGCGCCGCCCCGAGCTCCGCGAAACAGAATGCACCCGCGAGTGCGATTACCCCACCTATCACCCACACACCGACCGTCAGAATACCGGTCTCCACCCGTTGTGCCACAATCGCGGGATTCAGGAAGATGCCGGCCCCTATGATCCCGCCCACAACGAGCATGGTGCCATCGAAGAGACCAAGGCGCCGCGCGTAACCTGCTGTGGTATCGGAAGAAGACGTGGTTCTCATCACGTGGTTACCGCGCGGCCGACACCGATCGGGACTTCCACTGATAGCGCCGGAGCGAAACGCGTGCTGCACGGTCGAAAGCCACGCCTTCGGCCTCCAACATGTTGTGTTGCAGTGAATGATAGAACGGCTCGGAGCGCTTGCTGACTTCGCCCCGAGCATTGATCACACGATGCCATGGCACATCGCTGCCATCGGGCAGAGAGTTCAGAGCGTATCCAACCTGCCGGGCGTGTCCGGGAAGGCCTGCGAGCGTTGCCACCTGACCGTACGTGGCCACGCGTCCCTTGGGAATGCGGCGTACCACCTCGTATATCTTCTCGTAGCTGCGGCTTGCAGCCACCAACTACTCTAGCTCTATGTCACCCTCGACAACCGTGTCGAGAGGGATACCGTCGATCTCGAGCCTGGCCCGTGCCTTCAGCGTTTCCACACCGTCGAGCTTGCCCTCTCTCACAGCAAGGTACACCGCCTTCTCGATCTCTCTCTGCCCGGCAACGCCAAAGCTCTTGAGAAACTTGCGGAGCGTGAGGTTGAACTTCTCTTCGTTCATTGGTCCCTCCGAAAGGGTGGCCACAAGGTCCATTTCACCTCATGGTACGCCACTCGGAAGTCCGGTGCAACAACCAGGAGGGGAATGCCCCCCCTAATTCCCCTGTTCTGCCGCCGGTCGGTGCCGCTCGATGAACTCCTCGGTCTCCTGCGGCACGAACATGTTGTCGGCGATCTTGGCTATCTCTTCAGCCTGTCGCCACGCGGCCTCGAGCTCCAGTAGCTCTCCCGCCAGAGCACGCCGCTCGTGCTCTTCGTGAACGGCCATCTCGATAGCGAGTTTTGTCGGCTTGGGCAGGCGATTGATGAGACCAGGTTTCTTCTTGAACAACGCGTCACTGTCGCGTTCCACCTGGCGGCGGACCTCGTCCGACACACTCCTCAGATAAACCTCAGGATCGCCCGACTCCTCGATTCGGTCAACGGCCTCTTGTATGACGGGTTTCGTACCGATCATTTCGTTGAGGCCAGGCAATAGGAACCCAGTAACGCGGACAGCTTCCTCTCCTTCAAACGTATCCTCGCCTTTCGAGTGCTTTACGTAGACGGCCCAGCCACGTTGCTCTGGATCAACCAGGAAGCGCGACTTTTCCAGATTCTGCTTACGCACCTTCAGGACCCTGCCGTCCTTCGTCTTGATGCGAGCGCGCACGGGGATATTCGCCA
>JBDGZZ010000032.1:0-27246 GCA_039588335.1 Gemmatimonadota bacterium | reverse complement strand
CGCAGTATGGCGTGTTGGCAACACGCCACGGCGAGTGGCGGCCCCCACTCGCGGCACGACTTAACATCACACGTACCACCCGCTACTTCATCGATTACTGAAGTCGCCTACGAGACGCGGCGAGCCGGCCGCGCCGGCGAACCGCTCGCCATACGAGCCGCAACCGGCTCTCTCACTACGGACAGGAGCACCGGGTCCTTCGACTCTGGAGGTCGAGCAGTCTGCATTCGAACCGAGTGCGCTGGTGCCCGGAATCGGACCCAGCCCCGACAAGATGCTGCAGGCGCGTCTCATGAGTTACGCGGACACACATCTCTACCGGCTGGGCGTCAACTATCACGAGATCCCGGTGAACAGACCACAGTGTCCAGTCATGAGCTACGTGCGTGACGGTACGCACGCTACGGCCGACAACTATGGCAGCGCTCCGAACTACTGGCCCAACAGCCGCTACGGCACGCCGATGCCGATGCCGGAGTACAAGGATCCGGCCTGGCAGCTGGGTCAGGTGATCGTGGATCGCTACGACTCGACCGTCGATCATGATAACTACACGCAAGTGGGCAACCTCTACAGTTTGTTCGACGAAGGCCATCGCGATCGGCTGGCTACGCGGATCGCAGGCGTGTTGGGGCAAGCGCGACGCGAGGTACAACTGCGCCAACTATGTCACTTCTTCCGAGCGGACGAAGACTACGGCCGCCGCGTAGCGGAGAAGCTCGGCGTCAACGTCGAGGAAGTGATGAAGGAGCTGGGAGCAGTAGCGACCTAACACTCAAAAGAAGAGCCGTGATATGAGAAGGCCGGGCGGA
Organism: Gemmatimonadota bacterium; assembly: GCA_039588335.1. Lineage (GTDB taxonomy): Bacteria > Gemmatimonadota > Gemmatimonadetes > Gemmatimonadales > GWC2-71-9. The sequence continues at coordinate 26,434 of JBDGZZ010000032.1, read as the reverse complement.
GCCCGGCCTTCTTGCTATTGCTGCGATGCTCTCGGTGAGTCCAACTAGCATATCAAGAACCGGCCGATGGTGAGGCCAGCATACTTCATTCCGGTCGCTCACTGGAACTGTCCACGGTGTCGCGGCGAAAGAACACCCAAGTATCCGGAACGCCCGACACCTGCACATGCCCCAACAGGTCATATCCGAAGTGCAGATACAGATCCACGTTGCTCTGTGTCTCCGTGGTCAGGGTTACGCCGATCGAGCGGGGATCGCGATGCGACAACTCGTGCACCGCGTCTAACAGCAGGCGACTCAGCCCGCGGCCGCTGTGCGAACGGCTAACGCCAATCATGTTCAAGTGGTAGTGGGGCTCCTCGATCGCGAACTCCTGCCACGACTCACCCATCGCCTCATAACGTCGCAGCGCCTCCAGTCCGAGTTGCTGCCACACTGCCTCTCGATGTTCCGCGAGTTCGGTGGGCGCTTCGCGTTGAACCGGCGGAGTGAGTATTGCCACGGCGACGGCCCGGCCGGCGTCAGACACCGCGAGTACGGGCTCCGCGCGACAGAAACGCGCCGCCACGAAGAATGCGATCAAGGTGTGCAGCCGCTTGTCGTACTCGTCACCCACTTCACCGATGACATGCCGCATGACGGGATAATCGTGGAACGAGTCGCACAGCACCGCGACCACCTCTTCCGCCCGGTCTGAGCTTAGCTCTTCGACCCCGCCTCTATCAGTTCGATCGTACGGTTCCACCATAGGCGTCTCTAACGTTGAGAGCAGAGAGATTTCGGTATGGCCGACCAAGATAGGGTTTGGAGCCCTACCCCGCGAGGGAGTCTGCCGTGTTTGATACTCGGACTCACTTTGTTTCACGACGTGCCTTAGATGATTGGTTCTCTGCATTACAGGACCAGAAGAACCGTGCTAGCCTCCACCTCATGTCCGTCCTCACTAAAGGCCAACAGGGTCTGATCGAGCGCATCGGAGTCCTGCACGACCAAACTGGCCTGCGGCCTTGGGCCATCGACCGTCGCAGCTGCCGTGCAAATCGGATCCATCACGCTTGGTGTGTCGTTGGGCCCTGCTTCCCTACCGTCCTCCCAGCACGGTGTCGAGCAAGACATTGCGAAATGCTTGGGACTCCTCGAAGAAGAGCGCGTGCGCCGAGTGCTCAAACCAGGTCATCTGCTTGCCGCTGGGAGCATCGAGGACGTCCAAATACTCCTCGACAAGTTCGCCGGGCGTCTTGAAGTCGAACCTCCCGGACAGGAAGAACACGGGAACGTCCAACCGAGGAGCCTGGCTCGGTACATCCAATCCGTACACCCACCCCAGATCGGCGTTGAGCGGCGACGCCCAGTAGAGCTGTTCCCACTCGTCCTGGTTTGCAAAGTCTTGCTGCGTGTACTCGGAAGCTGCTGTGAGCGTATCGAGCAGTGCCGGGTACAACGAGGTGTCGTGAAGATCTCCGAGTCCGAAGGCTTCGAGCCAGGGAACCACATCTTTCCACCTATTCCATTCGACCTCCGGGTACAACTGGATTGCAGCAAGCTGGTCGATCGCCTCCTGGACGCCGAGTTCGGTGGCCTTGCCCAGGGCCGCCGCGTGAGCGAGTCGCATTGTCCGCTCGGCGTCGACGAACTGTCCCACACCGATGTACGCGCGTAGCAATTCGGGATGATCTCTTGCCGTGAACACACCGAGCACCGATCCCCAAGAGGCACCCATCAGGTACACGGCCTCCGTTGCGAAACGCTCACGCATCATCGCAACCAGTTCCCGCGTGTCCGACAGCAGTTGCTCGAGAGTGATCGATTGCGCGTCGATCGCCGGGCTGTACGACTTGCCGCAACCTCTCTGATCCCAGGTGACCACCGTGAAGTGCCGTTCAAGCCCTCCGAACGCGAACCGGCCGTAGGGGATAGCGGGACTGCCCGGACCACCATGCAGATAGATGAGAACAGGATTGGCCACGTCGTGCCCCCGGATCAGGATCCACTGCTCCACACCACCGAGCGCCACTGGCTCCAGAGACGCAACACCGGTCTCACTCGTTATCGCCGCCGTGTAACTGCCGTCCCGCGCCGGGTTCCCAGGACCGCCGTGGACTTCCTCCCCGGTGGATACCGGATCACCGCAGCCTGCCAGCAGCGCGGCCAGCCCTGCTGTTGTCACCATCTTACGAGCACGTGATTTCATCTCCGCCTCCCTGAGCCAGGTCAGCCCTCAGTGCAACCTCAGCGGACCCTTGATTTGATGCTAATATCTTCTTAACATACCTATCAACAATTCAGGCGTCGTATGTTTGTGAGTATACTTCATACCTATCAACAGATCAAGGGTCATCGTGAGCGACGAAAAAGGAAGACTGCTGCAGGGCACTCTGGACGTCTTGATCCTGAAGGCGCTCCAAAGCGGACCTCGCCACGGATACGCTTTGTCTACCTGGATTCGGGAGACGACCGAGGGCGCGCTTCAGATCGAGGACGGTGCCTTGTACACCGCCCTCCACCGCATGGAGAAGCGCAACTGGCTCAACTCCGAATGGGGAGTGTCCGACACGAACCGACGAGTCAAGACGTATAGCATGACGGCCGCAGGCCGAGAGCAACTCGAGACTCGATCGGATAGCTGGAACGAGTATGCCGACGCCGTGGCGAAGGTACTGCGATCGGCCTGACCTGCACGGGTGACGCAATGAAGCAGAGAACAAGAGGACGCTGGTGGGACCGGCCGTCGAGCAGTGGCGACAGGGTCAGGGCGGACATCGACGACGAGATCGGTTACCACTTCGAGGAGAGTATCGAGCGGCTAGTGGCGCAGGGTCTCTCACGCGATGATGCGCTGAAGGAGACGGAGCGGCGCTTCGGGAACACCACGAGTTACCGGCGCAAGCTCGAGCGGATCAATCGCAATAGTGTGGCGGAAGCAGCGAGCCGTGGCTGGGTTAGACTCATGGGTGTTGCGCAGGACGTGAAGCACGGCGCGCGTGTTCTCGTCAAGCACCGCTCGTTCACTCTGGTCGCCGTACTCACCCTCACGCTCGCAATCGGAGCCAACACGGCGATCTTCAGTCTCGTGAACTCACTGCTCGTACGGCCGCTCGGAGTGACCGCGCCGGAGCAGCTGGTGACGGTGTTCACGTCCCAGATCGGCGGCCAGCTTCATGGCAACACCTCGTATCCCGACTATCTCGACTACCGGGAACAGAACGAGGTCTTCTCCGGACTCGTCGCCCAGACCTACGCCCCAATGGCCATCACAGGAGCTGACGTGCCGGAAGTAGTCTGGGGACAACTCGTGAGCTGGGACTATTTCTCAGTGCTGGGAGTGGAACCGCGTTTGGGACGAGCGTTCCTACCCGAAGAGGACGAAACGTTCGGCGCCATTGCAGTGACTGTCTTGAGTCACAGCACGTGGCGGGACCGGTTCGGATCCGACCCTGACATTGTGGGCAAGACAATTCGGATCAATGACTACCCATTCACCGTGATAGGAGTGGCGCCGGATGGCTTCAACGGACTGGCGTCTATCGTCAAGCCCGCACTGTGGAGTCCCTTGGCGATGGCGGAGCATGCGCTTCCTTGGACGCCGAACATAGAGAGTCGCGTCGATCCCTGGCTGCAACTCGCCGGGCGTTTGAGACCTGGCGTGACCAAACCCGAGGCACAAGCATCGCTCGAAGTGCTGGCGGCGAATCTGACAACCACTTATCCGGAACTGAATGCCGGCAAGGGCATCGTAGTCGAGGAACTCGATGCGGGTCGCCTCGGTACACCTGAGTCCACGTCGGGAGCCAAGAACATGGCGACTCTCCTCTTGGCTGTGGTGGGCTTTGTACTTCTGGTCGCGTGCTTCAACGTGGCCAACTTGCAGCTCGCGAAGGCGACTGCCCGGCGCCGCGAAATCGCGTTACGCTTTTCGCTCGGTGCATCTCGCTGGCGCATCATCCGCCAGCTATTGGCCGAGAGTCTTCTGCTGTCGGCCATCGCGGGAGCGGTCGGGCTGGTGTTGGCCGTCCTCACCGTCGATGCAATGCAGCTGTTTCTGACGCAGACCGAGGTCCCGATAGAGTTATTCGTTGGTCTCGATTGGCGTGTGCTCGGATTCACCCTGGTGGTCGCTCTCTCCACGGGTCTGCTGTTCGGGATCGCCCCGGCGGTGCAGGTGTGGCGCAGCAGTCAATGCGAGGCGCTCGACGATCAGAGTTTCGGAACGAGCCATAGCAAGCGGACTGCGCGGTTCCAGACGACACTAGTCATCGCCCAGGTTGCACTCTCGCTGGTGCTGCTCACCGGAGCCGGGCTGTTCGTCCGCAGTCTGCGCAACACTCTCGCCATAGATCCCGGATTCGATCTCAGAGACGGCATCGTGTTACCCGTGAACCTAGGCTTCACCCAGTACGACGAGGCAGAGGGAATCGAACTGCGTCAGCGTCTACTCGAACGCGTCACAGCACTTCCGGGCGTCGAGTCAGCGGCACTTTCGGCATTCCTGCCGCTCGGGCTGGTGCACGGGCATCACGATGTCGCGGTGGACGGGTACGAGCCTGCATCGGACGAGTTCATGCTCGTGAAACGCAACATGATCTCGGCCGGTTACTTGGAGACGATGGGTATCCGGGTGTTGAGCGGCCGCGCGATCGATGCGCGGGACCGTGCGGACGCGGAACCCGTGGCGTTGGTGAACGACGTGATGGCGCGGCGGTTCTGGCCCGGACAGGACCCCGTAGGACGAACCGTGCAGGCGGATTTGGGAATCACGTACACAATCGTTGGCGTAATCGAGGACGGCAAGTATGCCGCGCTGCACAACGCACCCGAACCCTACCTCGCCATTCCGCTGGGTCAGGGTGAGTACACGCAGCGGGTGAACCTCGTGGTGAAGACCACCGGCGATCCCCGCGTCATGGTCGAGCCGCTGTCGGCCGAAGTTCGGCGCCTTGCTCCCAACGTGCCGCAATCGACCGTGCTCACGATGCACCAGTACCTGGAATACTCGGCGGGAGTTGCACGACTGCCCGCGACGCTCGTAGGCGCGTTTGGGCTCCTTGCACTCGTGTTGGCAACAGTCGGGCTTTACGGCGTGATGTCGTACAACGTGAGTCAGCGGACGCGCGAGTTCGGCGTGCGCATAGCCATGGGTGCGACTCAGGGCGGAATTGCTAGGATGGTCTTGCGGGGCGGCTTCAGAACGATCCTGATAGGAGTCGGGCTCGGCATCATGCTCGCCACCGCACTAACGCGGTTGCTGTCTGGTTTCTTGTATAACGTTCACGCACTGGACCCGATCGTGCTCGCTCTGGTGTCGGCCCTGCTACTCACGGTAGGTCAGTTGGCGAGCTACCTACCGGCTCGTCGCGCGTCAAAGACCGATCCGTTGGTGGCGCTGAGATTGGAGTAGCTGAGCGGAATCCTCGAGCTGACACCTCGATCACCCTTCGCCACCACGAACCGCTGCCCCCGAGCCGTGGGGCACTCGACCTCGGCGCTCACACCCTCCGCTGCCACCTCAGCCACGAAACTCTCACACATCTCACGGTCGCGGAAGTGTATCGGGAACAGCACCGGCACGTCAAACTCGCGCGCAAGGTGAACGGCCCGAGCTAGGTGAGGCCATCTGCGATCCGGATACCCAGCCACAAACGCGAAGTCGATTCGGTCGCTAATAGTCTTCAGATAGGCGTAATCGGCTACGTAGTCGGCCATGTAGTCGCCGTTGTGATACACAATCCAATCCCCGTGACGGACCAGGTATGCTACCTCGGGAATGTCGTTGTGGTCCGAATCGATCGTGTAGACCTGTATGCCACCCAAGTCGGCGGTTGCCCGCAGCCCACCCATGATGTGGCAGCTGGCGTCGGCTCCGGTGAAACGTTCACAGTGTGACTGCGGCTGTTCGTCCCATCCAATGATGTATGAGAGCTTCTCAATCGCACCCTGCCACTCGAAGATGACGGGGTCGTAGTGGTCACCGTGGGCGTGTGTCACGAAGACGTATACGTCGAGATCCTCGATCTCCGCCGCATCGATGAATCCACTTGCGAGATTGCGCGGAGTGCCGTCGTTGACGTCTTCCATACCGAGCGACTCCTGGTAATCGAAGACGAGTAGCACGTCGCCGAGGCGAACCGCCCAGCCTGCATGGCGCAGGTACCATACGGTCGCCTGGTCGTCAGTTTGGCCGGGAACTACCTGCGCGCTCGTGGTCGTCGACACCAACCCGGTGATCACTGCGTAAGTCAGAAACGTCTTCATGTTTCTCATACGATTAGTCCTCTGCTGCTGAGCGAACGACGCGAGCTCACTCAGATACATCCGTCGCTGCGCGGATCGTGTGCATGTAGGGCTCGAATTCGGTCTTCTGCCAGAACGCCATGGCCACCGGGTTCGCCAGAAGGACGCGGCCCTCTACGGTGGACACACCCTTGGCGGAAAACCAGGCCATTGCCTTTTCGAGCAGGGCGGTGCCCACGCCGGCACGCTGCCGCTGTGGTGATACTGCCAGGTTGTCGATGAAGCCGTGGGCATGGTGTGCGAAGCAGGGCGGGTACGCGGACAACTCCCCGTTAAGGAATCCCACTACCTCGCCGTCGATCTCCGCGACTAGCAGCAGGTAGTCCGACTCGGCCAGCTTGGTGCGCAGGTGTTGAGCGAAGCCGACTTCCGATCCCTCTGTTCTCAGGAAGCGGGGATCACATTGCGCGTGGAAGTCCACATGCTCGGCCCAGAGCTCGACGACTCTGTCGACATCTTGCTGGGTAGCGTCGCGCGGCGAAGGCCGGTCTACCACAGAGCCGCCCATGAACGCAGTCCCGTTGCCGCCGCCGTGATTGTGGCCATCGCTCACCTTCCTTTCGACCTACACAATCATGCAGCTTGGGACACCAACCGACAAATCCCTGGTCTGCGCTGGTTCCCAGAAGGAGGTGGGCCAGGCTTTGGCTGACCGGCCATAGTTCACCACCACCCCTAGCCTGCCCCCTGACTGCGGGAGATCTTATCCGATCCCATGCCAGAACTGATTGACCGTCTGAACACGGCCCTTGCCCAAGGTAGCGAGTGGGGAGCGGGAGTTCTCGCCCTATTCGGTGCGCAGCGCCTCGATCGGATCCCACGAAGCGGCTCGAAACGCCGGATAGACGCCAAACACGACGCCGACGGTCAACGCCGAGGCGACTGCCAGTACAATCGAGGGCGCCGTAACCACTGCCGTCCACTCTGTTGCCACAGATACCACCGAGGACGCGCTGATTCCGAGCACGAGACCCAGTAGGCCGCCAGCACCACCGAGCACGATTGCCTCTACGAGGAATTGCACCCAGACATCGCGGCGGCGCGCGCCAACAGCCACACGCAGGCCAATCTCGGAACGCCGTTCACGCACCGAGAGCAACATGATCGACAAGATCCCAACGCCACCGACCGCCAACGCGACGGCACCCATACCGGTGATCATAGTGCGAAACGACGCTACCGTTGCCAGTTCCGCATCCATGATCACCCGTTGATTCTGTATCCTGAAATCGTCCGGGCGACCGTACCGCTCCAACCGATGACGCTCGCGAAGAATGGCGCCGACCTCCTGCTCGGCTTCATCCATCAACGTGGGGCTCGTCACCTCGAGATATATCATCTTGAGAAAGTCGGCGTTGAAGACTCGGCGAAGCGCGGCATTGATCGGAACGATGACTTGGTTGTCCTCCTGCGCCGATCCGTCGACGGAGATCCCCTTCGAAATCAGCACGCCGACGACCTCGAACGGCACTCGACCGATACGGATGACCTGCCCGATCGGGTCTGAATCAGGAAACAACCGCTCGGCAATCACGCTTCCGAGTACCGCAACGCGTAGCCCGGCGCGGTCTTCCTCAGCCGTAAAGAAGCGCCCGGCAGATGTGGGGAAATCGCGAATGATGCCGTACTCGTGCGTCGTGCCACGGACCGTGGCGCCGGTGGAGAGATCTCGATGCGTGATCTGCTTGGGATCGTCAAAGGAGGGCGCCACCCGTGCCACAAAACCGCTCTCTTCCGCGATCGCGCTCGCGTCGGCAAGCGTCAGCGTTTCGACGATGGCACCTCTCACGAGAACCCTGCCTGCACGTCGTTCCTGCGGGCCCGCGTTCACCACCAGCATGTTGCGACCCATGGCCCGCACACGGGTCACCACCTCACGTTCGGCACCTTCGCCGATGGCCACCATCGCCAGTACCACGGCAACGCCAACCCCCGTCCCGGTGAGCGCGAGAACCGTTCGCGCCCTATGACGGAAGAGCGCCTTCCGTGACAGCGCTACGTTCCGGACCCACTTCATCTCAGTGCATCGATCGGATCCATACGAGCCGCGCGCCGAGCGGGGAACGCGCCGGAGACGAGGCCAACGGCAACGGCGACACCCAGGCCAACGAACGTGACAGACCACGGGAACGCCAAACCTGCAATGCCGTGCATCTGGATGAACTTGACGATTCCGACGCCAAGGCCAATGGCCACCATGCCCCCGACCGTGGTAACCGCGGTGGCCTCGAGGACGAACTGCCACCATACGTCGCGCGTGCGGGCACCGATGGCTTTGCGGAGTCCGATCTCGTTGCGCCGCTCGTTTACCGACAGCAGCATGAGGTTGGCAACGACCACACCACCCGCGATGATCGCAATGAGCGCCACGATCGGCAGGAACACTCCAAATGTCGAATTGGCTGACGCGATCATCTGTTGCACTTGCATCGGCGTGATCATGTGGAAGTCGTTCGCTTCAGTAGGGGCGAGTCCGTGCCGCTCGCGCAGCAAGGTCTCGATGGTCTCTACCGTCGCTTCGAGATCGGCATGCGGATCCACCATGATCTTGGATGCAGCGATGTAGTCCACATTGCTCAATCGTCGCATCACCGTGGTGTACGGGACGTGAATCTCGTTGTCTTTGTCGAGGCCGTGTGGATCTATGCCAAACGGTTCCAAGATGCCAATCACCTCAAATGGGACCGTTCCGATCCGGACCTGCTGTCCGATCGGATCGACATCGCCAAAGAGATCGGCGACCGAGTTTGTACCAATGACAGCAACGCGTGCCGCTGACCGCACGTCATCCTCCGAGAAGTACGAGCCCTCGCCGACTCCGCGATTCCATACTTCCGGCGAAGTATGCGAATGACCCAACACCCGGATGTCGCTCGCCGTACCGTTGTACACCACCTCACTAAAACCAAATCCCTGCAACCGATCTGCCATCTCGACTGCCGGAATCTCCGCCTCTATAGCGTCGATATCGGCAGGTATCAACGTCGTTGCCGGACCTGCCCCGTGGGGACCGTCCTCCATCATGCCCGAGCCGGCATTCAGAAGAATCGTGGATCCCGAAAACATGCGTTCGATGCCGTGGAGCACTTCGTCCTGCGTCCCCTGCCCCAACGCCATGACTACAGTGAGTGCCGTCACGCCGATCAACGTTCCCAACATCATGAAGAACGTCCGCAATTTGTTGCGGTTCATTGTGCGCAGGCTGCTCCCAATAACTCGCGTCGTTTTCATGTTGGCTCGTCTCCTCGGTGCTCAGGCGACCACGCCGAGCGCTTCACGCGCATCGCGCCGGTCGGTTACGGTTTCATCAAGCACAATGCGGCCGTCCACGATCTCCACTCTACGGCTCGCCATGCGTGCTAGCTCGGCGTCATGCGTTACGAGCACGACCGTCACACCCTCCGAGTTCAGATCCTGCAGTATGCCCAGAACCTCGACCCCCGACTTGGAGTCGAGGTTCCCTGTGGGCTCGTCGGCCAGAATCAGATCCGGCTCATTGACGAGCGCGCGAGCGATCGCCACTCGTTGTTGCTGTCCGCCCGAAAGTTCACTAGGCAAATGCGACGCCCGATCGATCAACCCGACCTTATCGAGGGCTTTCATCGCGAGGCCGGCCAGGTCCGAGCGGTCTGAGTATATGAGCGGAAGTTCGACGTTCTCGAGTGCCGGCGTCTTCGGCAACAGGTGAAACGATTGGAACACGAAGCCGATCTTCTCGTTGCGATACGCTGCGAGTTCATCGGCGCTGAATGTGCTCACGTCGCGCCCATCCAGGCGGTACGCGCCTTCGTCCGGCCGGTCCAGCAATCCCAGCAGGTTGAGGAGCGTGGACTTCCCCGACCCCGATGGGCCGAGTATCGCCACGAATTCGCCGCGGTCGATGGTGAGCGACACATCGTCCAAGGCATGAACTATGCTTGCGTCCTTCTCGTAGCGTTTGTGAACGCCCTCGATTTCGATCATGCTCATCGCTTCGTGTTCTCCTTGTTCGTGGTCCGTTACCGCTCGACGGTTCCAACGACGATGCGGTCTCCTTCGCTCAGTCCTTCGATTACTTCTGAATAGTCTCTGCCGCGGTATCCCACCCGAATGTCGCGCCGCACCCGTGCTCCATTCTCCATGACGAGAGCATAGGTTCCGGCGCGGTCACGCCTTATTGCGCGATTCGGAATCGCGAGCACGTCATCCCTGCGTTCCAGCTCGATGTTCACCGTGGTGGTCATTTCCGGCCGGAGGATCTTACCGTGGCGCTCGACGATGTCGATCACCGTCACGTAGTTCACGACCGCATCCTGGATTTCCGCCATCGGTCGGATGGCCGTGACCGTTCCGGTGAAGTCCGCGTCGGAGTAGGTGTCCACCGTGAAGACCGCGCTTTGGCCGATCTCGACGCGACCAATGTCCGTTTCATCTACGTACGCCCAGACCTCGAGACGGTCGAGGTCAATGATCGTAACGAACGTCGGCGCCGCAAAACTGGCCGCAACGGTTTCACCAACCTGCGTCGCAACCTCGGCAACGACTCCACTGATCGGCGCATAGACCTTCGTGTAACCAAGTTGGATGTTCGCGGCTTCGAGGTTGGCCATAGCTTGCTCGACTTGAGAGGCGGTCACATCCCGCTGGCGCTCCATGAGCGCCATCTCGGTCTCGGGAATGATCGCCCTCTCCCGCAGCCCGACCGCGCGCTCGTGCTCCCGTAGCGCGTACTCGTGCTCCGCCTGCGCGTTCGCGAGCGCAGCTGCCGCCTGTTTGAGGCGTGCCGCAAGTTCCGTGGAATCGAGTTGGGCGAGAAGCTGGCCTGCACGCACGCGGTCACCGACAGTTACATATAGGCGCTGCAACACGCCGGAAACCCGCGAACCTACGCGCACCTCCGCTCCAACCATTGGTCGCACGACGCCCGTCGCGAGGACGGTCGCGCCCAGATCACGGCGAGCTACGAGGGCCGTATTGTCGCCAAGATCGGAATCGGTATCCGCCGCACTATCGCTCCCCCGAGCCACGAACCACACGCCGGAACCAATGACTATGATCAGCACACCAATCGGAATGACTCTCATGGGCTTCCGCTCCTAATGACCGATGACAGAAAGGGGCGTCGGTTGCATCCTGCCATGCTCGGCATGCATCCAATCGCGAAATGCCACCAGTTGGGTCGAATCGAGCAGCGTCTCGATCTCCAGCCTGGCGCTGTCGATGATGGCCAGTAACACAGGATGCACCTCCGCCAACCTCTCCTCGAGCGTGGCGTGGTACCGATTCATGATCTGCTGGATTGCAGCGTGTTGATCGTCCGACAGATCAAGCGAGGCGAGTATCGCAGCCAGTGATTCTTCATGTGTCTGCTCCATCTGCACTCCGTGCGAACGGAACGCGAGCCACAGGTGGTCGGCAAACACACCCAAAGCAAAGCCAACCAGTATCAATCCAAGGGCGGCGAATCCCGCTCGAGTTCCACCAGTCATTGCCTACCTCCACTTTCCACCAACAATAGTGTCGAGAGGTCCGCGACCTCAGTTCCAGCAACCAACGCACGGGAGACCGGATCGTCCGGGCTGAACAGCTCTTCGAACGAAAGTTCCACAGGCTGCGCCTCGGCGGGCGGTCCGATCAGCGCCACCAGCAGTGCCGCCGCTGCCGCCGCCACACCAATGGCCGGGCTCCACTTGGCGAGCGGCTGCCACCAGGCGTCCGCCTCGCTCCGTTCTCGCAGTATCGGCTCGGCGGAATCTGTAATCTGCGCCGCGAGGTTATCCCAGTAATCTTGCTCCTCGGGCAACCGCGATTCGAACTGACTGCGTTCGGGTAGATCGTTCATCATGCCTCTCTCTGTTCGTTCAGCCGCCGCAGCGCGTCGCGCAACGTCGCGCGTGCGCGATGTCGGTGCGTGCGCACTGTGGCGGCACTCAATCCCAGCATCTCGGCGACCTCGGTGCCATCGAATCCCTCGATGTCGCAGAGCCGAAAACACGTCCGCTGCATCTGCGGGAGAATGTCGAGTCCTTCCTGGATCCGCTCGCGCAGCCCGGCTCGGTGTGCTTCGTCCTCCGGGTCACTCTCACCGGCCGGCAGCTCATCAGGTACGGCCACGGAGGTCCACCGCGAATGCCGCGCCACCTCGTTGCGAGCCACGTTCCGGAGAATGGTGAAGAACCACGGCCGGAAGGGCCGCGTCTCATCGAATCGGTCGAGACTCCGGAGTGCCCTGTGAAACGCGTCCTGCACCAGGTCCTCGGCATCATCCCGCGTCGGGGCGTATTCCCACGCCACGGCCAGCGCCGGCCGAAGGTAGCGGGACACCAGGGCACCAAAGGCGTCGCGGTTTCCGCGCCGGGCCTGGGCGACCAGTTCGAGATCCGTAGCATTGTCGAGGTTCATCGCCCTAGAGTTACGCCTTTAACAGCCTCAATGACAGTACAGCTGGAGGGTGGGAAGCGTTTACACGGGCGGGGAGCAGGGAGCAGGGAGCAGGAAGCAGGAAGCGGAATCCTACGGTGCAGGCTCAAACTCCGCTAGTTGTTCAACTGCGTTCCGAGCTGGAGTTGTAGGCATCCGCTCCCAGCTCTTGTAACCTTGCCAAGGCTGCCAGCGTATAGATCTTGAACCTTCCTTCCAATCCAGCGGTCTAGGGGGCAAATAATGCGTAACAAGACTGAGCCGGCGCAACGGTTCGTATTCGGTCTGGTCCTAGTTCTCCTTCTCGTGGCGCCCGCGGCGAGCCTGGGACAATCTCAGAGTGATCGTGTTCCCGGCGATCGCTGGATGCAGTACACCGATGTCGCACAGGCCGGCTTCGACGCCGCAAAGCTCGAGGCGGCGCGCACGACGTGGGAAGAACTGCCGTCCTCGGCCTTCCTGGTGATCGCCGACGGCGCGGTCGTCGCTGCCTGGGGCGATGTCGAACGCCGTTTCATGTGTCATTCGGTGCGGAAGAGTTTCCTCACTGCGCTGTATGGGGTTTACTGGGACCGCGGCGAGATCGAACTCAACAAGACCCTAGCCGATCTCGGCATCGACGATGAGCCCGACCCACTGTTGGATGCCGAGAAGCGAGCCCGCATCCTCGATCTGCTAAAGGCACGCTCCGGCGTGTTCCATCCCGCCGCCTATGCGGGTCGCACCGACTCGCGCCCCCGCGGCAGCGAAGGCCCGGGTCGCTACTTCGCTTACAACAATTGGGACTTCAACACCGCGGCCGCGATCCTGAAGCAGGAGACGGGAGCTGACGTGTTCGAGGCCTTCGATGAGTATTTTGGACAGCCGCTGCAAATGGAAGACTGGCGCGTATCGGACGGCTACTATCACTACGAGCGCGACAAGTCGAAGTACCCGGCCTACCCTTTCCGCATGTCGGCGCGTGACGCAGCACGTTTCGGGTTGCTCTACGCCCGAGATGGAATGTGGCGCGACCAACGCGTACTCTCCGAACATTGGGTCCGCCGCAGCTCGGCACTCTACTCGATCGACAGCGACGTCATGGGGTACGGTTTCATGTGGTGGGTTATGCGCGAGCCCCGTTTCACCCAGCATGGGATGTTCGCTGCGCTCGGTGTCGGTAACCAGATGATAGCAGCCCTACCCAAAAGCGACATGGTGATCGTGAATCGTGCCAACACGTACGAGGGCGAGGGAACACCGATGCCTGCGCTGCTCGACCTAATCGAGCAGGTGCTCGAGGCACGGACGGGCACTCCAGCAACAGACCCAACCCTCATGGCACTGGAAGTGGGCTCCGATCCGAAGATCACCCGTGTGGCGGACGACCGTATGGCTGAGTTCGTGGGCGAATGGGACTACCCTCCGTCACCGCTTGGCTTGCCCTCGCGCATGACGATCCGGATCACTGCTGGTGACGGTCACCTCGTGGGCTATGCCCCGGTGGCAGGCACGTTCAAGTTCTATCTGCAAGAGGACGGCACGCTGCACCAGGAAGACAGTCACGAGCACTTCGTGGCGGTGCGTGACGATGTCGGTTCCTTGGCCGGGATCGCCGATGTGAGCACCATCGTGTCGGCAGCTGTCAGGGCCGCGACCGTAGATCAGAGCGACCGGGCCACACAGCTCATAGCCCTGGTCCAGGGTGTTGGAAGCGTGCCGGCCGGAGTCGGAAGCGCGGTTGTCGATCTCATGGCTGGCAGGCAGGAGTCGGCGGACCACTCGGTGCGGGAGCTTGCCGAGCGAATGGACCCGACCGCTGTCGAGATGGAGGTGAACGCCGTGGGTTACGCGTTGCTGCGGATGGAAAGAACGGAACAGGCTTTGGCGATCTTCGAACTCAACACGCGGGTCTTCCCCGATGCGTTCAACACATGGGACAGCCTTGGCGAAGCGCACATGACGCTCGGCCACAACGACGAGGCAATTCGTGCCTACCAACGGTCGCTGGAATTGAACCCGGAGAACACGAACGCCAAGACGATGATCGAACGGATTCGAAGCGGTCGGCCCTGAACCGGGAGTGCGGGCAGCGATGGGAATAGCATTGGACGACGCAGCCCCCCACCATTGAGGCGGAGGTCTAATCGGCTGCTATTGTACTGGGTCCCAGTACCTCACTCGTCAGCGGCAATCTGTGTCGGTCACGATCCGCGAGCGCCGTGGAGAATCGGCACCAAGGATCGTGTCGCAAGCCGTCTCGGCGCAACGCGCCAGAAGTCGCACTCTACTGCGGTCCAAGATCAAGTGGAATTCAAGTACAAATGGACGTACATGACTGCCATCGACCCTTCCCCCACCGCGGAGGCGACTCGCTTCACCGATCCATGGCGAGCATCCCCAGCCACGAAGACTCCGGGAAGGCTTGTCTCCAGCATGTACGGAGCGTGATTCGTCGGAGTCTCCAGAGTCGTGGTGGAAACGGCAAGCCAACTTGCAGAGCGTCTGTGCACCCTAGGAGAGTGTATATCGAGCAACGCGCGCTGCGCGGTGGCCGCCTGCGCCTCCGGTCCCGACAGAATGAATCCGTGCTCGTCACGCGCGACGGTGTCGCCCAGCCAATCGGTGTGCGGCACCGCGCCGATGAAGATGAAGAGCGCGCTTGCTGGAACGGTCTTCGTGGACTTCCCACCGCCGCACGACAGCACCAACTGCTCGAGCCGACCATCACCCCTGACTTCGCGCACCTCGGTCTCGGCCCACACGGCGATGTTCTCGGTTTCACCAATCTGGTCAATGAGGTATTGCGACATCGTCTTGGCAAGTGACTGGCCTCGCACCAGCATCGTGACGCTCTTCGCAAACCGCGAGAAATACATCGCGGCCTGTCCCGCCGAATTCGCCCCGCCCACGATGTAAACGTCCTTTCCCCGTACCGACTCCCCTTCACCCATCGCGGCACCGTAGTACACTCCAGCGCCGCTCAAGCGTTCGATGCCCTCAGCCTGGAGTTGCCTATACGAGACGCCGGTGGCAATGACCACTGCCCGGCAGGACAGCTGGTTGCCATCGCTCAGTCGCACAGTACGCGTCGGGCCGTCGGCCGCAAAACCCACTACCTCCTGGGCCGTGAGAATCTCCACGCCGAAACGACGCGCTTGGGTCACGGCCCGGCGAGCGAGCTCCGCACCCGACAATCCGGTGGGGAACCCGAGGTAGTTTTCGATACGCGAGCTCATTCCGGCCTGGCCCCCGGCGGCCTGGCGCTCCACCACCAACGTGCTCAAACCCTCCGAGGCACCGTACACGGCTGCCGCCAGGCCTGCTGGTCCCGCTCCCACGATGATCAAATCGTAGAGCGGCTTGTCGGCGATAGTCTGTAGCCCTGCACGCTGGGCGATCTCGCGATTGTCCGGCTTGCTGAGCACGGACCCGTCGGGAAAGAACAGACACGGCAACTCCAGCCTCTTCGTACCGGTTCCCGCGATCAGTTGGCGAGCTTCCTCGCTCACCTCCACATCGAGCCAGAGATATGGAATGTTGTTTCGCGCGAGGAATTCCTTCGCCTGATGAGACGCCGGCGCCCATTGGTTACCCACTACGCGAATGCCTTCGAAGACGGGTCGGTACGCGGCCTGCCAGTCCTCGAGCAGATCGCTCACTACCGGATACAGCTTCTCGTCAGGCGGATCCCACGGCTTGAGGAGGTAGTGATCGAGCCGTACGTCGTTGATGGCCTTGATCGCGGCTTCGGTATCCGCGTACGCCGTCAGCAGCACCCTCTTGGCCTCCGGGAAGACCTCAACGGCCTTTCCGAGAAACTCTACTCCCGTCATCTCCGGCATGCGCTGATCGGCCAAGAACAGCGCCACGGCATCGCTCCGCTTCTTCAACGCATCGGCGGCGTTCAGGGCCTCTTGGCCCGACATGGCTTTGATGATCCGATAATCCGGTCGGTACTGCCGCCGCAAATCGCGTTCGATGGCGTTGCAGACCTGCGGGTCATCGTCCACCGTCATGATGACCGGCTCCAACATCACTGATCTCCTTTGGCTTTAGACCGTAAGCTCAAGATCGGCCTTCAAGGGAAGCCTGACCTCGAAGCAGGTTTCTCCAGGTCTCGATCGGACCTCGATCTCTCCCTTGTGTCGTTGCACGACGATGCTGTGGCTGATATTGAGCCCCAGACCCGTACCCTCTCCGGGGGGCTTCGTCGTGAAGAAGGGGTCGAACACCTTTGACTGTACGTCCAGCGGAATCCCCGGCCCATCGTCCATGATCTGAACGACGACCCATGGATCCTTTCTGAAGGTCTTGAGGGTCAACGTCCCTTGGCCCTGCATAGCGCTGACCGCGTTGTCCACGATGTTCGTCCAGACCTGATTCAGCTCGCTCCCGACCGCCTGGATCTGCGGCATGTCAGTGTCGAACTTGCGGCGAATTGTCACGCCCTGTTTGAACCTACCACGGAGCATGACCAGGGTGTCGTTCAGTCCCTCATGAATGTCCACGGCCTGGACGGGCGCCTGATCGAGGTACGTGTACGACTTGAGTGCCTTGACGATCTCGGATATCCGTCGCGCGCCCTCGCAAACCTCGGACATGAGCGCTTGTGTCGCGTACGTACTAGTGATGGACGCAAGAGCTGTCGCCAGTCGGTCCTCGCCTAACTCTCTCGCCATCTCCGCGAGCTCGTCCTTGGTGAACCCGATTGTCACCAGCGTCGGTGCGAAGTACCACGGCTCTGCAACACCCCGCTCCTCCAACCACGTCTCGATCTCACCTTCCAGATCGCTCCGCGTCAGCGGATCCAGATCGGCCGGAGCCCGGATCCGTTCTCTGGCGAGCGCTGCGAGGGCTTCCAGCACGCGGGTGTGTTCTTCCCTCAGACCCGATTCGCCGAGCTGGCGTTCGGCTCGAGCGAGCCGCTCGATCTCCTCACGAAGCTGCTCCGCACCTCGTTGCGCGGCGGCGGCGGGATTGTTGAGTTCGTGGGCCATCCCGGCGCTGAGCCTTCCGAGCGTGGCGAGCTTCTCACTCTGCCGCAGCGTGATCTCCTGCTGCAGGTACGCCGTCTCGAGATCGCGCATCTTCTTTTGCTCCCACAGCAGGTACACCTTGTCATGGAATATCTCGGATGCCAGGGTCAGGAACTTGACGTCCAGCTCGTTGAAAGGATTCCGCACCGTGCTGTAGAGCAGCATGCTCTCGAGCCTCCCTATGCCGAAGCGCGGGCAGACATAGATCTGCACGATGGCGGGTTTGCGAAACTGCTCGGGGAGCGTCTGCTTCGCGCTTTCGAGTTCCTCCTCCTCAAGGAAACGCGACTTCCTCCCACTCCACAGGTCCACCTCGACACTGCAGAGCTGATCGACCGGTATCTGGTCGACGGTCGCTCGGCCCCGAAAGCCATCCACTACGATGGCAACCCGCTGTCCGGCGATGTGCGGGCTTTCGGGTTCCAGGCTGAAGTACCGCCACGAAAAAACGTCCGCGACGTACTTCAATCGGCGAGCGAGGAGCCCGCCTACCTGCGCGATATCCGTTGAGGCGTTGACCTCGCTGGAGAGCTCGAAGAGCGCCTCGTATCGCGACAGCGTCGAGAGTGCGCCTTCAGTGGCCATGAAGCGAAGTCACCGCAGGTACCGGGGACCGTTGGGGAACGCGCGTCAGGGTCCCCGGTTACGAAGCTTCGGGAGGGTAAGGTGCCTCCCATGGAATATCGTACGCGTCGGTCACTCTGTTCATCATTACCGCAAAGTACCCGACGGCCAGTAACTCATCGATCTCTGGCTCTGAGAATCCGGCGTCCCGAAGTTCCTCTTCCAAGTCGAAGTCTTCACCGGCAACGCTCTTTGGTTCCAGGGCCGCTCGGGACACAACGTCCAGCGCCACCTGAAACGAGGCTGGCAGACTGGGAAGCGCCTCACCCTCCGACAGAGCTTTCAGGTCATCATACTTCAACGTTGAATCGAGACTGCATGCAGCATGCGCGTGCAGGGACGTACAGTATTCATTCCCGGCATTGATCGAAATGCGAAAGAGAATCAACTCCTTTAGCAGTGCCGGAATCTCCCCTTCGACAAGAGTGTTCTTGAGCATCAACCATACCGCGCGGAGAACGTGCTGGTTGTTTCCAAGGGCCTTGAACACGTTCAGCACGTCCTGGCTTCCCATCGTTTCCATGATCTCGTCGTAGATGGCCTGCACCTCGCGCGGTGCGGCGTCGTACTCAACGATGGTCGCTCGCTTCATTCTGATCTCCAGTTCCAGATCGACCCAACCAGCCGTGGAAGTTGGTGCTGCCCCTGAAGGCCTGTGGGACTGCCCCGGTGCTCGGTCGTGGAGCCTACCTCTCCACTTGAGCGGAACACCGGGAGCGTGACGGACGCCTTTGAGCACGCCGGAAGGGCTCGCCGTCCTCGGGAACTACCCAATCCGTTAACGTCCGCCCGCTTCCAGCGCGGCAATCGCCTCAGCCGTGGTCCAAGTGGCGTTGGCCATGAAACGGAAATTGGTCATGGCGGCCGCGTACCCGTTACCGTCGGGCACTTTCGCGGCAGCCGTGGCATCCGTTATGACCGCCACCTCAAACCCCTGCTCGAGCAACTCGCGCATGTGTGCCTCGACGCAGAGATTGGCCGACATTCCCGCAAGCAGGATCTTGTCGATGCCGCGCTTTCGCAGCTGGAGAACGAGGTCGTTCGTCTCGGGCCCGTACACCTTATGCGGGCTGGAAATCACCGTTGTGCCGTCGTTGAGGTACGGCTTGTACCGCTCCAACCAGTCAGCGCCGGAGCCTGCAAAGCCATCGAGACTTAGCGGTGAGGTTCGATCGAACATCCCGATGGTGTGCATGAGCACTTCCAATGCACCACCAAACTGCCACCCGTGGTCGGTCGGGTAATAGTAGTGGGGCGATACGAACAACTCATACCCACCATCCTTTGCCGCTCGCATGAGGTCCTCGAGATGCTCCACCGTGTTGTTCTCGGTCACGCTTTCTCCGACGACGCCCCAGGTCACCCCTTCGGGGCTCAAGAAATCGTTCTGTGGGTCCGTGATGACGACGGCGGTACGCGCCCGGTCGATCTCCATTCCCGGATCTGGGAGTTGCGCGGAAACACTGGTCGGAATGGCAAGCGCCGACAGTGCAAGGACCGGCCACGCTATTAATGCCCGGTAACTCATGGGACACCTTCCTTGGATGAGGGTCGTACAGCATTCAACCTGGCGGGGCGTATGACCCCTGTCGATCATCCCAAGCCGGCCTGACGTTGCTATTCAGCCGGAACAGGTTCATCGGATCGTACTGCCCCTTGACCTGGGTGACTACTCCAGACACGCACAAATCTCAACGCGAGGTTGTGCCCAGCGTCAGCAGATCGTTGGTTGTGTGTTTTGTATCCGTCGAAAGACTCGTGCGGTCAGGCAGGCTAACAAGAACCGGCCATGGTCTGTAGCGTCACAGGGCTTACAACGGCTCTAAGGGCGACGAGGCAAGTTAGAACACGGTACTGACTGGGTCAACTTTGCACTTTTTTTCACAAGGAGATGGGAACGATGCGACGCTTCACATCGCTGTTTTCCTGCACCGAAGTGCGGGCTCGGCGCCTGCGGGACGCGCCTTGAAAGACGTTCTTGCGTCGGCCTGGGACAAGTAGCGCGCAACGCGGCCGAGGTCACCGCAGTGGGATACGCGTTGATGCGGATGCATAAGACGGAACAGGCTCTGGCACTCTTTGAGCTCAATACACGCGTGTTCCCCGACGCGTTCAACGCAGGGACAGCCTGGGCGAGGGGCACATGAACTTGGGTAACAACGAGGACGCAATCCGCGCTTACGAGCGGTCGCTGGAACTCAACCCGGAGAATACGAACGCCAAAACGATGATCGAAAGGATTCGAGGCGGTCGGCCCTGAACCGGGAGTGAGGATACGGCAGAGGGTGAGAAGAATAGGACAGTGAGAGATTAGCCATGAGCCTGCCTTTGGGATTCCTGCGCTGAAGCGCGGGCTCGGCCCCTCCGGGACACGTCTTGAATGACGCCCCGCTTGCGCACGCCTTGAGCACCCGGATATTTCTGATCGTCCCGAAGAAGGGCTCAGTCTTCAACTCTGGAGAGATCCCCATGCGTGCCCTGTGTCGGTTGCTCTTCGTTGCCGCCGTTCTGGTGGTTCCTGCCCTCACTCTCGTTGGCACTTCGCCGGCCACTGCCCAGACACCCGATTCGTACGAATCGCTCGCCTGGAGGTACATCGGTCCGGAAGGGAACCGGTTCAGCGCCGCTGCGGGCATTCCCGGCAATCCACACACTTACTACGTGGGCGCGGCATCGGGGGGTGTTTACAAAACGACCGACGGGGGCGTCCACTGGGAAGCCATCTTCGACGATCAGCCCGTCCAGTCGATTGGCGCCCTGGGCGTGGCAATCAGCGACCCGAACGTCGTCTGGGCCGGAACCGGTGAGGGAAAAATCCGCAGTCACATATCCCTGGGACAGGGAGTCTACAAGTCGACCGATGCCGGCCGAACCTGGACACTCATGGGGTTGGAGAGCACGGGGCGAATTCCCCGGCTGGTGATACACCCCTCCAACCCAGACATCGTGCTGGTGTGCGCAATGGGACATTCCTATGGACCGCAGCCCGAGCGCGGCGTCTTCCGCACCACCGACGGAGGCGCCACCTGGGAGCACGTCCTTTTCGTCGATGAACACACCGGATGTTCCGACATCGCCATGGATCCCTCCAACCCCCGGGTGCTATTTGCGGGTACCTGGCAACTGGAGATCCACACCTGGGGTCGCACTAGCGGTGGACCCGGTGGCGGCCTTCACGTCTCCCGTGACGGTGGGGCTACCTGGACTCGGCTGGAGGGGAACGGACTTCCTACCAAGCCGGTGGGCAAGGTGGCAGTTGCCATCGCACCTTCGAACACTCAGCGCATCTACGCCATGCTCGAGACAGGTGACGGCATTCCCTGGAACGGCGAGCCTACCGAAGACGGGCAGGTGTGGCGCTCCGACGACGGCGGACACAATTGGACCATGATCACGCGGAACCGGAACGCCATGGGCCGGCCTCACTACTACTCCCGGGTGATCGTGTCACCCAACGACGAGGACGAGGCATACTTTCTCACTGCGTCGTTCGCAGCATCGTTGGATGGCGGGCGCACCCTCACGACCGTGCCCCGGTCCGGGGCGCCCGGTGGCGACCACCACGATATGTGGATCGATCCCACCAACCCCGACCGCATGATCGTCGCACACGACCAGGGCCTCTCGATCTCCATCAACCGCGGCAAAACCTGGTTCAGGCAACGCCTCACCAATGCCCAGATGTATCACGTCACGGCGGACAACGCAGTCCCCTACAACGTGCTGGGCAACAAACAGGACGAGCCCACTTACCGCGGTCCCAGCAACAGCCGGCTCGGCGGTCGCGGCATTCCACGCGGCATGTGGCATCATGTAGGTGGCGGCGAAAGCGGATGGGCCACGCCCGATCCCACCGATCCCAACATCGTCTGGTCCTCGGCCTCGGGTTCGGGAATGGTGGGCGGCATAGTGGTGCGCTACGAAGAAGACCGACGCCAGTTCCGCAGCGTAGAGGTATGGCCGGAACAGAGCCGCGGCGCCGCTTCCGGGGTTCGTTACCGGTTCGTGTGGGACGCACCGCTTCACATTTCGCCGCACGATAACACGACCGTATACGTGGGAAGCCAGCACGTGCACCGGACGCAGAACGGTGGGCAGAGCTGGGAGGTCATCAGCCCGGACCTGACACTGAACGACCAGAGTCGCATGGTACTCTCCGGCGGACTCACCGGTGACAATATCGGTGTGGAGTACGCCGGCGTGGTATTCGGCATTGCGGAGTCACCCATCGAGCAGGGGCTCATCTGGGCTGGCACCAATGACGGGCTACTGCACGTCACCCGCGACGGCGGCGCCACGTGGACCAACGTGACCGGCAACATGCCGGGGCTGCCAGAGTGGATCGCTGTCCGCAGTATCGCACCGTCGCGCTACGAAGCCGGCACCGCCTACGTTGCTGCCGACGGCCACCAGGTGAACATCCGCGATCCGCACGTTTACCGCACGCGGAACTACGGAGAAAGCTGGGAGAGGATCACAGACGGTATCCCACCCAGCATGCTCAGTTACACAAAGGTCATCGCCGAGGACCCGGTGCGGCAGGGACTGCTGTACGTGGGTACGGAGAACGCCATCTACGTATCGTTCGACGACGGCGATAACTGGCAACCACTGCAGAACAACCTGCCTCACGCCCCGGTATCGGGTATCGTGATCCAGGAACACTTCAACGATTTGGTGGTCGGCACGTATGGCCGTGGTTTCTGGATTCTGGACGATCTGAGTCCTATTCAACAACTCACGTCCGACGTGTTGGCGTCGGCGGCACATCTGTTCGAGCCGCGGGCCACTTACCGTTTTCGTGACATCACCCGGCCGTCCACTCCGTACGACGACCCCACCAGCGGGGAGAACCCGGATTACGGAGCGTCGATCAACTACTGGCTTGCGGCCCCGGCCGAGTCTGATCCTACAATCGACATCCTGGATGATGCGGGAACGCTGGTTCGGACGATGACGGGAACGAACGACGCCGGTGTGAATCGGATCCACTGGAACCTGCGCGATGAGTCAAACGACGCCATCCAGCTACTCACTAGCCCAATGTACGCACCGCACATACAGGTCGGACCCGAGGGACGGTCGGCACCGGGTGGGTCGCGCATCTCGATCCTCAGGCCGCCCGGCATGTACACCGTGCGACTGACTGTCGATGGCCAGGAGTTCTCGCAGTCGCTCACCGTATTGAAGGATCCCAACACGGCGGGAACCGAAGCCGACATCGCCGCGCAGGTTGCGTTCCTCGAGGGAGTGCGTGAAGACGTGGTCACCGCTGGCGACGCTGTGCGCCGAATCGAGGTGCTGCGGGTTCAGCTACAAAACCTGGCTCGCTTCTCAGAAGATGACGAAGTGAACCAGGCTGTTCACGAACTGGCGCAACAGCTTCAGGACCTACAGATGGTAATGGTGGAACTGCGACTCACCGGTCAGGGCCAAGACGGTGTGCGGTTCGGGGCTCAGCTGTTGCAGAAACTCGGCTATCTCACACGTAACGTCTCGGTCGTTGACTTCCCACCAACGGACCAGGATATGGAAGTGCAGCAGATACTGCGCGACCAACTCGCCGAGCACCTGAGTGCAATCGATGCGCTGGTGGCGGGTGACGTGGCAGATCTGAATGCATTGCTACGCTCGAAGGGGATGGAGACTATCGGGAACTGAATAGCGAGGAGCGAGGAGCAGGGAGCGGGGAGCGGACACCTACAGTCGATTCGTCTGCCGGCGAATATCACCGGGGATCAACCCGCTCTTTTGGCGTTAACGCTTTCGGTCGCTGCAATGACCCGGCCACGCGTGAGGGCGGCGGTCAGTCGTCGCGCCTCCGTACGGGACCGAGCGTCTTATCCAAGAAGGCATTGATCGGTTGGACACGCATCTCGACCGGGGGGTGATGCCCTGCACCGTCCAGGAGCACTAGCTCCTTCGGCTCCCGCAGTAGGTTCCACAGCGGCAGGGCCCGCGTATTCCACGGATGCTCTTCGTCCTGTCGCCCGTTTATCATGAGTTTGGGAGGCTTGATGTAGGGTGCGAAATTGAAATTGGCCGCCTCGGGAAGAGTAGGGAGCACACGCTCGTCGATGCCGGCGCCCATGAGGATGACGGCACGATAGCGTTCGTCGACGGCCGCGAACGGCAGCCGCGAACCGGCTCCCAAGCTCAAGCCCACGTAGGCTAATCGCTCCACATCGATCTCGTCACGGGTCTCGAGATAGTCGATTCCCAGCCGCAACTCAGTAGCGTGCAGGACCATCAGATCTCGAAATCGCACGGAAATGCTCGGCGGCTGAGCAAAGCCGGCCGGCCCCGCACGCTCCACCATCCCCTTGAGGGCCACGACCAACACCGCCCGGCCGGCCTTGATATGTGAGCCGAGCACTTCCTCGGCTTGCTGCCACACGGGCTCGAAGAAGAAGGCACCAGCATTTGGTACATACACTAGAGTTTGGAGGGGCGGAGCGGCACGCTTTGGCAGGTACAGATATGCGAGGATCGAGTCCCCATCGACGCCGTCCAGCCACAGCCGCTCTCTCGACCAATCCGCCGTCTCGACGACTTCGACGCTACGTGCGTTGCTCGGCTGGCGGTCGTAGCGGTAATGGCTCAACAAAGTCTCGAAGGTAGCGGCGTCGACAGGGCGGTAGACCGGAGTCGGTGCATCAAGACTCAGGCGATCGGCACCCTGGTTCCCGGTGGAAAGTCCGGCGGTGCGCGCACAGCGGAAGCCCAGTGCCGGCGTAGCCGTCGCGCCGGGCAATGAACCGAGGTCCGCGAACAGATACGCCGGGTCCTGCCACGAGCCTCCAGCAACGGTGAAGCCGTCGCCCACTGGGTTGGCAAGCCACTCTTTCACGTTCCCCGCCATTGCGTACGCCCCGAACGGACTGATCCCAAACGGCAAGGTGTCTACCGGCATCGTACCGGCGCCCGAGAAATTCGCTCTCCTCTCAGCTTGCGTGGCTGCAGACATGTAACCCCAAGGCATGATGACGCCGGGATGTGAGCGGGCGCCATCGCGAGCGGCTTTCTCCCACTCGTACAACGTCGGCAGGCGCTTGCCAACGGAGGCACAAAAGGCGGCAGCCTCATACCACGAGACGCCGGTGACGGGATGGCTGTCCTTCCCGACCGGCGCCTCCTGACTCGTCCATCCACGGGGGCCCGGAAGCCCTGTTCGATCGACAAACCCGCCCGGACCCACGCCGGCGGCGGCGCGCTGCCAATACCCTGCATTCGCGTATCCACCAGACCGAACAAACTCGGCGTATTGCTGATTCGTGACTTCATACCGGTCGAGGAGGTAGGCTTGCAGCTCCGACTCGAACCCTGGGGGCACATCGGGACTCATGATCTCGTACTCTCCCCCGGGTATGGCAACCATATCGGGCGGAGCTGCGTCGGCCGACGAGGGCGTGAGCGGCAAGTCAACGCGGCGTCCGTCAGTGCCGGACTCGGACCGGCCAAAGGCACTCGACACGACGCGCTCGAGCGTGGTGTGGCCCTCCTTGTGGATCTCAACACGGTACTCGGCCCGCGCCACGCGCATTGCGCGCACGGGCGTCGTGCCGATGAAAACACTGTCTTGCCGCGCCTCCTCTTCAGTCGACGGAAGGCGCCAAAGGTATACATCTGCCCCCTCGGGATCAGTCGTGATCGTTACGATATCGGAGACAGTCTCGAACAGCCGAGCCAATACAGTGTCACCGGAGAGGTACCGTTCGGCCTCGACAGCCAGATCGAATGCCGCCTCATAGTCGCCCTGGTCCGCAAGGTCCTCGATTGCGGGGTCCGCAAGGTCCTCGATTGCGGGGAGTAGTGCCCGCGCCCGTGCAATCTGTCCGCTGCGCCAGAGCGGGAGTGCAACTGCCGCCACGACGACGATGGCCAATGCGACGCCCACGAGTGCCCGGCGTCGACGTTGGGGTAACGCGTGAGATGGCGTGCAGTCGTTGATGAACGCTCGCGGCGTGTCGAACCTGTCTTCGGGTTGCTTGGCCAGCGCCCGCGTGATTGCGGCATCGACCTTGGCCGGTAGCTCTTTACGAAGAGCGCTGGCAGCGCGCGGAGGCTCCGTCATGGTTTGCGCGACGACCGCCTGAGCCGTTGGG
>JBDGZZ010000031.1:0-27759 GCA_039588335.1 Gemmatimonadota bacterium | reverse complement strand
GAGCAGTTCCTGGATTGAGCAGTGCCTCAGCATTGTGACTCCTCGCCGAGCATCCTTCTCAGACGGGCGTGGGCGCGCGCGAGCTGTGACTTCGAAAAACTCACTGTCCTGCCCATCATCTCGGCTATCTCCTCGTGTTTGTATCCCTCGACATCGTGCAACCACACTACCGCTCGGGCCGTATCTGACAGTTTTGTAAGTGCCGTTTCTAGATCGAGCTGTAACGGCACATCCACTCCCCTCGCCCCTACAAAACCAGCGTCCTCATGCAACTCATCCGTCACCCTGTAGCGCTCGTAGCGAACGCGCATCAACGCCTTGCTAGCTGCGACTCGCTTGATCCAGGCGGTTAGGCTTCCCGAACCGTGCCCGCGGAATTTCGAGATGCTCCGGCAAACCTCGACGAAGGTCTCCTGCATCACGTCTTCCGCATCTTCGGCGGTCCGACAGACCCTTCGAGCAGTCGTGTAGACCAGTCCTTCGTAAGCTCGGTACACTCGCTCGAGTGCTGCCAAGTCACCGGCTTTTGCCCGCTGGATCGCAACGTCGTCGACCGCGGCAAGGGTCATCTGGCTCATGCTCGTAATGATAGATGCTTCTCTGGCGGGAAACGTCGCAGAGAACTGGACAAAGGCATAACTTATTGTATAATATGGCGTTACGGAGAGTGAAGCGCGGGGAGCGGGCTCACCGTTTCTTGCTCATACCACCAGATTCACCAGCCGATCCGGGACATAGATCGCCTTGCGGACCTTCTTGTCCTCGACAAAACGCTTAACACCTTCGTCGGCGAGGGCAAGTTCCACCGCCTCATCCTGCGACAGGCCGGGTGCCACCAGCATCCGCCCGCGGACCTTGCCGTTCACCTGGACTACCACTTCGATCTCGTCAGCCCGCGCCAGCTCCTCATCGAATTTTGGCCATGTGGCATCATGCACGCTGCCTGCGTGACCGATCTTCTCCCAACACTCTTCCGTGAAATACGGGGCGAAGGGTGCCAACATGACGATGAGCGGCTCGATCAGCTCGGGTGCGAGACCGCTGCCCGATGCGGCAAGGCTGCGAAGCTCGTTGGTGTACTTCATGAGTGCTGAGATCGCAGTGTTGTAGTGCAGGCCAGCGAGGTCACCGGCTACCTTCTTGATCGTCTGGTGCAGTTTCCGAGCTGCACCGCGGTCGACTGCACCTCCGCCGGGAGCGACGCGTTGGGTAAGCGCCCACACTTTGTCCAAGAACCGGCTAATCCCCGCTATTCCCTCGTCGCGGAAATCGCCACCTTCGAGGTATGGGCCGAGGAACATGAGATACATCCGAAACGTATCGGCACCCCACTGTGCGATGTAATCATCAGGAACAACCACATTGCCACGGGACTTGGACATCTTCGCCCCATCTTTCACGATGGTGCCGTGCGCCCTGAACCTGGCGAACGGCTCTTCGAACTCCAGATGACCCATGTCGTGCAGCACCATCGTGATGAACCGCGAATACATGAGATGCAGTACTGCGTGTTCGTTGCCCCCGATGTACGAATCGACCGGCAGCCATTTCGCCGACACATCCTTGTCGAAAGCACGGTCATTGAAATCGGTTGACGGGTATCGCAGATAATACCAAGAGGAATCGAGGAACGTATCCGAAACGTCCGTCTCACGCCGCCCCAGTTTGCCGCACGTAGGGCAAGGCACCCGATACCACTCTTCGTGCCTTGCCAGCGGTGAGACGCCGCTTTCATCGGGCCTGAAGTCGTCGATCTCCGGCAGCAACACCGGAAGATCTGACTCGGGGACCGGAACCGTACCGCACGACTCACAGTAGATGATCGGGATCGGCGGACCCCAGTAGCGCTGCCTCGAGATGCACCAATCGTGCAGCCGGTACTGAACCTGCGCCCTGGCAAGTTCTGTTTCCTCCAGCCACTCTGTTATATCTCTGGCCGCCTCTTTACATCCCATGCCGTCGAACGGACCACTATTGAGCAGAACCCCGTCCCACGAGATGAAGGGAAGATCCTCGCCAGCGCGTTTCCCCCCCTCAGCGGCAGTAGCCGGTGTTACTACCTGCCTAATCTCGAGACCAAACTTGTTGGCGAATTCGAAGTCGCGCTCATCGTGCGCCGGAACGGCCATGATCGCTCCAGTGCCGTATTCCATGAGCACATAATCCGCAATCCAGATAGGCACGGTTTCACCCGTGGCCGGGTTCCGGGAATAGGTACCCGTGAACACGCCAGTCTTCTCTTTGTCTCCTACCTTTCTGGAGACAATGTCCATCTGTGCCGCTTGCCTGCGGTATTTTCCAACTTCGTTCCGCTGCTCCGATGCAGTCACTTCCTCCACGAGCGGATGCTCGGGAGCGAGCACCAAATACGTCGCGCCGAAGACGGTGTCGGGGCGGGTAGTGTAGACAGGGATAGCAGTTCCCGCCGGGGACTTGAAGACCAATTCTGCTCCCTCGGAGCGTCCGATCCAGTTAGTCTGCATCGTCCGCGTAGATTCCGACCAGTCCAGCGTCTTGAGATTCTCCAGCAGCCGCTCGGCAAACTTGGTGATGGTGAAGAACCACTGCGACAGGTGGCGTTGGTGAACCCGCGTTCCTGGGTGCCGTTCGCAATACCCGTCTATGACTTGCTCGTTAGCAAGCACCGTCTTGCACTCAGGGCACCAGTTTACCGGTGCCTCTTTTTTCACTGCATTTCCGCTCTCGAGCAGCTTGAGGAAGATCCACTGAGTCCAGCGGTAATAGAGGGGATCTATTGTCGAGAGTTGGTGATCCCAATTCACCATGAGGCCCATTCGCTTGAGCTGTTCTTGGAACCGGGCGACGTTGGATGGAATCAGCTTGGCCGGATGGGTATTGACGTTGAGCGCGTAGTTCTCGGAGTGGATTCCGAACGCGTCGAAGCCGATAGGCTCGAACACGTCCCACCCCTGTAACCGCCGGAAACGGCCGTGGATGTCGCTTCCCACGAAGGCGAATACGTTGCCAACGTGCAGGCCCTCGGCCGACGGGTACGGAAACATCATGAGGTTGTAATACGGCCGGGCGGCACTCTCTACATCCACTGAGTTGGTGCCCCGTTCCTCCCACCTGGCGCGCCACTTGGCCTCCGCAGCCTGCGGGTCATAGGAACCGGCGTCGGGATTCTGGTCTTCCATGGTCGAGGAAATGTAGCAGCGCTTGCTCGGCCTGGAAGCCTTCCGTAGTTTGCGGCTGTCTGATGGCTACCGGCACGACGGATCTTCGAAAGCGAGTCATTCTCGTCTCGGCACCAATCGCGGCTTTGTTGGTTGCGGTCGGAGCCTACACGGCGAGCCGTATCACTGCCCGCGAGTTCATGCGCCCCGCCGAGGGACAACTGAAGGCTGTGGTTCAAAGCGCGTCCGAGCTGGTCGACCTCTACATGGAACAGCGTAGGGCCGACATGGAGTTGCTGGCCGGTTCCCCCGCCGTGGTCGAGGCCGCGCGGGCAGCTACAACTGAGGCATTAGACCTCGGGCTCGACCGCAGCCCAACGGAGGAACTGGAGACCCGGTTCGCTGAGTCCAAGGCCATGGGACGCGACGAGCGATTGCGCAACCATCTCACCGCATTCAGCGCTCAGTCTGACTTCGCAGAGATCTTCTTCACTGAACGGCTCGGATTAGCGGTTCTCGCATCCAATCCCACATCAGATTTCGTCCAATCTGACGAAGATTGGTGGCGCGCAGCCAATCAAACAGGTTGGTTCGAAGGCACTCCGGCGTATGACCAATCGGCAAACACCCTGGGACTGGAGTTGGCCACCAGGATCACGGATCCGGAATCGGGGGAGGCCCTCGGCGTCGTCAAGGGCCTCGTGGACCTGTCTCGATTGGCACAGCTGCTCTCTACTGGCCAGGAACTGACGCTATCGACGGTTGAGGTCGTGGACTCGGCCGGCCGGATCCTGATCTCCACTCGAAACAATCGGTTGTTCACCATAACGGAGAACGTGCAGGACATCCCTCGTCAGGATGAGACAGCGTTGGCTGCTATCCCTGGCGAGCGTGGTGGCGAACTTGTCGCTACCCGTAACACCAACGGTGATAAATGGTGGGTCCTCGTGCGCCAGCGGCAAGAAGTGGCTTACAATGCCTCGACGTCGATCCGAGATTCGATCTACGTGGTAGCGGGTTTCGGACTGTTGGTCGCGATTCTCATGCTCGCCGGACTTACTGAATGGCTGCACCGGAGGGTGACACAGCCGGTGCGAGTGGCAGGGTCAGTCGCAACCCGCATCGCCGACGGTGATTTGTCGGTAGGTGTGGTGGCAGCGGGCGGCGCGACCACAGAGGTTGCTAACCTGCTGGGGGCGGTTCGCTCAATGGTAGATTCGCTCCGCCAGCTGGTAGGCGAGATCCGCACGTCGGCGCAGGAATCCGCTGCGATGGCGGAACAGATCTCTGCCGCAACCGAGCAAATGTCCGCCTCGACTCAGGAAATGGCCGACACCTGTCAGGACCTCTCGAGCCAGGCCACCGAACAGTCGGAACTGGCCCGGGAATCTGCCGACGATGCAGGACGCATTCTCAGTATCACGACTACCCTGGCAGACGGCGCCCAAGTGGCGGCCGAACGCGGCTCGGTCTTGGCGGAAACAGCTAGCGAGCACCGAGTACGGCTCCTAGAAGGCGGCAAGCAGCTGGCCGAATTGGCAAGCGACCTTGAGCGAGGCGCGGCCGATGCCAAGCGACTGACGACACTTTCTGAGGAGATCCAACAGTTTCTGACCCAGGCCAAGACCATAGCAACCCAGACCAACATGCTCGCGCTGAACGCGGCTATTGAGGCGTCCCGCGCCGGTGGTGGGGAGGGACGTGGGTTCGCAGTTGTGGCCGACGAGGTCCGCAAGCTGGCCAATCAGGCTGCGCGCTCCGCCGCGACCACTTCGGACGTGGTGCGCAGTGTGCTCAATACGGTACAGGAAACGCAAACCCGGCTCGAGAACCTGGCCGAAGCGAGCGTCGCGGTACGTCAGGTAGCCGAGTCGGCCGCAGGGGCTCTCGAAGAAGTTGCGGGGGCCACCGCCGAGTCTAGTGCTTGGAGCGACGAGATATCGAGGGCAGCAGGAGAGGTCAAGTCACTCGTCGAGGAAATCACTAAACGGTTGCAGAAGATCGCCCACGGAACGGAATCGGTGGTCGCGGCCTCGGAACAGATCGCGGCATCCGCTGAGCAACAGAGCGCCTCGACCGAAGAGATAGCAGCGTCTGCCTCCCAGTTGGCGAACGCGGCCGACCGGCTCACTGCAACTGTTGGGTCGTTCCGGCTGACTGGAGGAGTGGCACCGGGCGCTATTACCTCCGGAGAAGTAACCGAGGATTCTGCCGCCTAGTCTATCTGATCGTCCCGCCGGCGATCGCCTCTACATTGACAGCACTATCCACGTTACCCGTTAGCAGGGACTGGCGAACCACCTCACAAATCTCGGTGGCGACTCTCTCCTGGGCCTCCGCCGTGGAAGCCGCCAGATGCGGGGTAAGCACGATCCTATCACATGATCGAAGCGGCGAGTCTGCCGCTAGCGGTTCGACGTTGAAGACATCCAGGGCCGCTCCGGCCAGCTTGCCTGATTCCACCGCCTCAACCAGTGCCTCCTCGTCCAGTAACCCACCGCGCGCAGTGTTGACCAAGACGGCGGTCGGCTTCATGAGTGCCAACCGCTCGGCGTTGATCATCTTGCGCGTGTCATCCGTCAGCGGCATGTGCAGGCTCACGACGTCAGCGCGTTGCAGCACTTCTTCGAGCGTGGCAAGCGACACGCCAAGCTCTGCCGCGCGTTCCGCTGAAACGTAGGGATCGTATGCGACCACTTCCATGCCGAACGCTTGTGCGATTCTCGCCACCCGCTGCCCGATTCTCCCGAGCCCCAAGGCACTCAGCGTCTTCTTATCCAACTCCGTTCCCATGAACCGCTTACGATCCCACTCGCCCATCCGCATGCTTTGCACAGCCAAACCGACTCTTCGGAGCAGTCCGAGCAGCAGCGCAAAGGTTTGCTCGGCCGCGCTCACCGTGTTGGCACCCGGAGCATTCAAGACAGCCACACCCCTACGCGTCGCAGCATCCACGTCGATATTGTCCACGCCGATTCCGGCGCGGGCAACCAGCACTAGCTGGGGAGCAACCGCCAACAGGTCGTCGGTCACCTGAGTGTCCGAACGAACCACCAGAGCGTGGGCAGCTTCCATCTCACCCTTTAGACGCGCTGGCTCACCGACCGTCGAGACTACGTCCAGTTCCGGTGACCGCTGCAACAGCTCGAGACCAGCATCGCTTATCCGGTCAGCAATTACGACTTTGTAGCTCACTTCAATACTCCCTCTATTACTCCCAACAGTTCAACCACCGCTTCGACCGAGTGGTCCCCCATGTGACCTATGCGGATGGTCTTCTCCTTGAGGCTGCCATAGCCAGATCCAATAGTCCAGCCCTCACCTGCCAACCTTTTGGCTATGTCGCGACCGTTCTGGCCCTCCGCAACGTTGAGACATGAAACCGTGTACGACCTTCTATCCTCTTCGGGCAGATAAGAGAAGCCCAACTCACCGCCTTTCCCACCTACCCAGCTCTCGACACACCGGCGCATGGCATCGTGCTGCTCCCACCGTGCAGCCATGCCGCCACTTGCAGCAATTCTTTCCAGCTGCGCCACCAATGCGTACAGCAGTGAAATGGCCGGTGTATTGGTAGGCTGAAACTTGGTCGCCGCTTCCTCGAACGCAACCAGATCCAGATAGGCCCCTCGCTCCGGAATCGACTTGGCCCGCTCACTCATTCGCTCCGATGCAACGCCCAGAGCCAGGCCTGGAGGCAGGGCCAGCGCCTTCTGCGAACCTGTGAACACGAAGTCGAGTCCCCATTCGTCTGCAAGGACCGGGCCTCCGGCAACCGAGGTTACTCCATCCACCAGCAGCATGACATCGTCGAAACGGCCGACAACCTCGGCCAATTCCTTTAACGGTGCCAGCGCGCCGGTAGAAGTCTCAGAATGCACCAGCGTAACGGCGTCCACGTCTGATCGCTTCAAGGCGTCTTCGAGCATGTCCGGCTCCACTGTTCCACCGAGCGGCACCGTCAATCGGATTACGTCCCGTCCGGTGGCACCCACAATGGCGGCAAATCGCTCTCCGAAAGCTCCTCCTACGAGGCAGAGGGCGCGATGCCTGACTCCCGACCGGACGGCCATCTCCATGAATCCGGTTGCAGCACAAGTACCTACTAGAACCTGGCGCTCCGTTGAGAACAGTTCTCTGAGCGGTTGGTCAGCGCGTTCCAACAGGTCAACCATCTGAGGACCACGATGTGGAATCATGGGCTGCATCATGGACTCGAGGACGTCCGGATGTACCTCGGTGGGACCTGGCAAGAAGAAGCGCCCGAACTCGGGCGAAGTCATTCGGTGTCTAACTCCATGTGTTATGCGACACTCAGCGTGACGCTGTCGGAATCTCCACGCTTTGGCCCAATGATCAAGGGATTGTCCAGCTCAGTTTCCGGAATGCGTGACCTACGTGGCACCATCTTACCTGTGTTCTGTTGCTTCGTACCGGAGTGCCCGCCGACCCAGCCACCTCACTCCGATCGCATCTCTAAGCGCTCTGAGAGCACGGTTCCACATGCCGTACTTGCTCCTACCGCCCAGGCGCGGTCTATGGGAGACCGGTGCCTCGATCACAGTTCCTCCCTGCAAACGGATCAACGTAGAGAGGAAACGATGCATTCCGTTGAACCGTGGCAGTCCGGTAAGCGCTTCTCTGCGAATGGCTTTGAGGGAACAACCGGTATCCCGAATCGAGTCGCCGGTGATCAAGTTTCGGACCGAGTTGGCAATACTGCTTTGCAAGCGTTTCCAGCCTGAGTCAGCCCGGGTCGCCCGGTAAC
Source organism: Gemmatimonadota bacterium (assembly GCA_039588335.1). Classification (GTDB taxonomy): domain Bacteria; phylum Gemmatimonadota; class Gemmatimonadetes; order Gemmatimonadales; family GWC2-71-9. The sequence continues at coordinate 19,854 of JBDGZZ010000031.1, read as the reverse complement.
CCACGACGGCCGCGCAGCTAGGGTTCTGTTCGAGCACCTGAATGAGAGCGGGTACATCGGCCGGGTCGTTCTGACCGTCTGCGTCCATCGTCGTGACGATCTCACCGAGTGCGGCGTCAAAGCCAGCCGCGAGCGCGGCACTCTGACCGGTATGCCGTTCCAGCGCCAACACACGGAGCGCGGCGTGTTCAGCGCGGAGTCGCCTGAGTTCCTCCAGCGAGCTGTCGGTAGATCCATCGTCCACCGCTACCACCTCGTGCTCCACTCCCTGCAACCTCGCCTCGATCTCGCCGAGCAGAGGTGCCAGATTGTCGCGCTCGTTGTACACCGGCAATACCAATGAGACCATCCCCATACAACCCTGGGCCGAGAGGCGGGAACCTACGCTGCAGGTGGCCCCGAATCAAGTTGACATGGGCTGGGAGATAGCAGTTAATTCGCGGTGCCGCACTGCGGCTTCGTCTCCACCAACCGGAGGATGTATCGTGACCGATTCCGTCTCGCGCCGCGAGTTTCTGGGTGCTGCTTCCGGCATCACCGCCGGCGCTTTTGTGGCTACGGGCATGCCCAAAAAGATGGCAGCCCCTGCCGTCACCACCCGTCAGGCTTCGAAGAACGTCGCCATAGCCTCGGGCACTGGGCTCCGCGCCGTCGAGAGGGCGGGTGAGCTCATGGCCCAGGGAATGGACACTCTGGATGCTGCCATAGAAGGCGTAAAGATCCAGGAACTGGATCCCGAGGATACCTCTGTGGGGTACGGTGGTCTTCCAAACGAGCACGGTATAGTCCAGTTGGATGCGTCCTGCATGCACGGGCCCACGCACCGCGCCGGCGCCGTAGGTGCTCTGGAGGGCATCAAGACACCCAGCGTCGTCGCCAAATACGTATTGGCGTACACGGACCACATCTTCCTGGTCGGAGAGGGGGCGAAGCAGTTCGCTCTGTCTTACGGGTTCCAAGAAGAGGACCTGATGACCGACCGATCTCGAGCAGCCTGGCTCCGTTGGCGGGCAAACCGGAGCCCGAACGACGACTGGATCAACGTCGAACGGGACGAGCAGATGATCCCGCGGCCGACCGGGACAATCAACTGTAATGTCATCAACGCCAACGGAGATATATCGTCGGTGACGACCACTAGCGGGCTGTCCTGGAAGATCCCGGGGCGTGTCGGCGACTCGCCGATCATTGGCGCCGGCCAGTACACCGACAACGAGATCGGCGCGGCCGGATCGACCGGCCTAGGCGAAGCAAACATCAAGGTCTGCGGCGCATTCTTGACCGTCGAGTTCATGCGACGGGGCCTCAAGCCCGCTGACGCAGCACTCGAGACTCTACGCCGGGTGGTGGCTGCAGCGGAACCGCGCATGTTGGACGAGCGGGGCCGACCCCGCTTCAATCTGAATTTCTACGCCGTCAATAAGAGCGGTGAGTTCGGCGCCGGATCCATCTACTCCAACGCCCGATACGCGGCCTTCGACGGCGAGACCGCCGAGCTGCACGACGCGGCGTACTTATACGAGCGAGACGAGTGAGGCCAGCGCTACTTGCCTTAATCGTATTGACTGCAGCGACTGGCTCGGGTTCGGCCCAGATTCCAGATCTACCAACTCTGGGCTCGAGCTGGACCGACCTTGGCTATCCCAAGCTCTACTGGACACCGACAAACGGGGCCACGTTCGGGCTCTACTACGCCCAGATCCGGCCACCGGGATTTGACGATTGGGACGCTCCGCCACCCTACCGGGCCAGCATCTCACTGGACGGAGAGATCTCGGTATCGGGCACCTACCAGTTGGGTTTGGAGTTCAAGTTCCCCAACTTCTTCCCGGGTTGGCGTCTGGATTTGAGAACCTGGGTGATCAGAAACGCTCAGCAGAACTACTTCGGACTCGGAAACGACAGCGAGTTCGACAAGGATAACGTCACCGACGCGCAGCCCGATTTCTACAAGATGGATCGGCACCGGTTGTTTGTGCGGGCAACGGCCCAGCGCAGGATCATCGGAGGGATTCGAGCACTATTGGGACTTAATCTGGAGCGCTGGCGTCTCGACACCATACCGGGGAGTACTCTGCTAGGTGAGCAGGTCCAAGCAGGTCTCGGACCGATAGTCGGCAGCTCAATCGGCGAAGTGACTCTCCGACTTGGACTCGTGTTCGATACCCGCGATGACGAGCTGGCCCCGTCGCGTGGTGTATGGATCGAGGCTCTGCTCGACATCGCTGATTCCAGCGTGGTGGGGGATCTGAGTTACCGCCGCGGATTGTTCTCCACCGCCGCATACTTCTCGCTCAGCCAGCGCTTGGTAGTCGGTGGTCGCATAGTTGGGCAGTCCATGAGCGGGACTCCTCCTGCCGGCGCGTATTTCACCATCGAGGCCAGCGAGAGAGCGTACGAGGGCTTGGGAGGTAGGACCTCTCACCGCGGGCTTCGCACCGACCGCCTCCTAGGCAGGGACAAGCTGTTCGGGAATCTTGAAGTTCGGTACCTGATGACGGGACAACCTCAGGTAGGCACCCTAACCTGGCTGGGCTTCGTGGACTTGGGCCGTGTATTCCAACCTCCCGAAGAAGATTTTCGGATCACCGTGGACGGGATGCATGTTGGAGCAGGTCTGGGGCCGATCCTGACCATCGGCCGGAACGGAGTGATTGGCTGGACGTTCGCTGTAGGCCCCGACGGCTTCATCGTGCAAACCTTGACGAGCTGGACATTCTGATAAGGGGCGGTAAGAGACTGTAAGAGACGGAAAGGTATAACGGACCCTCTCTCGCGAGCCCGCGTCTTTATTCCAGCAGCGCCAATACCTCGTTCAACGTTGTTACTCCTTTGTCCTTGGCATACCAGCGTCGCACTTGCTTGTGGCGCTCGTCCTTCGGCATCGCGTCTTTGTTTTCCATCACCCAGGCCTGCAACTCGGCGGGACGCGGGCCCCAGTGCCCGGTTTCCTGCAGTTCCTCATCGAGGACAATGACTATAGGAATCGAGCGAGTCCCGTTCGTCAGGTAGCGATCCATCACGTTGGGGTGCTGATCCCGTTCGATGAGACGCATCTCGAGGCAGCTCGCCTCGTCGCCTAGTCTTGCCAGCACAGGCACTGTATTACTTGCATCGCCACACCAGTCCTCGACGATGGCCAGCAGTCTGCGGCCTTGCCCTCGCTCGCAAGCTCGCTCGAGCGCCCATTCCGGTATTGGGGTCGTGCGATACACTCCTTCCCAAAGCCCCTGATTCTTCTCAGCGGCTGCCACAAACTGATGGTATGGAATCGCACCTTGCCAGATCTGCTTGAAGTCCAAAACTGCAGCTGTCGTCACAATAATCGTCTGCTTTCTGCTTTATGCCGGGCACATGGCATTACTCCTACGCCAGTCCGCTGTTTGCACTATTTCGGACGGCGCCTGTGTCCGCTGTTGAAACATACCTGGTCCGCGTTCGGTCCCGAACGTCGCCAGTGCAGTTGCCAGACAACGTCCGAGAATGGCCCTTTGTTCCCTTTTTCACTTTCCACCTGGATCTTGGCAGGGGTTGTACCAGGGTGTACACTTGCGAGCGATGGCTCACGTGAAAGAGGACACCTCCAAAGGGACCCGCCGAAAGCGGGACCCGAAGGGCACGAGAGAGCGACTTGTGCGCGCCGCCCTAGAGCTGTTCACGTCACAGGGCTATCACGCCAGCACAACACCACAGCTGGCGGCCAAAGCCGGCATAGCCGAAGGCACCATCTACAGACACTTCGATTCCAAGGAACAGCTGTTGAACGAGATATACCGGGCTGCCGTGCGACTGTTCACTCACCCCGTTAGGAACCTGCAACGTTCACTTACGTGCCGTGACAGCCTGTCTCAGGTGGCCGCCGCTTGGCAAGAACTGGCACTGCGCAACCCGCCCCTGATCAAGTTGGTCTTCAGTATTGAGTTGGCTGGTCTACTCGACGCGAGGAGCCGCGACGCGCGACGCGAGTTCCGCATCGAGCTGGAGAAGGTGATCGCCGCTGGGAAGGCTAGCGCTGAGGTGAGAGCCGGCTCGGTAGAGGTGTGGACTGACGTATGGCTCCGGCTAGTCGTTCTGGTACTCGAGCGGACTGCCGGCAAAGAGTGGACTCCCCAGCATTCGGCAAGCCAGCAGGTGTTCGAAAGCGCCTGGGACGCAATCCGCAACTGACATCAACGCCGCCTCTCTAGATCCACCACCTCCAATAATAACGTAGCGTCCCGATCGAGGAGCATCTCATCCGGGGCTGATTGGACCAAGAAGCGATGGGTCAGTTCCTGACCCTCCACTCGAACTGATGTATGCTCCAAGCCTCCATCCGAGGAGACCACGGTTACCGGCAGTAGGAACGAGAACAGCCCCCATTCCGGTGGTTGTACCTGGCGTACCGTCAGCCATACGGAATTGTCGTCCGTATCGTAACCCCAGGTCACTTCTATTTGGGGATATCCAGGCTGCAGTAGCCACTGCTCGAAGAACCAATCCATTGTCCTGCCAGCATGACGCGACACGATCACCGCCAGATCGCCGGTCAGGGCGGTAGAGTCGCGGAAGGTGGTGTAGAAGTCGCGAACACTCGAGAAGAAGGCAGAGTCACCGACTTCGGCACGCAGCATATGCAGTGCCCAGGCACCTTTTTGATAGTTGTTCGCGTTCAACAGATTGAAAAGGTCGCGCTCGGTAGTGTCGATCACTGGCTGTCCGACGACTTCCGACCCTATGTATCTGTTTCGGCTCGACTCCATCGTTGCCGCGAAAGTCTCTTGCTCACCGGTCAGCTGGAAGTAGAGGGGACCGAAGTAACTTGCAAACCCCTCTGACAGCCAAAGATGATGCCAGTCGTACTGCGATATCGCATCGCCGAACCACTGGTGCGCGATTTCGTGAGCCACCACTCCCTCTCCCATTCGACGGCTGGCATAGGCACTCTCGTTGTAGAAGATGGCTGAACTGTTCTCCATGCCGCCGTACCTAGTGGACGACTGAACGTGCGCGAGTTTTTCGTATGGGAAGGCCCCAATGGTCTGACTCAACACGGCAACCATGTCTGCAGCACGACGGAATGGCTGCTCGACGGCGAAGGCGGAGTCCTGTGGGAAAGTCCACACTGTCTGCGGGACACCGTGTACTTCACCCAGGGACGCAACAGACATTACGCCGGCTCCTATCACCATCGTGTGGGCCGGGATCGGTTTCTCTTCCTGCCAGACCCACACCGTGCGTCCGCCGGTCACGCGCTCGCTGTCGATCAAGCTCCCGTTTGCAACTGCCCGCCAACCCGAGGGCGTTTCGATCCTGAACGACACTGTGGCTTTGTCACTCGGATGATCTTCACTGGGAAACCAATGATGTGCACGATCGGGCCAATTGTCAGCAAACGCAGTACGCTGCCCATGCACGTTGTTACGAATTATCAACCCGTCTTTCGGTTCGCCCTGATAGTGCACAGTAACCGACAGAGTGTCTCCCTCCTCACCCCATTGATCGATGACGAGCAGATCTCCCTTTCCATCCCTCGGAGCCCAGCGCCACTCTTCGCGGCGCGCAGCTCTACCGTCGACCAACATCACCGAATCGACCCTGAGAGCCCTGTCGAAATCGAGCACCAGTGCCCCCCGCTCATGGACCACCAGGTAGCGAACAGACACCGCAGCTTCAATGGAATTGCCCCGGTCGGGGATCGACAAGACGATTTCGTAGTTGATGATATCCTGGCCAGTCCTGATCGCATCGTCCACAACTGCGAGAGGAGAGCCTGTCTGCAATAGACCAACTAGAAGAATCGAAACCATGGCACCAAAGCATACTCGCAACTCATCCGGTCAGAAAGGGTAGAGTCTAGACAAGCGCCGCTGAACGTTTTATCTCTGGTCACCCTCAAAGGAGCGTTGCATGGACGCACAGGCGTCATCGTCTCAACGTGGATCGTGGGGCTCCAACCTCGGTTTCGTACTGGCCGCTGTCGGTTCTGCCGTCGGCCTGGGAAACATGTGGCGGTTCTCATACGTTGCCGCCGAGGGTGGTGGGGCAGCCTTCGTGTTGCTCTACCTGGGATTCGTAGCCCTTATCGGTATTCCGGTCATGACATCCGAGCTCGTCGTAGGTCGCCTGACTCAAGTTTCGCCGGTCAAGGCAGTAAAGGAGTTAGGTGGACCAAGATGGGCACCGTTGGGTTGGCTGTTTGTCCTCTGCGGTTTCGGGATACTGTCATACTACTCGGTGATCGCGGGCTGGACGATGCGTTTTGCGGTGGATGCGGTGAGAGGTGCGATTCCGCAGGATACAGCGACGTACTTCAATGACGTAGGAACCGGACTCAATGCCATAGTCACGCACGTCCTGTTCATGATCATCACGATCTTCATCGTCGTGCGTGGAGTGAAACGCGGACTGGAGCGGACGGCGCTCATACTCATGCCGCTCCTGTTCCTGCTATTGGTAGGGCTAGCCATTTGGTCATCCACTCTGTCGGGGGGTGGCGCTGGTTATGCCTACTACTTACGACCCCGCCTGAGCGAGTTACTAGACAGCCGAATCATCACCGATGCTGCCGGGCAGGCATTCTTCTCCTTGAGCCTGGGCATGGGCGCGTTGATGACGTATGCATCCTATCTGAAGAACAAGAAGAACCTCGCCAAGGAGGCTGCCACGATTGCGGCAACCGACTTTGGAGTGGCATTCGTCGCAGGCCTAGTGGTTTTCCCCATCATCTTCCACTTCGGCCTAGGTGAAGCAATCGGTCTCGGTGGCGTGTTGAACACCGACAACGCCGTGGGAACGCTCTTCATCACAATACCACCCGCGCTCAAGTCACTCGGTGGCGCCGGCAACGTAATCATCGCAGCGTTTTTCGTGATGCTGTTCTTCGCGGCATTGACCTCCGCCATATCGTTGCTGGAGGTCGTAGTGGCTGCCTTGATAGACGGCTGGCATTGGCCGCGAGGGAGTGCTGCGGTCGTTTTCGGAGTGCTCATAACCCTCGCCGGGTTGCCGTCAGCGATCAATCTCAACTTCCTCGCCTTTGCCGACAAGCTGGTTGGCACGTTCCTGCTCATGGCGGGTGGCTTGTTCACGGCCATCCTAGTGGGCTACCGTGCGCTGCCTCAGACCGCGGCGGAACTCGAAATCGGATTGGAAAACGAGGGTCTGCGCAAGGCGTGGGCAAATATCGTCAGATACGTCGTACCCCCGGTCTTGGCTGTCGTGCTGTTCTTTGGAGCCAGGCCACTGTGGGCCGCCTTCAAGACCTTGCTGGGAATGCAGTGATGGCTGGACGGGATTACCCGTCCGAGTAGACCCCCTCGAGCGCAGTTTCACCCCGCGGTAGGTTCCGTTCCTTGCTGATGAGTGCCTCGCGCTCCGCTTCCTCTATCTCGGCCGTCACCTCCAATTCCAGCCTCCCCAACTCGTGCGCGCTCACGCCGTCGGCCTTGAGGTGCTCCTCATAGAGACCAATCGGGTCTCGGGCCCCCCAATACTCGAATAGTCCAGCCGGAATCACAACGCGAGCTTCAGCCTCATCGTGCGTGGCGTGGCCACCCATGCGGAAGGTCTCGGCGGACAGGATAACGGGCCCTTGTCTCTCACGACACCTTTCGGCGGCAAGTCTCGTTGCAGCATACGCATCGAGCACATTGTTGCCGGCAAACGACCATCCGGACACGCCGTATGCGTCACGCAACCCGTCGAAATTCTCCGCCGCATGATGGACGGCGACGCGCGTCCCCAGTGCCACCTGGTTGTTCTGGATGATGAACACCACGGGCAGACTCTGAGCTGCGGCTAGGCTCAGTGCCTCGTGCGTCCCACCATGTTTGACCGATCCGTCACCGATCCATGTGAGGGCAACTCCCATCTCGCCCCGCAATTTGAACCCGAGCGCGATCCCAACGGTGACCGGTGGAATGCTGCCGATGTTGGAAATGGGCTGCAGCACACGGTGTGAGAAGTCACCTACATGGCCGTCACGACCCTTGGACGGCGAGTCAGAGGTTCCCAAGTACCCACGCAGCATGTTCGCGACCGACATCCCCATTTCGCAGCAGGCTCCAGCGTTGCGAATCAATGGGGCCACTACATCCATGTTTCGATCTAGAGCGTGAACGGCCCCAACCGTGACCGCTTCCTCACCAGTCCCAAGCCATGCCTTGGAGATCACTCCTTGCATGACCCACCGTTTGAGCGTGATGTCATGGAGGCGCGCGCGAAGCATACCGCGGTACAGGTCCAGCTTGGCCTCACCGCTCATCGCCTCAACCACCGCAAGGCGCTCTGGCTGATTGGCGACTGTGTCGGCGAACTCGGCAACAAGAGCCGGTTCTGGACGCCAGTTCACATATTCTGGCGGATCGTACGGCGGGAACCGTCTCATGAGGGGCTGGGTTTCTTTGAGGACATCGTGCGCCTAATATCCCCTGACTGACCTCTGAGGAGCAAGATCAATGTACCGAGCCGCCCGCATGCACAGGGCCACTTTGGCGTGGTTTGCCGCCGGCACCACGGCATTCTGGTTCTCGTTGGCACCGTCTTTCAAGGCCACCCTCCCCCAGGAGGACCGCCCCCAAGCAACCGCCGATTCTCTCGTCGCGTCGTGGATAGATGCAGTGGGCGGGATGGACACTTACCACCAGTTTCAATCGGCATCTTTCACCGTCACCACGGTGTTGTTCGACTCTGTGTCGGGCAGGATGAAGCGGAGCCGACCACGATACGTGTGGATCAAGAAAGGGCCGCATGGAGAGGAAACTCGAGTGGAGAGATGGGAAACCGGCGGGCTGATCCAGCAGGGGTTCAACGGCAGGGATCCGGCTTGGGCCGCCGAGGACGGCGTGATGATGACTGACTCGGCCAAGGACACGCGCGAGTCACTGTACGTCGCCCGCGACCTGTTCTACTGGATCGGCCTGCCCTTCAAGCTCCGGGACCCCGGCGTGTACCTCAACTACCTCGGCATGAAAGAGAGGCCGGGCAGCGAGTGGAGAATGCACGGCGGTGAGACCGCGGTTTCGCCTGATGGGCTCTACCACGCGGTCGGTGTGAGCTTCGGTGAGGGAGTTGGTGAACACAGTGACGTATTCACCTATTATTTCGTCCCGGGAGAAGTCTTCCCGACCGAGGTAACCTACGTTGAGGAAGGAAAGACGAGCATCAACCGCATGCTGTGGGTAAGCACGGAACGTGCGGGCGACATCCGCTATCCCTACGTCACCCGGAGAATTACCATCACCGAGTCGGGAAAGCGCACCAAAGAACTGGTCATAACTGACATGGCGATCAACCCTGGCATCGAGCAAGCGAAGTTCGAGGTACCGTAACCGGCAACTGCTGGCGGTGAGCGGGCTGGAAATCCCTACTCGCTCACCGTCAGCCCAGCATCTCTCTCAGTCTGTTGGTGTCCAGCCCTTCGCTCCCCTCTATCAACGCAATCCCGAACTCGAGCGCCGTCCTGTATCGATCATTGGGGTCCGATGCGAGAGACTTCATGAGGACCGCTTCGAGTTTGGGAGGGAAGTCAGGACGGTAACGTCTCAGAGGAGTGGGCTTCCCTCGCAGGCGGGCAATCATCATTTCCTGCGGAGTCCGCCCTTGAAACGGAAGCTGGGCGGTGAACATCTCGAAGGCCATTACCCCCAGCCCGTAGATATCGCTGCGCGCATCGATGGCCTTGCCCCGTATCTGTTCGGGACTCATGAACTCGGGCGTACCCAAGATGATGCCGGTGGCCGTGAGTTTGGCCATGCTCGGATCCGCCCGAGTCTGCTTGGCCAACCCGAAGTCCATCACCACGGCAACATCACGGCCGCTTTCCGTGGGCACCAACATCACATTCTCAGGCTTCAAGTCGCGGTGAATGATGTTCTGTCCGTGAGCGAACTCGAGACCCGAGCAGATTTGCAGCAGGTACTCGATTCCGACTTCCGGTAACATGGGTCCGGTGGAGGTCTCGCGGTCGGCCAGGAGCTCTCCCCTGAGATACGGCATCACCAGGTATATGAGCCCGTCTTCGGTTTCTCCCAACCTCAGTATGCGGCAGATGTTGGGATGGTCCAGGCGCATCGCCAAACCGGCCTCACGTCTCAATCGCTCGACCGAGTTCCGGTCGCGGCTCAATTTTGGGCTCAGCACCTTGATGGCGAGGCTGCTTCCGGTGTGCACGTCCGTGGCCTCGTATACGTACGACATTCCTCCTTCTCCAAGCCGGCGCTCGACCTTGTAGCGATGGTCCAGCACCTGCTTGCTCAAGGAGGCTGCACGATCGGCATCAGCAGCACGCGGGACCACCTTGCGAGCCACCGTCCTCTCCCCACCACCTCCACCGCTAACGGCTGGCCGGCCACCGCTGTCGCCCACGTCAACAAGCGGACTGCCGTCTTTCGGACAGAAGCGAGCTCCTCCCTCGTATACATTCTTGCACCGCGGACAACGACGACTCATCTACGTACCCTGTTCCGGCCTTCATTCTTTGCCCTATAGAGGGCTTTGTCGGCCGAGGCAATGAGAGCATCAGGTGTCGGAACAGCACTGCCTGGACCGGTGCTGGCCACACCTATCGACACAGTAACATTCAACGGATCTCCGGTCTCCGCAAAGTTGGTCTGTACCACACGTTTCCTGAGACGTTCTGCAAACGCCTGAGCGCCGTCAGGATCGGTCTCAGGAAGCACAATCACGAACTCCTCACCTCCATACCTAGCAGCAAGGTCTACAGAGCGCACCTCCCCGCGCAACAAGTCACCTATTTGACGTAGCACGCTATCACCGATCAAGTGACCACGCGTATCGTTAACCGCCTTGAAGCGGTCCAAGTCGATCATGAGTATGGAGAGTTCTGCGGTGTATCGGCTCACACGGTCAAGTTCCCGCTCGAGTCGCTCTACGAACGCCCGCCGATTCAGGCAACCTGTGAGGGCATCGATGGTCGCAAGCCAGCGATACCGCTCCTTGTCGGATTGAACCGTCTCCAGTTGATAGGCCTTTTCGATCGCATTGACCGCCGTCTTGATGACCTGATCGGCGAATGCGACATCCGACCGAGTGAGGGTGACCCCCTCACCCAGAGTGCGCAGGAAGAACACGCCCGATTGTGCGCCTTGGAGACTGAACGGGATGGCGATTACCGATTTGGTGGGAACTGTGATCCCTTCCTGACTCCAGCGCAGGCGTATTTCGGCGTAGAGTTCGTCTGTCTGTACGTCCGAGACCAGTACCGGCTGGTTCGTTTCCAGGGCTTTGCGGATCTCCGGGTATCCATCTAGCTGTATTTCCAGGTTACGCAACATCGGGTTGTCCGATGCTACTACCACGAGTCCGATCTTGCCTCCGGGCTGCGGGATTACCAAGGAACACTTCGTGATGTTCAAAACGTGGGCCACGCGCCGCGCCAATATATGGTAGATCTCTTCGGCCTTTAGAGCATCGGTCACCTCATGGAGGATATCTACCATCTCGGCTCGGATGGCCGCCTCTTCGCCCCGCGCCTTGGCCTCAGCAGCCTGCTCCCGTGCCTCCTGGCGGGCATCCCTCAACGACATACCGGTGCGCAGATGTGCTTCCACCCGGGCCAGAAGTTCCTTCACGCGGAAAGGCTTCGATATGAAATCGGAGGCACCTAGACCAAGTGATTTGACAGTCCCATCCTCGGGTGACATCGACGAAATCATGAGAACCGGCAGATCCCGCCACCGATCGTCACCTTTCAACTGCTCCAGAAGCTGCAGCCCATCAACCCTCGGCATCATGATGTCGAGCATGAGTAGATCCGGGGCTTCTTCGGAGAGACGACTCATGAGAGTAGTGCTGTCGGAGACAGGAACGACTTCGTGGCCCCTGTCCTTGAGAATCCAGACCAACGTGTTCAGCAGGGCTTCGTCGTCATCGGCGACGAGGATCTTTGCGCGGTCGGTCATGGTCATCGCGGGACGATCAGAAATCCTTGGATAGAGCTGCAATCACCGCCGGATCCGCGTTCCCTCCACTGACTACCAGGACCGTGGGACCAGCTGGTCGCAGAGCGCCGCTCCGAAGGGCCGCGGTCGTTACGGCACCGGATGGCTCGGCCATCACCGCCGGCTCGGATCGCAACCACAGGGTCGCCTCAGCGATAGCCGAATCTTTGACGATGGCACCGTCGGCACGGTCCTGCAGGTGCATGAAGGTAAGGGTGCCCACAGAAAGTGGAAGTAATCCATCGGCGATGCTACGCGACCGCTCGAGTCGCACCGGATGACCGGCCTCCAGAGCCCGGTTGAACCCAGCCGCTCCTTCCGGCTCCACTCCTGTCACCTTGACGCCGGGTTTCAGCGCAGCGATTGCCGTTGCCACACCTGCGGCAAGTCCGCCGCCACCGACTGGGACAGCCACGTGTGCCACCGCTGGAAGCTGCTCCGCTATCTCGATGCCAACGGTGCCCTGTCCTGCGATGATATCAGGATGGTCGTATGGCGGGATCACCGCCAGCCCCTCCGACTCCGCAATCTCCATCCCCCTCTTATATCGGTCTTCCGACGTTGTTCCAGCAAAGACCACCTCTCCACCCCAATGCTTGACCCTGTCCACCTTCAACGGAGGCGCCGTCTCCGGCATCACGATCACAGCTCGCACACCCACCCGTTGTGCCGCAAAGGACACAGCCTGCCCGTGATTGCCACTGGAATATGTGAGCACTCCCCACGCACGGCGATCGCTGGGGAGCCGGCGGACGGCTGTCCAGGCTCCACGCAGCTTGAACGCGCCCGTGGGATGAGCGTTCTCCAACTTGAGATAAACAGGAAAGCCCGCAAGGTCTGTGAGGGCCGACACATGCACCAGGGGCGTGCGTTCTGCCACTCCGACTAGACCGCGGGCTGCCTCACGGATTGCGTCGATCGAAACCAGCGAATCCGCCGGCATGGTGTTGCTCTTCCCTTCCCTATTCCTGTGTCTCTTCCTCCGCCGTTACAGCTGCGCCGACGTCGGCCTCGGCTTCGATCTCGCCGTTCTCGTCCTCCTTCACCACACGGGCGACATCCATGACCGCATCACCTGAGTCGAGATTCATCACCCGTACACCTTGCGTGTTGCGACCGATCACCCGTATACCCTCAACCGGCACGCGGATTATCACTCCTTTGCGAGTAACCATCATCAGCTCGTCGTCCGGCAAGACCTCCTTCAGGGCCACGATTGGGCCTGTCTTGTCCGTGCGCTTGAGAGTGATGATCCCTTTTCCTCCACGCTTCTGTACCCTATAGTCCCCCAACACCGAGCGCTTGCCCATCCCCTTTTCACTGATCACCAGCAAGGTTGAATCCCTCCGCACCACTACCATCTCGATGACACGGTCTTGACCCTCGAGCAGGATCCCTCTGACTCCGGTGGCAGTACGGCCCATCTCGCGCACGTCCTTCTCGCTAAACCGAATCGACATGCCTTCGCTGGTAGCAAGAACGAGGTCGTTGGTGCCATCAGTCAGTTGCACGTCGATGAGCTTGTCGTCCTTGTCGATGTTAATGGCGTTGATACCCGTGGCCCGAGGATTGGCGTAGGCCGACAGCCGCGTCTTCTTGACCGTCCCTCCTGCCGTCGCGAAGATCAGGTGGTGCGAGTCACTGAATTCGCGTACGGCAACGAAAGCTGCAATACGCTCGGACTGTTGGATTCCCACCAGGTTGATTATCGGCTTGCCTCGCGCCGCACGACCTCCCTGAGGGATGTCGTATACCTTGAGCCAATGGACTCTACCGGTCTGCGTGAAGAACAACACATAGTCGTGAGTCGATGCGACGAAGAGATGCTCGACCCAGTCATCTTCCTTCGTGCCCATGCCGTTCAGGCCCCGGCCCCCGCGTCGCTGTCTGCGGTACGTGGTCACGGGGATTCGTTTGATGTAGCCAGAGTGAGAGATCGTGATCACCATGTCCTCTTCTGCGATCAGATCCTCTACTGAAAAGTCACCCTGATCTGCCACGATCTCCGTTCGGCGCTCGTCGCCGAAGCGCTTCACTAGAGCGTCTAGCTCGGTCTTCAGGATCCCCATGCGCTCCGGCTTGGACGCCAGGATGGACTTGAGTTCCTTGATCAGCTTCCTGACTTCTCCAAGCTCTTCCTCCAGTTTGCCGATCTCGAGCGACGTGAGCTTGGCGAGGCGCATGTTGAGTATCGCTTCGCTCTGCCTCTCACTCAGGTCGAACTGCTTCCGAAGTGCTGCATCAGCTGCTGCCACATCACGCGATCCCCTGATGATCTTGATAATCTCGTCGATATTGTCGACGGCGATTTTCAAGCCCTCGAGGATATGCTCTCGCGCCTGAGCCTGGTCGAGATCGAACTGTGTGCGACGAGTGATGACCTCGTGGCGGTGATCCACGAAGTGTTGGAGGATCTCCTTCAGGTCGAGCACCTTGGGCGCGCCGTCGACCAATGCCAGCATGATGGCGCCGAAGGTAGTCTGCATCGTCGTGCGCTTATACAGCTGGTTGAGCAATACACTTGGGTTGGCGTCGCGTCGCAGCTCGATGACGATGCGCATGCCGTCGCGATCGGACTCGTCCCGCAGGGCTGATATGCCGACGATTTTTTTGGCGTGCGCCAGTTCAGCGATTTGCTCGATGAGTCTGGACTTGTTTACCTGGAAAGGAATCTCCGTCACCACTATCTGCATCTTGCCGGACGATTCTCTCTCTTCTATCTGAGCCCGCGCGCGCACGGCTATTCGGCCGCGACCGGTCTCGTAGCACTCCTTGATTCCATCGCGTCCGTAGATGAAACCGCCGGTCGGGAAATCGGGCCCTTGGATGTTGCGCCTCAGGTCGTCGATCTCACAGTCTGGATTGTCAATCAGGAGTTTCAGAGCAGAGGAAACCTCGCGGAGGTTGTGGGGTGGGATGTTCGTTGCCATTCCCACCGCGATCCCTGAAGACCCGTTCACCAGCAGATTCGGCAGCTGCGACGGAAGTACCGTCGGCTCTTCGATACGGTCGTCGAAATTGGGGATGAAATCGACAGTGTTCTTGTCGATGTCCTCCAGCATCGAGACGGCGAGCGGGGTGAGACGCGCCTCTGTGTAACGGTACGCGGCGGCGCTGTCACCGTCGACCGATCCGAAGTTCCCCTGGCCATCGACCAACGGATAGCGCAGCGAAAAGTCCTGTACCATTCGGACCATTGAGTCGTACACAGCCATGTCACCGTGCGGGTGATACTTACCCAACACGTCACCTACGACCGTGGCGCTCTTCTTGTACGGTCGGCCGGGCTGTAAACCGAGCTCGTTCATCGCGTACAGGATGCGCCGGTGCACCGGTTTCAATCCGTCCCGCACGTCCGGCAGCGCACGCTGTACGATGACGCTCATCGAGTAGTCGATGAACGACTCCTTCAACTCATCCTCAATCAGGCGACTGAGAATTCGCTCGCGGTGGTTGGGGCCAGTCATTTCGATCCCGGTTGGGTATACGACAAAAGGGGCCCAAGAAGCGACCCCTGGAGGTCCTTTCAATATACCGACTTGCCGGACTCAGAGCAATCGGGGTGCCTGACTGTAAGCTCTTGCGTAACTGTTAGTTACGGCCGAGGAATCAGGAGGGTCATGAGGGGTCTCCGGCAGTACTTACAGGGAAGCCCCGGGTGTGTCAGCCCGGGGCTTTGCGGTACTCGAGGGTCGCCAATGGCACACAGTCAGTTCTTCTCTTTGACCCTCACGAGCTTTACGGCCTCGTGCAGTTCTTCACCGCTCTTGGTTGTGATATGGATGATCCCATTGGCCGCTCTATCACCGTAGAGGGCTTGGGCGGCGCTCCCCTTCACCACCTCTATGCTCTCGATGTGGAGGGCATCTACGTCAATCATCCCGCGACCTACGATCACACCATCGACGATGTAGAGTGGCTCGTCGTCGTCGCCGCCAACCATTCTCACATACACCAACGTAGTGTCTGCTCCTTCACCTTCGGCCACGAGCTGAGCGTCCGGCGCTTCCGTCTCCACAACCGTAACGCTGGTCGCCTCGCAGGCAAGCAGTCCAAATGTTGCGGCTAACGCAGCGGCGCCGACAGCACGACCCAAACGCATACGTGGTTTCCATGTCATGAGATGAATCCTCCTTGCCAACGTCGAAGTCTTCTTGATGAACGCGAGGGCGGGCAGGTGGTGGCGCGTCGAACGTCCGCCTACTTCCAACAACAGTGAGCTGTACGTGAGAACATCCGCGCCCTGCCTGAGAACGCGAACATCACAATCCGCCTCCACCGCTACCCGCAAGCGGCGCAGCTGCCACCAGAGCGCCACGTTCCAAGGCGCCAGTAACACCAACACCAGACCGGCAATCATGAGCCGGAGGTCGCCCGCTTTGAGGTGTTCTTCTTCGTGCAGGGAAATCAACCGCTGGACGTCCTGCTCAAGCTCGAGCACCCAAGCCGGCACGACGATCGAGTTCTCGAGCACCCCGACGACCGCGGGGCCGGTGTCTTCACTCAGCCAGGCCGTCGTGCCTCCGATGCGCACATGCCGCCAGCCGATCCTCTCCCTCGCCAGGCGCCGGGCAGACCACACCAGCACGATCAGCAGGGCAACCGATGCCGCCACCCAAACCAGCAGCAACGGCAGATCGACGAGCGAAGACCAGCTCCGGGGTGCGGTGAGAGACTGCAATACCGGTGGCAGCAGAACAGCCTCGGCCCCACCGGCAATGGTTTCGATGAGTGTCGGGTTCGTGCTCTCGATACGAAGGCCGGGCGCGACCAGACTTGAGACCGGCAAGCCTATCGAGCCAACCAGGGCCAAGATCCACACCCACCTGGCGGGTTGGCCATAGACCCGTAAGGCCGCCTCGGCCGCCAGCGCGGCCAGGCCCAATAGACCGGCGGTCACGAGGCTGTACCCCATGAGCTGGGCAATCATTGGTCCACCTCCTTGAGCCGCTCGTCCAGCATCCGCTTGATGCGACGCAACTCCTCTTCTGACACAGCGTCGTCGGACAACAGCCGCGCAACGAGCAGTTCACGAGATCCCTGATACACCTTGTCGAGCAACCTGCCCAGAGCCGTCTCACCGGCCGCTGCCGGCTCCACGGTGGGGAAATAGCGAAACGCCTTGCCCTCCGATTCGTGGCGCACGTGCCCCTTTGCCTCGAGCCCCCTGAGAACCGTCAGCACGGTCGTGTAGGCCAGACCTGCGCCGAGGGCTTGCTGTACATCCGCGACCGTGGCCGACCCCTTTTCCCACAGCACCGCCATGACATCCAGTTCGCGATTCGTCAGATGAGGTTTCATGGCCCGCCCTTATAAGTCGTTGCAATATAATTAGATAGCCAGTCAAGCCGTGCACCTCAGGAGCGATCCTGAGGCCTAGATACTATATACGTAGTAGATCGTAGGAAGTTCCGCAAGGGAGGGAAATGGGGTGGGGGCGTGTTAATCCCGACGGATTGACGGTGGGGCGGAAGCCACCCACGCCATTCCGTCGGGCTCGTCGCCTGCAACGATCTCCCCATCCAACTGCCAGTTGACGAGGTCGATGACCGACACCTTATCGTCGGCGGTATTCGCTACGTAGGCCGTTCGGTTGTCCGGCGTTATCAGTATGCCAACCGGGAACGCTCCTATCGCAATCCGGCGCACGACTCGCCAGCCAACCAAGTTGACTGCAACCACCTCACTGCCCCGCGCATTCGAGACCAACGCCTCGCTGCCGTCGGGCCGGACTTTCACACGGATTGGGAAATCACCCACCGTCAGCGTTCGAAGCACGCGGTTGGTCGCCACATCGATCTCGGAGAGGGTCCCGGCCTGGCGGTTGGTCACGTATACCCGCTCGCCGTCTGGTGAGACGTCGATGCCCTCCGCTCCCGCACCTGTGATAATGTGGGTCACCACGGTTCCGGCGATCGCATCCACTGCCGTCACGCTGCCGCTCCCGATGTTCGCGGTGAACGCACGAGCATGCTTCTCCGATATGGCAACTTGATGTGTTATCTCCTGCGAAGTCTCTATCTCTTGAATGATGCGTTGAGACAGGGGGTCTATGTGGAGCACGTGCCTCGAGCCCTCGGTAGTCACCCAGATGGTCCCGTCGGTCGCGACAACAATCCCGTGCGGTCGGGTGTGCGCCCCCAACTCTATCTTGGCGATTGGCTCGGCTTGCCCCAGGTCGATTACGGTTATCGTGCTGCCTGGCTCAGGCCCAGTACCGTAGTCGGTCACGTAGGCCAGCAGTCCGTCGGGAGAGATCCCAACCTCGTGGGGGGCAAAGCCGGTCGGTATTTCCGCCACTTCCTGGCGCGTGACAGGGTCAATCACCGACAGCGAGTTGGAACTCTTGTTCACTACTACGAGCTGTTGCGCGAACGCTACCTGCGGCGCTTCCCCAATGCCCGAGCAGGCTATCACCAAAACGGTTGTAGTGAAGAGAACGGGGCGCCTCACGCAGTCTCCTAGAGCGGTCGTGATCAACTGTGGTTTACCCCTGAAACGCTTAGATGATACCACTCACCGCGCGGCCTCGGAAGAAGGGCGACGGCCTCAGGGCATGTCTGTCCTCGCACTCACCACATACGGTACGTCCAGATCGTCCCGCGTTACTGCGTAGATCCTCCCGTTGCGGAACACAGGACGCTGATACCGCTCGATCACAAGCGGCAATTCGACGTTCGTGACGGCGGAGCCGATCACAGACGAGGAAGTGCGACGAGCCCGTACCGAGCTCGTGAAGAAGTGCCGTACTAACCGCCTCGCCGCTGCAAGAGCCGCGCTGGTCCCACTCGTTTTCTGGGTCCGATACTGATTGGCCACGCCGCCTGGCTCATCTCCGGGCGGCTTTCGCGCTGGCGTTGTTTGCGAGCTTCCTTCCGGCACGGAGAGCAACGCGCCTTGATCCGGTCGAGGCACTGCAGGTCGCGTGATTCGCCGAATTGGTTTCGCTGAACGCAGCTCCCGGTCGACGTTCACCTATTCCGTGCGGATTGCCTCCACTGGATCCACCCGTGTGGCGCGGAGAGCGGGCACGAATGACGCCGCCGTTGCAACGCCCAGAAGCGTTCCTGAGGCTGCAATCAGCGCCCACGGATCGGATGCTTCCACCTGGTAGAGCAGGCTGGCGGTGAAGCGCCTGAGGAGCACCGCGCCGACAAGCGGAGTTTGGATTTGGCACGGCACCGCTGGTGGCCCTCGGATGTGACATGGCCCGTCAGTGTCATCTCAATACCTGTCCAACAGGTATCGCCACGCAGAGGGAGGAACTGCGCGCGAAGTTTCGCGGTAAGCCGGAGAACGTGGTTCGGTATTTCCGCTCTCTGGCCGACGACGTGAGGCGCGAGCTGGCTGAACTCGGGCTCACCAGGCTCGACGAGCTCGTGGGGCGGGTAGATCTGCTGCGGCAGACGAAGTCCGACGCGGGTCTGGATCTGTCACGGCTCCTCGTACCCATCGCGACCGGCGCGCGACACAGCTCCGGCGTGAGGAACGATCGCCCAGACTGTGAATCGGCGATCGACGAGGCCATTGCGGTGGAGGCCGTACAGAGCGCGCAGGCGGATCGCGACTTTCGCGCGCGACTCGTCATCTCCAACCGTGACCGATCCGTGGGCGCTCGGGTGGCGGGTGCCCTCGCTGCGCGCTGGGGTTTGAACCCTCCCGCCGGTCGTGAAGTCGAGCTGCACTTCACCGGGTCGGCCGGGCAATCGTTTGGCGCCTTTGCGACGCCGGGTATGCGAGTCACGCTCGAAGGCGAGGCCAACGATTACGTCGGGAAAGGCCTGTCCGGAGGCGTGCTCGTTCTGCGCCCGCTCGGACTGGCGACAAGAGAATCACACCAACACGTCATCATGGGAAACGTCGCTCTGTACGGGGCCACCGGGGGCCGGCTCTTCGCTGCGGGACGGTCGGG
>JBDGZZ010000030.1:0-28571 GCA_039588335.1 Gemmatimonadota bacterium | reverse complement strand
ATGAGGCGTTCGACCAACAGCGCTTCGTCCGCTGACCGTGCCTCTTTCTCAGCTAGTGCGCGCCGTGACGCTGGCTTCATCGACTCTGGGAAGGCGCGTGAACGCATAGACATCAGACCGTTTGAAAACGGATCGGTCTCGGTCCCATCGATATTGTTCGATTTGAATCGATTGCAGGTCCCAGCAGATCCGGTGAAACACCGTCGGACGGTTGCCTCGTGAGCGATTGCAGAACGTCCCCACACATGAGATGATTACTTTCCCGCCTAACTGTTCTGCCTTCTCCTGATGGTCGTGACCGCACAGCACCAGCTCTGCTCCCGAAGCCGCTACCGCCCTTTGAGCCTGCTTCCATCTAGCGAGACCCATGCGCCGAGAAACATCACCCTGCAAGATGTTGTGATGTAACACCAAGACGCGTAGTTGTTGTGGATCAGCCTGTCGGAACTGTTCGGAGACCCGGCTGATCTCAGCTGCTGGGAGGTGTCCCTTAATCGCAAGGTCGCGTGGTTGTAGTGTGAGCGATCCCCAGGCAACTCCGTGCGACGTGAGCGCGCTTGCTATGGTGGCACCCGGTATGGTGAGAGTCGGCGTGAGGGTTGGTCCGAAATAGGTCGTGAATTTGTGATACTTTGCCGAGTGCCCAAACGGGAGCAGTGGACGGAACCACCACTGAACGTCGTGGTTCCCTGGAACAACCAGAACCGGTGCAGTCCGCTCTAGCTCTCGTACTAGAGCTCTTGTCGCCTGAAATTCTCCATGGCGTGCCCGTTGTGTCAGGTCACCGGAGATGACGGTCGCCTGGGGCTCGAGGTCCGGAATGAGCTCTTCCGCGGCCTCGATCTGCGGAAGCACCACATCCCCGCCAAAGTGCAGATCTGACAGATGTACGATACAACCGTTCATGCAACGTGCTCTTTCACTTCCGTACCTCACGCATGATCCTGCGCGTCACCGCGCCGGTCAGGAGATACCAAGCCAGGATTGCCATCGCACTGACCATACGCGCCGTGGAATCTTCAGGCACGCGCATGTAGACGTATCCTGCCAGCACAATTGTGGTTGAGAGTGATACGAATCGTCCCACCTTGCGAGCCCGCCGTTCGATTTCCCGACGGCATTGCGCGCATATCTCCCCAAAGGGGAGTTCCACTTCACGCCCACAACGTGGACACTCGTGTTCAACCAAGACGCCGCGCAACGGCGTCTGCAGACTCAAGGGTCTTAGCACTGCCCTTCAGATCCGGGGTTCTGATGTTGCCATGGGAGTGGCCGCGGTGATCTCTGGTCCGATGCCAGCGCCCGGAATCAGAGCCGCCCTGCGAGCGGTCACGGCAGTCCCGGCACGAGTGACTTGAGTGCTTCCCAAGTAGCTTGCCAGGGGTCGCTCCCCTTGCCAGAAGCCACCGTACGCCACTGGGTCCTTCCTAGTCGCACATCTACAATGGCCATCGTCAGTTCTGCACGGCCGCCCCCATCGGCCTCGGCGTAAAAGATGAGGCTGGCCGGTACCAATGCGTAGGTGCCACCAACCACACCGGACAGCGTACGCATTTGGGAGCGGAGAGGATCCGGAATTCGCTCGTATGGAGTCCGCAGTATCGACGTCCCCATCTGATCGGGATTCCGCAACATCCCCGGCGCGCGCCGGGCTGCCCGGCGCAAGTCGTCGGGGAGCATCCAGATAACCTCCGGTGTTCGCTCGGTCAGGAGCACCGCAATCAGACTATCGACACGATCGAGGGCTTCTCTCCGGGGCTGCACGTAGTCCTCCCAACCGAGAGAGTCCTCGGCCAGCATCAACGTCACCGGGTAGACAGACACTGGCTCACCCGCCAGTCCGGCTGTCGGAAGTGGAGCGGCCTGCAAAGGCTCGACCTCATCCGTCGATTGAGTACCACCGCACGAGGTGATGAGTAGCACTCCGGCGACAGCCGAGAACCCCGTCAGCCTTCTTTCCATTTGTGCTCCCGTTCCTCGAGGAAACTGCTCACTCCTTCTTGATCATCATCCAGAGTGGCAACCCACCGTCGACCGCAGATTCTATGCATTGGCGGTCAACCCGTGCTCCCCATTTTAATGCATTCTATGCCGCGAGATGGCCAAGCGAATCGTACAGCCAAAGAACCGCTTTAGGGTCCGTGGCGTCCCTAGGCGAGGGTCACACCCCCATCCACTAAGATAACCTGGCCAGTAATGTGTCGGGCGTCGTCGGAGCACAAGAAGATCACTAGCGTTGCCACATCCTCAGGTTCGGCAAGCCGACCTAGAACCGTACGCTGCTTGGCTTCATCCAACAACTGGGGAGGAATTGCACTCACAAGCTCCGTCTTCACGAAACCTGGGGCTACACCATTGACGTTGACGTTGTACGGGCCCAGCTCTACGGCGGCTGACTTCGTCAGCCCGATGACGGCAGCCTTGCTAGTGGCATAGTTGGACACCCCGAAACCGGGCCTGTACGCCTGCTGCGACGTGATGTTAACGACCTTACCGTATCTCTGCTCACGGAAGATCGGTGAGACGGCTCGCAGGCAGTTAAACCCTCCTGTTACGTTCGTCTCGATAACATCACGCCATGCCCGTTCAGACAGCCGCCAAAGGGCACCGTCGTCATGGATGCCCGCATTGTTGATCAGGTAGTGGAGACCACCAAGAGCTGCCTGTGCGCGCCCCACAAAGCTCTCCACGCGTTCCCTGTCTCGCACGTCGCAATGCTCACTGTATACCTCCACGCCATACCCGCGCAGCGTGGTTTCGGTTAACAATGCCTGGGCGGAGATGTCGCGGCCCCGGAGCTCCATGTAGTTGAATGCTACGTTCACCCCGCGCCTGGCAAACTCAAGCGCAATTGCCCTACCGATACCCGACGCCCCTCCAGTTACGATCGCAGAGTTACCGCGCATCTCACGGGTGCCAAGTCGCTCCGCGGCAGGTTGTTCCGCGAGCATCGAGCCAGCGGATCGTTCTCGCCGCGGGCCGAAGTCGGGTGAATTGTGCGGCACGTATGGAATGGGCCATTCCTCGGACATGAGGGGTTTCCAACGTACGCTTGCGTCGAGTCACCTGCAAGGACGTTCAGGGAGCCTCGGTCGGTTCAGGCTCAGTGGAAGCGAGTTGCTCTCCGGGCGCCCGGAGTCTTCGCAACGCGACGACTGCCTCGAACACCAACCATAGCTCCAGCACGAAGATCACGGCACCGACACCAAGCAGGAGAACCTGATTCTCCGTGTAGTACCGGATAAGATTGCCCACCATGGCCCAAGTCGTCATGAACAGCAAGAACGTCATTGGAATCACGGTTGGCCACACGGGGCGGCGCAGGCGCAGCAGGAACAAAGTCACCACCAGTAGACTGAGACCTGCAGTGAGCTGGTTCGTCGTGCCGAACAACGGCCACAGGCGCATGCCTCCCGCTCCTCGATCGATACCTAGGGCAAGGGCACCGCAACTCGCGACGGCTATGAGAGTCGCAATCCATCGATTCTGGACAATCTTCACGCGGTACTGAGCTCCCAGCTCCGAAATGATGTATCGCTGCAACCGCATGCCGGTGTCCATCGTGGTTGCGGCAAAGCTTATCACCACCACTGCGGCGAATATCACCGCCACTCGTTGAGGAAGCCCCACACCCTCAGCGATCACACCGACACCATTCACAAAGGCAGTAGTCGCGCCGGCGGAGGCACTTGCCCAAGAACCATAGTGCTGATGCCAGCCATCCACCCCTGCGAATAGCGCAAAGCCAGCTGTAGCCGCGAGTATGGAAGTTATGGCCAGCGTCCCCTCGCCAAGCATTCCACCGTAGCCCACGTACCTCGCCTCCGACTCATTGTTCAGCTGTTTCGACGACGTGCCTGACGCCACCAGGCCATGGAAGCCACTGATTGCTCCGCACGCAATCGTGATGAACAACAGCGGGAACCAGCTCGGTGCGTCGGCAGGCAGGTTGCGGTTGACAGCCGGGGCAACGACCTCGGGATTGGTGATCAAGATCCCTAGCGAAATGATACCCAGTGCCACGAAGAGCTGATGACTGTTGATGTAGTCACGGGGCTGTAGCAATAGCCACACCGGCAAGACGCTGGCAAAGAATGCATATACTAAGAGAATGATGATCCACCCGGCACGCACGCCATCCGTACTCGCCGCACTCGCTGCTGCTGTAGGGTCTCCTCGTGCGGCAGACAGCTGCGCTTCGGTGGCGGTGAAATTAAAGAAATCCGGCAGCTCAAATGGTAGGTACTGGCCCAGCCAAATGAGTGCGTAGATGGTCAGCAGAGCTGCGATGGACGGCCAAAGAATACCGATTCGCGTTCGGTAGATGAGGATACCCACGACGACCGCAATTCCGAGAGTACCCCACACTGGCAGCACCGCGCCTGGACTCCCGATGAACCGGTTTGCGATGACGACTGCAAACACGGCATTCACCAGCAGCAGCAGGAAGAAGATTATCAATAGGAACAGGATGCGGGCCCGACCACCGACCAAGGTTTCCGCCAATGTTCCAATCGAGTTGGCCTTGTGCCTCGTAGAGATCCAGAGAGTCCCGAAATCATGGACGGCACCGGCGAAGACTGTGCCCACGACGACCCAGAGAAAGGCCGGCAGCCAACCCCAAATCACCGCAATGGCCGGTCCGACTATCGGAGCAGCACCGGCAACGGACGTGAAGTGGTGGCCGAACAAGACGTGCTTGTTCGTGGGTATGAAGTCCACGCCATCTTCGAATTCGTGCGCCGGTGTTCTGAAGTCCGGATCTAGCTGGTAGATGCGACGGGCTATGAACCTTGAGTAGAACCGGTATCCTGTCAGGAACGCAGTCAGTCCTACAATGAGCAGTGCGATCGAGCTCACGGTGTGTTCTCCTGTTGAATTCGCTGCCAAACCGGCTGCTAGCTTGCTTGTCGCGTATCGAACCTTCGTGCGCTCAATTGGAGAAGGGCCTTGACACCCACTACGTCACTATCCTGCAACGGAACCGCAAAGATGGGATGAGCTGTCATGCTTTCGCCAATGCGCTCTAGGTATCCCGTCTCTCTCGCCCGTCGACGATCCATGAAGTCACCTGCAGCATCCCACGGCAAGACACGATTGACAAAGATTGCCCCGACCGGTACCTGGTACTTTCCAAGGACCGCAATCGCCTTTTCAGTTTCCAAGATTGGTAACCTCTCGGGCACGACTACGAATACGAAGGCCGTTTGGCGGCTATCTGTGAGAACTTGCCTGGTGCGATGGAACCTACCCTTCCGATCCTCGAGAGCTGCCAGTACCGGATCATCACCAACTAGATCATCTCCGGCCGCGGCGCCGGCTACGTTCCTCCACATTCGCGATAGAGCATTGACCTTCTTGCGTCTACTGATAAGACCGCTTATCCAGACGCTCATGAGTTCCGGCAATGACAGCAACCTCAAGGTGTGACCTGTAGGCGCCGTGTCGAACACGATCCTATCGAACTCGCCCTCGGCCCCTTCAATGATCTGAGTGAACCGCTCGAACAGGGCTGCTTCCTCAGCGCCGGGTGAGACGCGCGCGATGTCGATCTGTCGCTCCACTTCATCCATCAGGCGTGGAGCAGTGGTGTCAGTAATCCGATGCTTGACGTCCTGGATGTACTTCTCCGTCTCCTGCTCTGGATCTATCTCGAGTGCCCAGCAATCGGCTACTACCGGCCGCGGCTTCGGGCCGAGTTCCGTTTGCAAGATGTCACTGGTCGAATGCGCGGGATCGGTAGACACAAGCAATGTGCGCCGACGCTGTGAGGCAGTCCGGAGTGCAAATGCAGCGGCTATGGTGGTCTTGCCGACTCCACCCTTGCCACCGAAGAACAGGACCCTTCGGTCCAGCATTTGACTGGCGCTTTCCATCAAGCACCGAATCGATACATAGCTCAATACCTTAGCAGCACCTGAAGCCCCCATCCGGCGCGCGGGGCATACCCATTCGAACATGCCAATCGTGGAACTGATCGATCAGGTCAGGATAGAGTTCGAGTGTGTAGAAGGAGACGGGATTCGGAATCCCCAGAAGGTCCGAAAAGCCCATAAGCAAGAAAAGGTCACGCTGTTGGAGGTATTCCTTGTGAATCACTGACCTGTAGGGAGCGACATAGATGGCTTCGTATATCTCACGAAATGCTCGCAGCTTCTTCCTCACGGATCTCCAGGGGCTTCGCGCCGTTTCGTGATTGCCCTCCGACGCGCCCGGTCCGTTTTCTTCAGTCACCCAGCCCCATCCCCCATCTCATCAAGCTCACTGGTAGACCACCGTAGCTCAGGACGGCGTTGTGGAAATCTCTGTCGGCATACCCACTTCCGGCTGCTTCCTGAAAATCCTTACGCAGTGACTGGATTTCGCGCAGGCCAACGGCATAGCACAGTTGATAAGCCGGGTGGGCGCAATATCGTCTCACTTCTGCTTCGGCACTGAGCTTGTCGAAGTGTAGTCTGTCGGTTAGCAACGACACTGCCTCTTCCAACGGCATGCCCTGCGTGTGCAATCCTACATCAATAACAACCCGTGCGGCACGCCACAACAAAGCCAACTTCTGAAAGAACACTTCTTCCAATGTTCGATAGAATCCGAGCTCGCCCATCATCTCCTCACAATACAGAGCCCATCCCTCGATCGCGATGGGAGACCCAATCACTTTGCGAACCAGACTCGGATGGGCTTGAGCGTTCAGAAACTGCAGATGGTGTCCTGGATATCCCTCGTGCAACGCAGTGCAGGCCAGCTCGTGTACACAGTGATCTCGCATGAGACGTTCGCTGCTCTGGAGCTCTCCTTTCCCCGGATCTGTCACATAGAACAAACCGGTTCTATCCTCGGAGAAGGCGCCGGGTGGCTGGTACGCTGCAAACGGTATCATCGGGCGCAGAAACTCGGGTGTCTCCACAACCTCGAGCGCGCCGGGTGGAACCGGCACAACGTCGTTGCTGGCGACGAACGAGCGTGAGCGCTCCATCTCGGACGCGTAGGTCATGACCAGCTGCTCGGGTGGTGGGTACTCGTCTCGCAAACGATCCACCAAGTCGGGCCACAATATGCTGCCGTCAATCTGTGATGCGAGATCCCTCAGTTCTCGTTCGGTCGCTTCAACCAGTGCAACCCCATATCTGGCTAGCTCAGTTGCGGTTGCCTGTAGCGCGTGCTCGTAGTTCAAACGAAAATTGAATGCGCCCTCACCGATGGCAAAACCGCCCTCGTCTTCACCTTCACCCAGCGACTGCAGGTGCTGACTGAAGGCTGCAAGAGCATCAGCGCCCTCAGAGCACGCGATGTCGAACGATTCGTCTCCCGCCGGTTGCATCTCCTGCTTGGCCTGCTGCAGAAGCATCATACCAGCACCAGCGATCTCGATTGCCGTATCTGCGAAGACTCGTGGAACAGGTCCCAACGTATCGCGGGCGTATTCTAGAAACCGAGGCAAGCTTCGAATCCTCTCGGCGGCGGCGCGGCAACGGTGATCGTGTGGGCGGTCGCGTATCACTAACAGCAGGTAGAGCCCGTTCAACACGTGAGAAACCCAAAAGATGGGATTTCGTTCGTGCGGACGTTCGTGCTCGAAGCGATGAACGGTAATGCGCAGATCGTTCAGGAGGGCCGTACGGTCGATCTCATCGTCCAACGATTCCACGGGGACGCTCTCGAGCGCAGCGGATATTGACTTGAGAGCAGCCAAGGCGTGCTTTATGTCGGCGACTCCGAAGGCTCCCAGTCGGTGGTCATGCTGTGACAGTCCCGCCTCGGTTGCTTCCACCGGGTCGAGGTGCCATTTGAGATCAAGGCAAGAGTCCACCAGTTCGGCAAGAGCGGATCTCTGCTCGACGGTGCCTCCGTCCTGGCTGGAGTGCTTCATGGTTCTAGTGTGTGATCAGCCCTTCAGCCCGTCAAGGCGCATTCAACAGGATCTAGCCACTTCAATCAGTCGGGGCACCAGCCAAGAAGCCCTCCAAAGGCCTTTCCTCAGCTCCGTTTTCGGTACACACAGCGTACGTAGTTTCTCCGGAGACGTACATGGAGACACCGGCGTGCTCTCCACGTGCATTTAGTGCGAAGAACCTAACATTGAAACTCGGCAAGCCCCTGTCATTGAGGAGACGCTGCTCCACCGTGTTGGACTTGATTCGCTGCAAGGCCTCCATTCCCGCGTCCTTGGGATGCATGCCGCGACGCATACCCTCTACTATCAGATACGAGCTGAGATTGAACAGATTCGCCTCACCTCTGCCAGTTGATCCTGCAGCCCCAACATCCCCATCCACATACAGACCAGCACCGAGGATTGGGGAGTCGCCTGTGCGACCCGGTATCTTCCAGGCTAGTCCACTGGTGGTGGTGACTCCACATATTTCACCGTCCGCATTAATCCCATTACAGTTGATTGTCCCCCAAAGGTGGCTCTCGCTTATCAACCCATCCTTCAGCATCTGCAAACCAGCTTCGTAGCCTACCTGCGACCGCTTGGTCGGATCCAAATAGTGGTTCGGGTCGACCCGGCGTTTCCATTCCAGCCACAATTCGCGTGACCGTTCGGTATTTAGGTCTGCTTCGATTTCAAAACCCATACTTTTAGCGAATTCTTGCGCGCCCTTCCCAACCAGAAGGTGATGATCCGTGTACTCCATTACCGCCTTGGCCACGAGCGAGGGTGTCCTCACTCCCTCCAGCGCGGCGACGCCGCCAGCCCATTTCCTCGGGCCATGCATGCAGCACGAATCGAGTTGTACAACACCCTCAGCATTGGGGAGTCCACCATACCCAATGCCAATCTCTTCCGGATCGAGTTCTGGTATGTTCACTCCCGCAACCAGTGCATCCAGCACGTCAGCTCCATCCACGATCATCTGATAGGCCCTCTCGACAGCACTAACTGACCCGCTATTCTTGTACCTGATGCCACTTACATCTGAGATGACCACCGGGCGGACTGCACCCCTTCTTATCACCGCGGGTGCATCCGCTAGCAAAGAGTCTGTCATTGCAGCGGCAACGGATGTTGTGGCCACGGCAGACACGGCCGTCCGTACAAAGCCCCGGCGGTCGATTTCATTCTTCATTTCTGATTACCTCCTGGTCAGCTCAGATCATGAGCTTTCAGATAATCTTTCAGGCGCACATCCTCAGATAACCGCCGTCTCCGCTCACTCTGAACAACCCGTCGGACTTGGCGATAAGAGGAGAGAGCAACCACGGCCAGCACCGTGGCAACGACCCAACCGGCCATGCTCGATCGCGACAGGCCCACCGCAGAAGCCAGTACGACCGCAGCACCAAGAGCGATTTCGACCGGTGCCAGCGCTGAGCTTCCAGCACTTGACCGAATCCGGATTCGCATCTTGGCCACACCAGACACCAAGGAGAGCAAACCGACGAGAAACAGCAACATGCCCACTGGACGTCTCACTTTGTAGCGGAAGTAGTCAGGGTGCTTGAGCTACTTCACCTGCTGCAACCACCATTCGATCGTACACGCTCCCTCGTACCTCGGCCCCGTCACCAACCAGTGAATGCTCGACCTGTGATTCGCTGATCTCAGCACCGCGACCCACAATTGTGTGCCGCACCGTGCTCGATTCGACGATAGCACCATCGGCGATCGACACATTGGGACCGATAGTGCAGTTCCTCAACGTGACGCCGTCAGCAACATAGACCGGATCGACTACCTTTACTCCGGGGACGGCGGCAGGGTTGCGCGCAGCCCCGGTCTTGAGTAGATGCGCATTGGTATCGAGTAACGTCTCCACCTTGCCACAGTCGTACCATCCCTGAACCTCGGCCGTGTAGAGTTTCCTGCCTTGCTCGATCATATACTGGAAGGCCTCGGTCAAGAACCATTCACCTTTTGACTGTGGTCCGTCCAGCGTCTGATCGATTCCTGCGAACAAGGTCTTCCAATCCGCGATGTAGTAGAGCCCGATGTTGGCCAATTTCGATATGGGCTCGGATGGCTTTTCAACGATTCTCTCCATGTATCCCTCTGCATCAGTAACCACGACTCCAAATCGTTGATAGTCTTCCACTTCCTTGGCCCAGATAATGCCGTCCGCGTTGACCTTGTCCACTAGCGACAGATCCGCATCGAAGACCGTATCGACGAAAATGATCATGACCGGACCGTCTACGTACGGACGCGCCAGGTTCACTGCACCGGCGGTGCCGTCCTGAACCTTCTGCTCCACAAACCGCGCGGGTAAGTCATATGTCTCTCTCACGTATTGTTCGAAAGACTCCTTGAGATGGCCGGTGATGAATATCAACTCTTCAACATCGAGGGGAGCGAGCTTTTCCATCACGTAATCCAACACAGGCCGGCCCGCTACCTGCACCAATGGTTTCGGCACAGTCTTGGTGATTGGCAGCAGCCGTGTTCCTTTCCCGGCGACAGGCATTATGACTTTCATCAGGCTCTCCCGTACCGATCTTCCAGGCGAACGACGTCGTCCAACTCAGGAGTTGAGGCTTCGAGCAGATCGCTGGACTGAACGGCTTCCATTTGGTGTACCGTTCTGGGAGTTATGTGATAGCTCTCTCCTTCGTGCATTTGGCGTTCGATCACCTCCTCACCCTCCTGCACGCGGAAGATTATCTCGCCCTTTAACAGGTGAATCGTCTCGTCCTTTGTTTCGTGGTATTGGAGGCTGAGCAAGTGCCCGGGCTCAATGTGCAGAATCTTGCCAACGTAACGGTCTGTCTTGGCCCAGATGACCTCGTAACCCCATGGCTTGTCGACGCGGTACGGAGTTTCCACGGCTTCTCCCGTATCATTCCAATGTGAGAACCAGCGAGGAGGGCGTTGTAACGCAGGCTCTCACACATACTCCGCAGCCAACGCACCCCTCGGCACGAATGATCGGACGCCCGCCCTCGTCCAGTCCAATAGCCTTCTCTCCAACTGGACAGACACGGGCACAAACGCCACATTCAACATTGTTGAAGGCAATACACCGCTCGGGCACGAGTTCGAGAACACCCATGCGGTAGCCTTCCCAGAGTCGGTCCGGCGCGGTGAGTGCTTCGGTGGGGCACGCCTCGACACAGGGCATGTCCAGGCAGACTGTACACGGTTGAATCGCTGGGTCGATGACCGGAGTCCCCGCAGCCAACCCTGCTCCTGGCGGGGCGTTTACGATGGCGTGTGCAGGACAGACATCAACGCAATCCCCACAGCGCGTGCAGGCAGCAACGAAGGCGACTTCATCGAGTGCACCCGGCGGACGGAAGTAACGTACTGGCACAACTCTCTTTTCAGTACGCTTTGCAACTTCGTCCACCACACGACCCAGAGTGGACCGGATGAACTTGCGCCGGTCTCCATCACTGCCAACCAGAAAGTCAGATCTCGAGTCGCGGACCATTAGCTGGTTCCTACCTGTCTCACCATGTTTGAGGATCGGAGAAGCTAATACTAGTAACGATGGTGCGTCAGCGGCAAATGGCCTGCCTAGGCCAGTGCCCGCCTGGTTATCTTTATCTTTGTCATGATTACACTGTTTTTGCTGCTGAACCTGCAGGTCCAGATCCCACAGGCAGTGGGATTCATCAACGATTTCGCCGGCGTCATAGACCCCGCATCTCGACAGGCGATGCAGGGAGTGATCGATGAAGTACGCGCCAAGTCGCGCGGTGAGATCGCGGTTGTGACGATGCGTGACCTGGGTGGACGGGCTCCCTTCGAGGTGGCCCGGGACATCGGCCGTGCGTGGGGTGTTGGCGCAACCGGTGGCGCCGGCGACCGCGCACGCAACACCGGCGTTGTTCTTCTCTTGGTACCCGGAGAGAGGATCGGCGACGGGACTTCGCAAGTTGCTATTGGCACCGGCATCGGTTCTGAGGGCTTCATTCCTGATGCAAGAGCCGGGCGCATTCGTGATGCAGTGGGTCGCGTGGCAGTCGAGAACGGCAGTTACGGCGCTGGGCTCGCGGCTGGCGTTTGGCTGCTGGCTGCGGCGTACGCAGAAGAGTTTCAGTTCGAGCTGACGGGAGCGGCGCCCGTAGAAGTGCCGACCACGAGGTCCAACCGGACCAATCCCCTCTCTGGCATAGTCCCCTTGATCATTCTGGTTTTCGTGATTCTCCCATTGCTCGCCGGAGGCGGGAGGCGGGGACCTGGCGGGCGGTATCGAAGAGGTGGTGGAGCGGAGTGGTTGCTCTTGGGAATGTTGCTGGGGGGGAGACGGCACGGTGGATGGCACGGCGGCGGCGGTTGGGGAGGAGGTGGCTTCGGCGGGGGTGGCTTTGGCGGATTTGGCGGCGGAGGCGGTTTCGGTGGCGGAGGAGCATCAGGGAGCTTCTAATGGCAGCTGACATCATGCAGAAGGTAGGGGAATTCGCCAAACTTCTCGAACGGGGACTGGGCGATAACCTCGTGTCCCTCTTACTCTACGGTCCGGCGGTCCGGCACGAGGGAACAAGCGAAATAACGACGTTGATGATCGTGCGCGATGCTTCGCCAATAGCCTTGCGACCGGTTGAGTCTCACATCGCCAATTGGAGCAAGAAGGGCAACCCGCCACCCCTCATATTCTCGGAGTTGGAGTGGAGAAGCTCTGCAGATGTCTTCCCAATTGAGATCGAGGATATGAAAGACGCACACATCCTAGTTAGTGGAGAGGACCCGTTGGCCGGGATGGAGACGACTCTGGAGGATCTGCGCAGAGAGTTGGAAAGGGAGATCAGAGGCAAACTACTCCGATTGCGCACTGAGTTCGCTGCTTCAGCAGCCGATGGCAAAGCACTTGGCGCGTTGCTGATCGACTCATCTCGTACCTTCTTCGTGCTGTTCAGAACAGTACTCAAACTGGTGGGGAGAGCACCGGCAACTGATCCCAAGGGCCTCGTACATGCCCTGGCGGATGTAACTGGGCTGGATGCGGCATCATTTGAGTGGGTGTTGGCCAAACTTGCCGGGAAAAAAGTCCCGGGACTCAAGGCATACGATGCTGTCGGTGACAGGTATCTGGAGCAGATCGAGAGACTAGAACATTTCGTCGATTCCTACAATGTACCACGTAGCGATGACGCTCAGGAGCAAGGGAGCAATTGATGAACCGAGTACTCGTGGCCGTGTTGGCCACCCTCTTACTGTCGAGTTGTGGCTATAACAAGATTCAAACGCTCGACGAGCAGGTGAACAGCTTTGAAAGCCAGATCAAGGTTCAGCTGCAAAGACGCGCTGACCTAATACCCAATCTCGTCGCGACGGTGAAAGGATTTGCGGAACACGAGCAGGAGATCTTCGACGCCGTGACACAAGCACGGGCTCAGCTTGGCGGCGCTCTACAAGGTGGTACCCTCGGAGAAATGGCGGCCGCCAATCAGTCACTGAACTCGGCGCTTGGCAGACTGATTGCCATCGCCGAAGACAATCCCGAAATCCGCTCGAACGAGAACTTCAGAGATCTGCAGACTCAGCTAGAGGGAACGGAGAACCGAATATCGACAGCGCGGCAGGACTACAACGCAGCCGTACAAGCCTACAACTCATACATTCGCCGGTTTCCTCAGATACTGACGGCCAAGATGACCGGCGCCAAGGCACGAGAGTACTTCGAGGTCACCGACGAGTCGGTTAAGGAAGTGCCGCAGGTGGAGTTCTGATGGCTAGGGGGACATCGTCCCACTCCTACTCTATTTCCACCCCTGCGGCCTTCTCGATCTCTTTGATCAGCTCCACGTGATCTGCCTCTTCACCCAGCACTTTGCGCGCCCGCCCGAATGCTTCCTTGGCCGTGCCGATGGCAGCGTGAGGCACTCCCGTGTCCTGAAGCACCTTGAGTGCCACGCCCACATCCTTGTCCAGTAGGGCAAGTCGGAAGGTCCGTGGCCAAGCGCGCGTCAGTACTCGTTCGGGGATGAGATTCTCACTCACGTTCGAGCGACCGCTGGAAGCATTGATCACGTCGAGAGCAGTCTCTCCCTTTACTCCCAGCTTCACCAATGCAGCGAGGCCTTCTCCTGCCGCCTGCAGATGCACGGCCAAGAGCGCGTTGTTGATCGCCTTGAGCGCGTGACCGCACCCAATCGGTCCAACGTGCTCAACCTTACTTGAATACGGCCCGACGATTGCCATCGCCCGCTTCACCTGCTTCGGCTCTCCACCCAACATGACGGTGAGCTTACCGGCCTCAGCACCGTTAGTACCACCGCTAACGGGAGCATCGACGAATCCCACCCCGCGCTCGGATAGCCAATCGGCAATCGACCGCGATTCGGACGGGTCGCCAGACGTCGCGTCGATGAGGAGTTGACCGTTACGCCATGTCTCGATGGGCTCGACTACTTGCCTCACGTCCGCAGATGTCGGGAGACACGTGATCACGACATCAGCCCAGGACACCAGTTCACCTGGGCCCTCCGCCATCCCTGCCCCATGATCATTGGCAAAGCTCCGTGCGCGCTCCACAGTGCGATTCCACACCTTCGTTTCGAATGCCCGGGCTACATGCACAGCCATCGGCCGCCCGATTGCTCCAAGACCAATGAATCCGACCTTCTCGGACATCACACCTACCTCCATATGAGTAACCCCGAGCTCTCGCCCGGGGTTAGCGATACTACCACCCTTCTCCTCCAAATCCCGTCCTGTTCATGGTCCCAAGAGCTTGCTCCTCAGGGAAACCATCCTTCGGCGCAACGATCCATCCATTATCCTGTCGCCGACGCGCACGATGAGCCCGCCCAGGATATCAGGGTCGGTGCGGTAGTGAGGGACGACTTCCTTACCGATCACCTCAGTCAGCCGCTCTTTAACCGTTTGCTGCAATGCAAGGTCAGGCTCCCTCGCCAGCGTTATGCCCGCGTGTATCCGGTTGAACTTCTGGTCGACGAGGTCCATATACTGGTCACATATTGCAGCGAGAATCGTCTGCCGCCCTCGCTTCACAACCGCGGCGAGAAATCTGACAAACGGCTCCGGCGCGTAGTTCTCGAGTGCCCGTGTCAACACGTCCTGCTTGGCTTGTTTGGGCACGCGCGGCGATTCCAAAACATGACGGATCCTGTCATCGGATCGAATGGAAACCGCTATCGCCTTCATCAAATCGGCGTAGCGTTGGGTTTCACCTGTGCGCTCTCCATTCTGAAACAGTGCCTCTGCGTAGTTCCGAGCGATCGTCGGCTCTCTCAAGGCTTCTCCTCGAGTGCGGCCAGGTAATCCTCCACGATCCTACGATCGTCCTCATCACCGAGCCGGCGCTGAATCAGCTTGGAAGCGGCAGCCAGAGACAGATCAACGGCCTCGCGCCGCAAGTCGGCTACAGCCCGCTCGCGTTCCGCAGCGATTTCCCGTTTGGCTCGTTGGAGCATCTCCTCCTGCTCCTCTCTGGTCTTTACCAGAAGCTGCTCTCGCTCCTTCTCACCAAGAACCTTCGCCTCATGAACAAGCTGGCGTGCTTGGTCCTTCGAAGCGGCCAGCAGCTTGTTGTGCTCCTCCAGCGTTGCCTGTGCTTCGGAGTTCAGCCGCCCGGCTTCTTCGAGTTGTTTTTGGATCGTTCTCTCCCGCTCCTCCGTTGCCCTGACGATGTGCGGCCAGGCGAATTTCCTCAAAAGGAGAAAAAGGGCGATGAATACGATCCATGTCCAAACGATCAGACCAGGCTCGAGCGTAAACGGCGACCCTGCGCCTTCGGCTCCGTGTTCTTCCTGGAGCAACCGTGTCAAAAAGAGCATGGTTTGCGAGCTATCCGATCAATTTTGCGGCAAGCGCCATGATTACTGCAATGATCGTTGCGCCTTCCATCAAGAACGCTATGAATAGCGCCGTGCCGCGGATGTCGTTGGCGGCTTCCGGCTGACGAGCGATCGCCTCAGCGGCTTGACCACCGATTCTCCCCAGGCCGAGACCTGCACCGATGAGCGCCAATCCAATACCGAGTCCAACGCCCAGCACTACATAGCCTTCCTTGGCGGCGTCGACCGTGACCTGGACCCCCGCAGGATCCTGCAGGGCAGCAAGAATGTTCAGCAGCATCGATTTCACCCTCTACTTAAGGAAGATTCGCATTCTGTTGCGCTTCCCGCACCAACGCCGTCTCTTCCATGACAGCAGTTCCGGCGGTGGCCCGCCAACGGTCAGTGGACCAGCGGGCTTTCCCCAACCATCCGGCCGGGTACGCATAGGAATGACCGGAAGCGCCACAGTCATCCTTTCCTTCTTCACCTTCTGCTCTTCCCTATCTCCTTCTCGTGCCTAGTGCTCGTGCTGCATCATCCCGATCAACACAGCAGTGATGATCGCAAACACGTATGCCTGCACGAACGCGACTATGATCTCGAGAGCCATGACACCGAGTACGAGCGTCGCGGATCCAACACCGATGGCCCACCTCCAACCTTCCAGATTACCGAACAGGAAGATCAGGCCGAACAGCGTAAGGATCACGAAGTGGCCTGCAGTCATGTTGCCGAAGAGCCGAAAACAGAGTGCAAACGGTTTGACCAACTTGCCGAGTATCTCTATTGGAGCCATAGCAACAGACATTACCACGGCACCGGCCCCACTCATGCCAGGAAGGACGGGAAAGATGGTGCGCATGTAACCGCGGAACCCAAGCTTTACCATGCCGCTCAATTCGATTGTGAAGAGTGCCATGATAGCCAGACCTGCAGTTACACCCAGGTTACCGGTCGCCGATGCTCCCCACGGCAGCAGCCCCAGTATGTTGCAATAGAGAATGAAGAAGAAGACCGCCATGATATACGGCGCGAATTTGGGTCCTTCCTCGTGCCCGATATTCGCAATGGCGATGTCGTTTCTCACCCACAACACGAATGCCTCCATCGCGTTGGCGAACCCCTTGGGAGCGTGCTCGTGCGCCCGCTGCCTCTCCAGGGTTCGGCCTACCAGCCACATTGTCAGGAACAGCAACGTGGCCGCAACGACCATGAACACGACGTGTTTGGTCGGTGTGAGGTTGAACGCCATCCCACCAAGGTGGAACTCGGCCCAGGGCCAAGGGTGCCACTCGAAACTGAACAGCGGACTGAAATCGAGCGAGTACGCATCCGCCGTGTGATGCATCAAGATCTCGCCGATGTCTACTTCTGACTGAATCATCTAAGAAAACGCATCTCCGTAAACAACAAGGGGATCAAAACCCCCAGGAAGCCGATTGCCGTCGGCAACGCAGGAAAGAGATCCTCGCGCAGCAGTACGGCAACCATCCAAACGACAGCCCCACCCAACCGGAGTCCCATCCCGACTCCCCACCCCTTGGCCAGCTCTCCAAAGGGGCCGTTCCACACGCGTCTGAGTGCGGAAACAGCCGCCACATGAATCACGGTCGCCAGCAGCCCAAAAGAACCGCCCGCCAGCGCTGCCGGGCCGCCCCAAATGGCCCACAGCAGAGCAGTAACGGCCCCGGTGAGCAGAAGCCCAAACCCGGCCACCCTCAATCACCACCTCCCCGCGTGTCATCCTCACCGGACTTGAGCAGTAGGCTGCGATAGATGCTGACCGACCCGAGCGTGGCGCCGACCAGAGCTCCGAGAACACTGAGCAACGGCGTCACGCCCAGCCACCCATCGAGCAACCAGCCGCCGGCCATAAACAACAGGACGGCGGCCGCGAAGGTGCACCCGAGACCCGAATACCGGTAGACTTCCCGGAGTGCCGGCCCGGGACCAGTAGGCTTCATGCCGGCCGGAATGTAGTCCTTGTGAACGATTTCGCAAGCGAGAGAACAGGCCCGCCCAGTGGCTGAAAAGGCCCGATTGGCGTAGGATTCGAAGGCAAAAAATGTTTGTTGAATAACGGCCCAGAATAGGGAATACAGTGAACGCAGATCCGGTTAGAGCGGGCGGCAGCGACGTAGATCTCCTGGGGCGCCTTTCGGCGGCTCGAGATGAACTGATGGAGCAAGTATCCCACCGAATCGTGGGGCAAAGAGAGGTCTTGGACGGGATTCTCACAGCCATCGTCTCCGGCGGCCACGGCCTCTTGGTCGGTGTTCCGGGATTGGCGAAGACACTGATGGTATCCACCATCACCGACGCGCTCGATCTCAAGTTTTCCCGGATTCAATTCACCCCCGATCTCATGCCGAGCGACATTACTGGCACCGAGATCATCGAGGAGGACCCCGGTAGCGGCAAGCGGGAGTTCCGTTTTGTGCAAGGTCCGGTCTTCGCAAATGTGGTGCTCGCCGATGAAATCAACCGCACCCCCCCCAAGACCCAGGCGGCACTCCTTCAGGCAATGCAGGAACACGAGGTCACTGCCGCGGGAGAGACCTATCACCTTCCCGAACCCTTCTTCGTTCTCGCCACGCAAAATCCGATCGAGCAGGAGGGCACATATCCACTTCCCGAAGCACAACTCGACCGTTTCATGCTCGAATTGCGGGTCCAGTACCCTGACCGCGAAGAAGAAGAGCGAATAGTGGAAACAACCACGGGCGATGAAGACCGACCTGTGCAGGCCGTGCTGACGGGAGAAGATCTGATCCAGATTCAGCGACTGGTAAGACGTATCCCCGCACCCAAGCCCCTGGTGAGAGCGGCCGTCTCACTTGCCCGCATGACACGGCCCGTGGGAGGTCAGGCTCCCGATTTCGTCAAGGAATACGTGGATTGGGGGGCAGGTCCCCGGGCGTCGCAGTTCATGGCTTTGGGTGCCAAGGCACGGGCAGCCCTCGACGGCCGCCCCATGGCCGATCTGGACGATCTCAAGGACGTAGCCTTGTCGGTGCTGCGGCACCGGGTCGTGGTCAACTTCGCGGCCGAGGCCGCTGGCCGGACAGCCCATGATGTGTGTGAGGAACTGATAGCCTCAGGGAATTGGCTCGAGTAGGCGAGGCGCCCTCCGCAAAGAATCGGTGGGTGACCTACCACTCACGATCCAGAACCGCACGTCACTTCTCGATCAGCGCCTTGATTTCCGGCGGGATTTCGAAGACCGACGCGTCAACCGAGTCGTACTCCACACTGGTTATCGTCAAGATTGTTTCCATGCCCATTGCTCGCTGGACCACCCTCGTTGGCACGAGAATGCCGCCGAACTCGCTATACTCCACGATTGCGGTTGTGGCATCGATCGCGCCCATTTGCGTCTCCTGGCTTCGCACATTGCCTGCCAGTAGACCAGTGTCGACCTCGTAGTACTCTACGTATTGCTCACCCCACGTTGTCACAACCGTCACCTCATAACAGGCCTTGCCCTCGAAGTCCTTCCTGCTCGTGGGTTCGAATGATTCTATGTGCGCTGTCGGATCCAGAACCCCATAAAAATCAGCTTGTTGCTTGAGCTGATCTAACGTCGTGCCCTCAAGCAGCACCGGCCCAACCATCTGATTGAGGGTCCATCCGACCTCGCCATCGAATCCGCTCGTGATGAGGCCTACGCCCGTCAAGTTCATGGTGGTGTACAACTGGTTGGGAGCGGCTGCGAACACCTCCATGGACGCTGAAATACCCTGCGCTGGCATCTCGAGTTGTCCTACCGCATGACTCGACTTGGGAGCCCTCAGCGCCGATGCACCTCCCAACGCATTGACGTATCGCTCACGAATCTCCTCCCCGGAGGGCAGTGAGGCGGTATTCTGCTGCGCCCGCAACGGAGTTGCCAAAGTCAGGGCGAGTAATCCCCCCATCCCTATGAGCATCGTCAACCTTGGCGCACCAGTATTCGTTGCCTTCATTACAAGCCTCCGTTCATGCAATCATTGTCATCGTTCACCTGACACGTCCCGCTGATCTGCGATCCAACGGAGCGCGGCGCTCATGGGTGCATCCCGCCCGGCCAACAGATCTTCACGTGTGAGGTGAACGAGTTCATCAGGGATCACACCACGTCCCTCTAGGCGTACGCCGGACGCGGTCGTGAAATCGCCAAACGCATGGTACAGCACATCACCGTTGGGCAGACGATCGGCGGCGGCGGGCAACACAGCTCCCATGGACGTTGTTCCGAAAACTCTGGCACGTCCGGTCGCCTGCATTCCTCCGGCAAGCAGCTCCGAGGCGCTGGCTGTCATCCCGTCGATTAGGATCGCGACAGGACCCGCATAAGGCTCAACCGGATCGCCGGATTGATCCGAACGCCTCGGGTTGGCAAAGTAACGCAACTCGTTGTGCCGGGTCTTCATGAACCCCAACGTCGTACGCTGGTCATAGAAATGCCCCGCGACACCCATTACCATGGCGGCTAGCCCACCGGTGTTACCCCGCAGGTCGAGAATCATACCGTCCAGGGTCCGGTACTCGTCTACCGAGTGATCGACTTGTTTAACCAATGCAGCCATCCAAGTGTTGTACCAAATCACTCCGGCCGAAACGCCAAACTCGTCTTCATCCACCCGACGGTTCGCAAACCGAGCATAGATCGTCGGAAGATTACCGAACCTAACTGGCTGACCGGGATTGAGCCGCAAGACGACCTCAACCAGCTGCCGTCTCTCGAGCCCGTCGAGTAGCTCGAGTCTATAAACACCACCCGGCTGCCCGGAGAGACTCCGCGTTACCCATTCCCATGCCCTCACACCCGGAGACCGCACTTCCGGCGATTCAGGCTCAGAGCTTTGGCCCGTCTCCACGAGTTCCTCATTGATTGCCATCAACGTCCATCCGGGCTCGATTCCCGCGGCTTCCGCAGGGCCACCAGAGTCGACGCGAGACACAACAACCACGTCACC
Organism: Gemmatimonadota bacterium; assembly: GCA_039588335.1. Lineage (GTDB taxonomy): Bacteria > Gemmatimonadota > Gemmatimonadetes > Gemmatimonadales > GWC2-71-9. The sequence continues at coordinate 7,926 of JBDGZZ010000030.1, read as the reverse complement.
CGTGAGACGCACGTCCATTCCTGCGTCGCCACCTCTATCATCTGTGCTCTGATCCTGCAAGTCGTCGAGACCGTCAGCCATGTCTCCGGAAATGAGGGAAAAGTGCGATTGGCCCAATCGGGAGAGCATCCTTCTGATTACTCTGCGCAGCTCATCCTTGTCATCGACTTCGGCGGCAACGGGGCGCAACTCGTCCCTCACACCAAGCCAATCAACGCCGTTGAACGTCGTGTCGAAGTGGGTCTCGTGGACTATGCTCCATGCCGCATCGAACGTTTGGAGCCCGATGGCTGGGTCGTACTCCGTCTGGCGCCTATTGTGTGAGGCGCATGCAGCACCAAGGACCACAAACAGAACAACAAGTGACCTGACAACCCGGCCACCTAGGCTCACGGACTCGCCTCTTCCGGGTGGAAGATCTCTTCGATGGTCATCTCGAACAGTTGAGCGATCCTGAACGCAAGGGGAAGACTCGGGTCAAACCGCCCGGTTTCGATGGCGTTTACAGTCTGGCGTGACACCGCAAGGCGCCCGGCAAGTTCTGCTTGGGTCCACCTGTATTCAGCCCGCAGCACGCGCAATCGATTGTTCAAGGGGTGGTCTGGCTCCTGAAGGACAAAAGAAAGCTTCGGTAACGCCATGTAAAGTAATGTTGTCAGGCGTGAGAACCGTGATATGGGACACTTATGGACCTTCCGCACCGGGACCGGCCGGAGTCACTCACGATGTTGTACTCCGGGGTCGTCCAAGAGTGCCCGGAGAGGCCACTAATCCTACTCGTATCTCACCGCCTCCAACGGGTCGACCTCGGTCGCGCGACGCGCGGGCAGATAGGTCGCGGCGAGACCCGAAACAAGAAGTACGAGTGACACTCCACCATACGTCACAATGTCGAACGGGCTCACTCCAAACAAAAAGATCGCTAGGCTCCTGGTAACCAGCGAGGCAATCACTACTCCGGCCACGATACCGATGAGCGCCAGAACTGCTCCCTGCCGAATGACCATGGCCAGCACTCTTGCCCGTTGAGCTCCCAGGGCCATCCGAATGCCCATCTCCCGGGTGCGCTGCGATACCGAATAGGCCATCACGCCATAGACGCCTACTACGGAGAGCACCAGGGCTACTACAGCCAACACGGCCATTACTTTGGCCATGATCGTATTGCCACCCTGCTGCTCGTTCACATGGTCTTCCAGAGTCTTGACCCTATAGATGGGGAGGTCAGGGTCGAGCGCTAGAACTTCCTGCCGCACGCTCTCAGTTACCGACAACGGTTCACCGGCAGTACGGATCACCATACTCATGTCGGTACGGGGGTATTGGAAGGCGGACATGAAAGTCATCGGACGTGGGTATTGACCCACATCGAGCGTATTGGAGATTACGCCCACTATCTCGCGGGCCACTCCCCAGTATTCGATCTGCTTGCCAACCGGGTCTTCATCGAGGAAATGACGTTCGGCCAATTCCTGGTTCACAATCACGACCGGGCGAGTGTCAATCCGATCTTCGTCGCCCAACGCACGGCCCGCTAGCAAAGTAATACCCATGGTTCTGAAGTACTCTGGGAACACCCAGCGAACCTCAGTGAGGGGGCGCTGCTCCAAGTTAGCAGCCTCCCTGCCTGGAATCTCAAAGAACGTGTTGTTGTTCCCCTGCATCGGCAGTACTGTCGTGCCGCCTACTGACTCGACCCCTGGGATCGACGACAAGTTGGGTAGGAGTTCCCGATAGAATCCATCCACGGCCATCGAATCCGGATAGTCCTGGTCGGTGAGTGCGAGCCGGAATGTCAGTAGGTTCTCCTCTTCCCATCCGAAGTCAGCCGTTTGCAGCCTGAGGAACCCTTTCACCAAGAGTGCTGACGCAACGAGAAGGGCCAACGACAGCGATACCTCAGCCACCACCAGGACCTTACGCAAACGGTCGCCTCGGTTACCCACATTCCCGCGGCCCCCTTCCTTCAGCGTTCCGGTGATGTCTGCCCGCGAACTTTGAAGTGCCGGACCGATCCCGAACAAGATCCCAGTGACCACAGTGACAACCAACGCGAATAGCAGCACTCTTCCGTCCAAGCCGATCTCATCGACCCTTGGGAACCAACTGGGCATGAGCGCTACGAATCCACGAATCCCCGCGATTGACACAACGACCCCCAAAGCGCCCCCGATTAGTGATACGATCATCGCCTCCGTAAGGAGTTGGCGAACGATGCGTCCCCGCCCGGCCCCCAAAGCCGCCCGAACTGCTATCTCCCGACCTCGCCCGGCAACGCGCGTGAGCATCAGGTTAGCCACGTTGGCACAGGCGATGAGCAGAACGAAGGCCACCGCCACCGACGCTATCAGACTTCCCATCCGGAACTCCTCGGAGAAAATCTGACGATGAAGCTCACGTGCGCCGGCTCCCCAGCCATCGTTGGTTTCAGGATATTCCTGGGCCAGCCGGTCAGCGATAGAGGACACCTCGGCGTTGGCTTGCTCGAGGGTCGCTGCGGGCCTCAGCCGCGCTACCGGCGCGAGGAAGTGACTGCCGCGACCCTCATCCCCGGTGAGCGGGATCGGTGTCCAGATCTCCGTTCTGCTCTCGTAGAACTGGAACCTCGGGGGAAGTACGCCGATAACCGAGTAGGATTCTCCATCCAGCTGCAAAGTCCGTCCAACGACGGACGGATCTGCACCAAAGCGGCGTCGCCAGAACCCGTTACTCAGAATGGCCACCCGGTGGTCACCATCTCGTTCCTCGTCACGCGTGAAAGTGCGGCCGAGAATGGGGCTTATCCGCAGTACTTGAAAGTAGTTCCACGAGGTCCTCTCGCCATCGATTCTCTCCGGGCGATCTCCTCCTGACACGTTGAAATCGCGGCCATAGCTAGCAGCGATATCCATCGTTTGACTCTGCTCTCGAAAATCCAGGTAGTCCGGGATCGAGACGGAGTTATGGGTCCAGCCCCGCTCTGGCACCGTACTGTAGACGTGAAGCAGGCGGTGGGCGTCCGGATAGGGCAGCGGGCGAAACATGAACACGTCTACGGCACTGAAGATCGTGACGTTGGCACCTATGCCGAGCCCCAACGAAGCGACCGCCACGGCTATCACACCGAGGCTCTTTCTTATGGAGCGGAGGCTATACCGGATGTCACCTAACAACGAATCCATGAGGGTTGCCTGAGAAAAGAGTCTGACCGTAACCGCGAAGGGCTGCAGCCCTATCTCATAACGCGGGCCCAAGCAACCGAGTTTCGACTTGGGCCGAAAATAGAGGGCTCAACAGAACCAGGCCCAGTACAACCGACAAGCGTGGTCGCTACGAGCCCGGCTCAGTTCAGTCGACCGTTCAGAGTCCGATCCGGTAGAAGTAGGTCCGTGCAGACTCAACGTGGTTTTCGGCAATACCAAAGACTGACTCTCGCACCAATTTTCTAGGAACACCTTGGTTCGACTCTGGGGTAGTCAGCCGTCTCAGCTGGTCTAGTGCACTCACGATTCTGCCATAGCCGAGCTTGAGTTCTCTTTCTGCCTCTTCGCCCGGAGGTTCCGGAAGTTGGGCCGAGACTTGGTCTAGGCGCTCACCAAACTCCTGTCTCCAAGCATGCCATTCCTGTTCCACGTTTCGCATTTCGCTTGCGGTGGCGTCGGGCCCCAACTCACCGATGGCCAACGCTTCGGTCTTTCCCTCCTCGATCAACTGCTCGAGTTGAGTCAAGGCTCTTACAACCGGTGGCGAATCTTCGGGGGCTGGTCGGGCTGCTCCCGCAGAATCAATCTCGGGTTGGCTGGTTTCAGCTACAACCGGGGTCTCATCAACCCCTCCGCGGCCGACCCGGGAGACCATTACTGCCACACCTGCCACTATTGCCAGGACGACAATCAGAACAACCGCCGGAGCGCGACCACTCCGGCCGCTCGCTGCTGAGAAAAACACCGCTCCTCCTTGCTTCTGGTACTTGCTTTCAGGGTAGACAGGGTGGATCACGGACGCAAGGGAGGTGGAGGCTCAAGCCTGCCTGCCGTTTCACCTCGACGTACTAGTGTTGATTCAAGCCGAATCGCTGTGGGGCGACCTCCACGACCACGGCGTAAGACCTTTAGTATCAACGTGTTGATACATTGGTGATATACAGTCTGTATATTCACTGGGCAGCCCTTTCCGGGACCACAACCGATGCATCACTTAAGGCTCTTCGGACCACCCCATTTGATCGGTCCGGACGGCAGGCCGACCCCATTCCGTACCAGGAAGCAGCTGGCGCTGCTCGTCTACCTGGCATTGGAGGCCCGAGACCGCCCCGTATCCCGTGCGTCCTTGATCCGCTTGTTCTGGCCTGAGGTACGAGACAAGCATGGTCGCCACTCGTTGTCACAAGCCCTAACTGCAATCCGGGCCAAGCTGGGCAGTGATGCTGTGACGAGATCCGGCAATGCTGCGCAGCTGGTGGGTGGCTTGACGACTGACCTCGATGAAGGGGCGCCCTATGCAATCAATCCACGTGATTTGGGGAATCCACTCGAGGAGTTAGGCGAATATGGGTCTCCGGCCTTCGCGCATTGGGTTGACATGGTACGCGAACGTTGTCGAACTGACGTCAGGATCCGCTTGCTGGCCGACGTTTCGACGGCCCGTGCTGATGGAGAGGTCGCAAAGGTTCACGAAGTCGCGACGCAGCTGTACGCCATTGACCCGCAGAACGACGTTGCCGCGTTAGCCATTGCCGAGCAGTATTTGATGCGGGGAGACTCGAGGGGCGCAATCGGGCTGCTTCGACAGCACATAACAACGGCCAAGGATGAACTTCAGCGTGACGTTCCCAAGCAGGTAGCGCGCGTCCTCCGACGCGTCGAGCAAGGCCTCGTGCCCGTGGCTGGAGTGGATGATGCTGTTGCAACAGCATTGCCATACGACACGGCCAAGCGAGATGTGTTCGTTGGCAGGGATGAAGAGTTGTCACGGTTGGAGGCACTGTGGGCCAAGGTGCGTAATGGGAACCTCGTCACCTGCCTTATCTCGGGTGCCGCAGGCATAGGTAAGAGCACGCTCATCACACGATTTGCCACGACTGTACTTGCACGCGGTTTGCCGGCCTACTTGGTAAGCTGCCAGGAAATGGGTCGTAACATCCCGTTTGCCACGGTTTCGGATCTCACTTGCAAGCTTGCTCGCGATCCTGGAGCCTCGGCGACGGACCCGCAGTCGTTGGCAGAGGCAAGTCGAGTAACACCCGGACTAAGAGCAGTCTACACCGGGATTCCGGACCCCCTACCTACACCACCGGAAACCGTTCGGCTTCGTGTCGCAGATGCCCTCATACGCATACTGGCAGCCGTTGCGGACGGTGGAGCTACTCTGGTGGCGCTGGATGACATTCAATACTTGGATCCAGCAAGCAAAGACATCGTTCACGTGTTGGCGCGGCGGCTCGAGTCGACACCCACGTTGCTGCTCGCGACCATTCGCAGTACTGGTCCCGGCCGGAGCATGATGGGGGTCGAGGCGTCAGAGGTCGTCGATTGGCAGGAAGAACTCTGCCTTGGTACGATGGACAAGGAGCGCATCCAGGAGATGGTGAGGGGTCTCACAGAGTTGGCAGCGATTCCAGAGACGGTTTGCCTCAAGATGGCGGAACTGTCGCAGGGAAATCCGTACCTCACAGAGATGCTGGTTTCGGATTGGCGAAACAGCGAAGGTGAATCCCTCGTAGCTGCTGCCTTGCGGGGCGAGGGAACCAGTTCAAAGTGGCGTCCGCCGGACACAATGCGCAAGGCTTTTTCGAGGCAGCACAAGGGACTGTCACGCGACGCGGAGCACATGCTTCATCTTCTTGCAGTGGCCGAGCGGGCGATCCCCATGGACGAGATTGAGAGCTTGCTCACGCTGGAGCCGGGCGTTGGGGATCGGGCGGCCCTCGAGCTGATAGACCGAGCTATCGTCCGGACGTCGAGCGGTACACTCGGCTTTCGAAACGAGCCGCACAGGGCATTCGTTTACCGCGTGATGGGTGATGAGGCGCGAACATACTACCATGCCCGTATTGCCCGATCGCTGACTGGTACGGCCGAGGAGGAGGACTTCCAGAGGGCATTGGAAGCGTCGCTGCACTACCTGAAGGCTGGGATGAACGAGGAAGCGGTAGCGACGGCGTGTGCAGGAGCAGACGCAGCGGTAACACATGGTGCACCAAAAGAGGCAGAGCGGGTGTTGAAAGCGGTCCTGCCCTCGTGTCCACAGGGGATTAGCCAACAAGTTCAGATTCTCCTAGCTCAGGCGCTTTCGTCTCAGCAACGCTATCGTGAGAGCCTGGAAGCACTGCCAAACAGGAACAGTTACTCTGGGTCCCGAGAACCAGCCCATTCACTGAGCATCCGGGCTGAAGCTCTTCACAGAGGACGTCTCGCTGATACCGACTCAATAGCTAAGATGATCAAGGAGGCAATCCGTCAGGCAAACCGCGAGGCGAATCAATCTCTGGCCCTGTCGGGATACCAGGCTCTTGCTGAGATGGCGCACGAGAACGAATGGCAGGATGAGGTCGAGAAGGTGGAAGGCGCGTCGATGTAGATACAGCGATTAGGAGCTTTGCCTACAGTCGCGCGGTGTTCAAATCGCTCAAACTGGAAACCAGGTTGCACCGCACTCTAAACGGGCTGGGGATGTGCTACACAAACCTCGGGCAGTACGACAGTGCAGTGAAGGTGCTAAGGGAAGCAGCTCTGGTTGCAGAGCGAACTGGAGATACGATCGCCGCCGCCAACGCGTGCTCCAATCTCGGAGCTGTGTACAGCGACCTCGGGATGTTCGATGAAGCGGCGCATCAATTTCGATCTGCCATGGCGGCGGCAACCATCTCTGACAATGCAAGAGTACCGACTGCGATCTACTGCAACGCTTCAGCCCTTGCCTTGATGCTGGGAAGTTTCAATGAAGTTCAAGAATTGCTCAAGCTGGCGGAGCAATCGGCCAAAAGGTCGCGGATTTGGCAACATAAGGTAAGTACCCTCCTCAACCGCGCGGACCTTAACCTTGCACTGGAGCAACCTGAGATTGCATGGCCGCTAGTTGAAGAGGCGATAGCGATCACCAGAGGGCGTGTGCATCTAGTGCCCGATCCTGGGCAGTACTGGCGGCTCCTACTTTATCTAAGGTGGTCGACACAAAGTCGAGACTTGGTGGCCTTGTTGAGGCTTGCGCCGTGGGCCACGAAGGCACCGGTGGTACTGGCGCACCGCCTGCAACTCGGAGTGTTCAGCCAGTGGATTGCCGATAAGGAGCGTCAAGGCGCGGATCCGAGTGCTGCATTGCAGGACCTGCTGAAACGAGGGTTGTTCGGCGTGTTAGCCCGATTGGCTGCGACCAAGGTCGTATCGGACTTGCTTCCGGAGTCCCGCGACGCGGAATCGAGTGCCCACTTGATTGCGCGAGCGTTTTCAGATCGAGATTTCGGTACGATTCCCGATGCCATCCGCCGGGATCTGGTCGCTTGAATAGCGGCGGCCGCAATGGTGCCAGTTACCGAGCCGCTCGCAACCTCCATCCCGACGCTGCGGGCTTCATGATCGGAGCAGGTGGGCGACCTCGATAGGTGACTATGGAACGAATTGTCGCACTCTGTTTGAACGCCGCCACGAGATCCGGAGCAAACTGAACACCGGAGTACCGCTCCAGCTCAGCAACCACCTTCTCGTACGTAAGTGCAGCCCGATACGGTCGGTCAGTCGTCATCGCATCGGTCGTGTCAGCAATCATGATAATCCGGGCGCCCAAGGGAATGTCGTCCCCAGCGAGACCAAGAGGGTACCCGGACCCGTCGAAGTTCTCGTGATGGTGGCGGACGCAACGTTCTACATGGCCACGTAGGTTAGAGATTGTGCTCACTAGCTCAGCACTTCTTGCTGGGTGGGACTCCATGATGAATTTCTCGTGCTCTGT
>JBDGZZ010000029.1:0-56182 GCA_039588335.1 Gemmatimonadota bacterium | reverse complement strand
ACCACTACTGTCGTGTCGTTCTCCACCGAAGCAGCATACCGCGACGGATTCGGACCGCTCACTCCCGGATTCGTGACGATTCCCTATGGAGACGTCGACGCATTGAAGGCGGCAATAACGCCCCACACTGCTGGGTTCCTCGTGGAGCCAATCCAAGGCGAGGGCGGGGTCGTGGTTCCATCCGAAGGCTACTTGCGCGACGCCTACAATCTGTGCCAGTCCAACCGCGTGCTCTTCATGGCCGACGAGATCCAGACCGGGCTCGGACGCACAGGCAAGATGCTCGCCTCGGAGTGGGAAGGTGTGCGCCCTGATGTCGTGATGATAGGCAAGGCTCTGAGCGGTGGTTTCTATCCTGTCTCGGCCATGCTGTCAGACAGCGAGGTGATGGACGTGTTTTCTCCAGGCGACCACGGATCGACCTTCGGGGGAAACCCGCTAGGAGCAGCCATCGCGCGGGCCGCGCTAAAGGTTTTGGTGGACGAGAGCTTGTGTGAAAGGGCTGAGGAGTTGGGCAATTGGTTCATGGACGAACTGAGGGGCATCGAGTCGCCACACGTTGCGCTCGTACGGGGTAAGGGACTTCTGATCGGTGTAGTGGTCAAGGACGACAGCGGTCCGGCCAGGCCCTTCTGCGAAGCATTGCAGGAGCGCGGCATACTGGCCAAGGAGACACACGAGCAAGTAGTCCGGTTCGCACCGCCATTGGTGGTGGGAAAGGAAACGCTGGAGTGGGCGCTGGGCGAAATCGCGGAAGTGCTGACACAGGCTGTGGCAGTTGGGTGAGATGTTCGTGCAGGGCAATCCCCGGAGTTAGATTCCTAGTACGATGCCAACACCCATCGACGTAACGGCTGAGCCCGTAGACGAGATTCGCTGCAAGTTCATCCTGAGCCGGTCAGTGCATGAGGCCGGTGTGAAGAAGTACGCCTCAGAAGCGGAAGCTGCTGAGTCACCGGTCGCCCAGGCAGTGTTGGAGGTGGACGGTATCAGTGAGGTAGTTGTATCGGGCAACGTCATCACTGCGGTGAGATCGGAAACGGGGTTGTCGTGGAGTGCGTTGGAACCGCAGGTGCGCTATGCGGTCAACGTCGGCGCCGAGCGTCTAGAGGCATCCCAGGCGACGGTTGGCGGGCCGGTGGATGACGATGCCATCTTCGATGCCGTGGAAGAGATCTTCCGGACACAGATCAACCCGGCCGTGGCGCAGCACGGAGGCAGGATCGATCTGATAGACGTTGAAAACGCCACGTTGGTCGTCCGACTGATGGGTGGATGCCAAGGCTGCGGCATGGCCAACGTGACACTGAGGCAGGGTGTTGAATCGGCAGTGAAGCGGATGATCCCAGCCGTAAAGGGAATCCGGGACATTACCGACCACGAATCGGGGACCGACCCGTATTTCGAGCAAGGCAGCAAGTAAACCCGTGTTGCCAAGCGGTCGTCCGCGGCTGCTGCTATTGATTCCTACCACCACCTACCGAGCAGAAGCTTTCGTGGAGGCTGCGCGGCGCCTCGACGTAGACCTCACTGTGGCGTCCGAACACGACAGCGCCTTCTCCGGCACCGAGCCTGACCGGCTTCTAACTCTCGATTTCGCGAATCCGACAAAGGCCACGGAGCAGGTGCGGGCGTTTGCAGCCCGGCATCCCGTGAACGCAGTCTTTGGTGTGGATGACCGCACGGCAATCGTCGCCGCGCACGCCGGTGAGGAATTGGAGTTCGAACGCAATCCGGTCGCTGCCGTAGAAGCTGCGGGAAACAAGCACAAGCAGAGGTGCCTCCTCCGAAATCAAGAAGTTCCGGTTCCTGAGTTCAGGATATTCTCGGTGAGCGACAGCGCGGAGGCCTTGGTGGAAGAAGTGCGCTACCCCTGCGTCTTGAAACCCGTAAATCTCGCAGCCAGTCGTGGTGTCATCAAGGCCGACGGCCGAGACCAGTTCGAGCAGGCCTTCCTCCGTGTGAGCGAGATAGTGCGGCAGGCTATGAAAGAGGCGGACAGCCGTGCCGATTCCGCGATTCTGGTCGAGGACTACGTGCCGGGACCCGAGTTTGCCTTGGAAGGATGGTTGGAACGTGGACGTCTCACCGTGCTCACCCTGTTTGACAAGCCCGATCCGTTGGAAGGGCCCTACTTTGCAGAAACCATCTATGTCACGCCATCACGCTATTCGCCGGATATCCAGGCTGATCTGACGGCGTGCGCCGAGTCCGCCGCGCGAGCCATAGGACTCGAGTTCGGGCCGGTCCACGTAGAGCTTCGTTACAACGAGGACGGACCGTGGCTCATCGAGCTTGCTGCGCGCCCGATCGGTGGCAAGTGTGGCCAGGGGTTGCGGTTCGGGCCCGACGGTTCCATCTCGTTGGAGCAGCTCCTGCTGGGCAAGACTATGGGGCGGTATTCCGAGATGCCTAAGCGAGAGTCGGCTGCGGTAGCAGTCATGATGATTCCGGTGACGCAGGCGGGAAGGTTGAAGGAGGTCTCCGGCGTTACTGAAGCGTTGACTGTCCCGCTCATTACCGACGTGATCGTTACCGCGCACCTCGGGCAGCAGCTTGTGCCGCTACCCGAGGAATCACGTTATGTCGGGTTCATCTTTGCCCGGGGGGAAACGCCGGATGTTGTCGAGCGTGCTGTGAGGCGTGCTTACGACAATCTCGACGTCGCAATCGAGTGAGATATCGATCTTCAGTCCTCGTTTCCTTCCAGTTTGGTCTCTGTATAATCCGGTGGTGCCTTGAAGAAGTCGTCCCGTAGCATCGCGGTCTCGACCTCCGTGACTTCCGACTTCACTCTCACGACCGTGCTCTGCTCCGGTTTCGGTTCCTCGGGTTTCTTCTTGCCGAACAGGCCGCCGGTCATTCCACTGACCGCGTCTCCGGCGGAAGTGACCGCCTCGTTGGCTGCAGCTCCGGCCGCATCGTCTGCGAGACTCTTGTCGGCATCCTTGAGCGCTTTCTTACGATCGAATTTGGCGCCTGGCGGTACTAGCACAAAGTGTGTGGTTGATTTGAGAGCGATTCCTTCGAGGCCCTCCAGCTCCTCGCCTAGTTTCGCCATTGCCGCGCCGATGCGCGGATCAGTCTGGCTTGCCCGGTCCATTCCTCCAGCGTTGGCGCCCGCGGAATTGGCCCGCCAGTTCTCGCGCCACTCCGCCTCGATGCGTTGCATGGCCTCGTAACCTGGGAACTCAGTGCTCATCCAAAGGTCGGCCAGCACCACCATGGTTCCCGCGAGGACTGAATCTTCTTCCTCAGTTACCTCGGTTGCCTCGATCTCGATGGTAATTAGAACCTGTTCGGCCTGGCTTCCGTGGAATTTCTCTTTCTTCCCGGTCTTGTCGGTCGAGAGTTTGATGTCGTATGTGACCTGCCGTTCCTCTTGCCCAACTTGCTGCTCCTCTAGGCTGTCCGCCCCGTACCCAGCAGCGAGTTGTTGAGCAGCGGCCGTCATGTCGGCAATGCTCATGGAGTGGAATGTTCTGGTCTCGTGATTGAGCCACGTGAACACCCCGTCAGTAAAATCAGTGATCGTTGAGCTCTCCTTGTCGTCATCGGTTCGCAGACGGTTTCCCTTGATGTACGTAACTTCAGTAATGGGATCTCCGGCCCCGGAGAGCTTCATCATCCTGCCCAGCGAGCCGCCGAACTCTGCCTTGGACACAGTTGTGTACTTGATATCCTGGGCCTCAATGGGAGCGCCGGGGATGAGTGCCAGACCTGCTAAGGTCAATGCAATGGGTGCAAGTTGCTTGAACATCGTGGTGGTCCCTTGAAAGAGGTTTGGTCAAAAACAGTCATGGACAGGGCGAAGGCAAGATTATACAGCCGCGCGACTATATGAGCCAGCCTGTTAACGTAGATTGTGGCTGCGATAGCGTGGGCCCGAGTCGGTTAGGTGGTTTGCAAGACAACAAGGGGCCGCTGGATGACGGCCCCTTGGAAATTGGCTGAAGATTGTTAGCCGGCTTGCGTCTGCCTACCTCTCCGGCCTCCAATCAATACTCAGCGACTCCACCTCCTTGACCACTGTGAGGTTCAGAGCGGCAGCCTGGCGTTGGAAGGCGGCATAGTCCGCGAGCACCTCGTTCACCTGACCTAGAGCCTCCTGTAGCCTAGCCTCCGCTTGTTCCAGGTAGGTCATCTGTGATGGCGTCGGTGCGCCCCAGTAAGATGCGAGTCCGCCTATCGCCTCTCCCATCTTGGAGAAGACCGTGTTCGGGCTCTGCATGAATCCCTGCACGTCCTGCGGTCCCGTGAATTCCTCGCTGACATCGTCGATCTTACTCTTCAGCGAGTCACCGGATTCCTTGAGGCCAGCGTGTGTGCTGTCGTCTTCGTCGAGCAGCTCAATCACCGCGTCGATCGACTTCTTGGCCTTGTTCATCCGATCCATCGCTTCGGAGGCAACGGCCTGTCGCTGGCTCAGCTGATTGAGTACCTCCAACTTGCGCCTTTGCTCATCCTGTGGAATGTCGTACCGTGGGTCGAAGGTCACATCAACGGTTGCCGAGGACTCGTTGTCGTCGATCTTAGCTGTGACCGTGTAAGTCCCTTCCAGCACCCACCAACCGGTTGGTGGGAACCCACGGTCCTCCTCGGAGGCGCCGGCAGGTGGTAGTCCGTCGGCCAACAAGTTCCATTCGGTTCTGTTCATGCCCTGCTCGGCCCAGGTGCGGAACCTGCGAACGGACTCACCTCCTTGGCTGACTTCAAATGCGACTCTGACGCTGTCCTCTTCGGTATTCACGAAGAACGAGAGTCTCGCGCCCTCTGCCTTGTTCTCGCCGATGAACTTGGTGTCGCCGATGAATCGCATCCCATCGACCTGTTTGGTCTGGTACAGTATCGCGGGCGGGATGTCGAACACGTGGACCGGTTCCTGAGCAAGTGCGGGGTTGGCCGCCAGTGCCCGAAGCGGTCTGACATCGTCGAGGATGTAAGCCGCCCGCCCGTGAGTTCCGATCACTAGATCATGATCACGTGGATGAACGATGAGTGCTCGAACTGGCGCTCTGGGAATTCCGTGAGTCCATAAGTTCCAACTGTCCCCGCCATCGAACGAGACGTACATGCCGAACTCGGTGCCCAGGTAGAGTAGTTCCGGATAAACCGGATCCTGCTCCACCACGTGTACGAATCCTTCGATCTCGTCAGTCACCAGACTTTCCCAAGAACGACCGTAATCGGTGGTCTTGTAGATGTAGGGAGTCTGGTTGCTGCGCCGGTGATCGTCGAACACGATGAACGCGGTCCCTCCATCGAACTTGGATGGCTCGATGTGCGGCACCCATGTAGCCTCTGGCACGCCGTTGATGCGGCCGACCACGTTCTCCCAACTGCCGCCTCCGTCGCGGGTGATCTGGACGTTCCCGTCGTCGGTGCCGACCCAAATGAGATCGCGTTCCACCGGACTCGGACCGATCGTGATGATCGTCGTGTGGTTCTCCGCGGCAGAAGCATCATAGGTCAGTCCACCACTGCTGTCGAACTGCTGCTTGAGAATGTCATCTGTGGTCAGATCGGGACTCATGATCTCCCACGAGGCTCCCATGTCGCTCGATTTGTGGAGAAATTGGCTGCCGTAGTAGATGGAGTTGTCAAAGGGGTCGACCGCAATCCCGGCATTCCAGTTGAACCGCAGCCGCACGTCGTCCGGATGGGCCGGCCGGACGGACACGTTCTCTCCGGTGTTCTTGTCATAGCGTGAGATGTAGCCGCCCTGTGACATGGCGTATGCGTAACGCGGGTTGGTTGGATCTACGATGGTTGCAAACCCGTCGCCGAATGCGACCTCGCTCCAGTGGTAGTATCGAATGCCACCGTTCTCCCACACTTCGCTCGGACCCATCCACGATCCGTTGTCCTGCAGGCCGCCGTAGACGTTGTACGGGGTCTCCATGTCGACGTTGATGTGGTAGAACTGCGCAAGGGGCAGGTTCTCCACAAAGCGCCACGTGTTGGCACGATCTCGAGAGATGTACACGCCCCCGTCATTCCCTGTCATCACGAAGCGTCCGTCGATCGGGTTGATGTACCATGCGTGGTGGTCCACGTGGACTCGCTCATCGAATGGCAACAAGGTCTCAAAGGTCTTGCCGCCGTCGATGCTGAGCGTGATCCTGGACTCTATCTTGTACAGGCGATTCTCGTTTTGAGGATCTACCGCAAGTTGGCAGTAGTAAAACGGTCTGTTCGCGATCCCTGGCTCGTTGTTCACCGTTTCCCAACTGCGGCCACCGTCCAATGACCGCAACAACGCGCTCTTCTTCGCCTCGACCAATGCATAGACCACGTTGGGATCGCTCGGAGCGATGGCGAGGCCCATGCGGCCGAGTTCGCCCTCGAGCATGCCGTCTTCGGTGGTTACTTGTCTCCAGGACTCGCCTCCGTCGTGGGTTATGTGCAGTCCACTACCCGGTCCACCGGACTTGAAGAACCAAGGCCAGCGCCGAAATTCCCACATGGCCGCGAACAGTTTGTTGGGATTGGAGGGATCCATGATCAAGTCGGCGGCTCCGGTTCCCTCGTCTACGTACAGAACCTTGCGCCACGTTGCACCAGCGTCGGTGGTCTTGAATACGCCTCGCTCCTCGCCGTCACCCCAACTCGGGCCCTGCGCCGCGACGTATGCGACATTGGGATTCGTCGGATCGAGGATTATTTCCGAGATTGATTCGGTGCCTTCCAGGCCCAGGTGAGTCCACGTATGACCGCCGTCCATTGACTTGTAGACGCCAGTCCCGACGCCGGAGCTATTGCGGCGTCCCTTTTCGCCGGTGCCCACCCACACGATGTCAGGGGCATCCTGAAAAATCGCTATAGCACCGATGGACGGAGCCCTGAAGGAGTCCATGATCGGCTCCCATTTTGCTCCCCCACTCACCGATTTCCACAGACCGCCGGTGCCGGCGCCGACGTAGATGATGTTGGGGTCTCTGTCGACCGCTTGGATGGCGCCGATTCGTCCACTCATGCCGTTCGGCCCGATGCTGCGGGCCTTCATGGCGCTGAGCTGCGCTACGTCCACCTGGCTGAGCGCCGCACTGGAAAGGGTAACGCCGAGTGCACCTGCGGCCACGAGTGTCCTGAGTATTGATGACGAAGTCCTCATCTGTCGGTTCTCCTGTGGTGGTTCAGGGAATAAACATACTCCGAGGAGGCGTGAGAAGCAGAGTGGGCAGAGAGGCAGAAGGGCTGGCGGCAGTAGCCCCTCTCTGCCTGGTCTAGGTCCTTGACTTCGGTCTTCGTCTTAATGCTCCAATCGCCCAACTAACAGTCACCATGACGGCCAGGGACAGAATGACGGGAAGTATGCTGGGGTAGCTGGGTCCCAGGAGTTGGCGCAGTAGTGCATGACCACGTTCTCCGAGCATCGTAGCCAGCAGAGAGCCACCATCAACTTCACCCAGAATGGCCGCTGCACCGCCCACAATAACCGCCCACATCGCTCCCTGACGTGTGATTCGCAGCCTCTCTCGATAGAAACTGGCAAGGGTCGGGAATACTACGCCGCCCACGAAAACCGTGTAGGCCAGCAAGAGAGACGATATGATGCCTTGTTGGAATCCTGCTATTGCCCACGCAACAATCCCGACCACCAGCACTCCCACCTTCGTAATAATGAGTTGCCTGCGTTCGGAGATTGCCTTGTGGGCGCCAACTACGTTCAATGACAGAATGGTGGACGCCGATACGAGGGTCGTATCGGCCGAAGACATGATGGCGGCCAGGAAACCGGCCGCAATCAGGCCGGCTAGTCCGGCGGGAACCAACTCTCTGATGGCCGTCGGCAGTGCGGCGTCCTGTGCTAGGCCCGGATACAGTCCGCTCAACAGCGTACCCAGTAGTACCAGCATCAAAGAGATCGGTACCACCGCCATCGCACCGATGATGGCAGACCGTTTCGCTATGGAGTTGTCACGGGCGCACAGAATTCGTGAATAGATGTCGGGCCCGACCAGGTACGGCAGCCCCACTATGAGCGGATAGAACACAAGCAATTCATACCATCCGAACGCGTCCGACACCGGAAAGCTCAGGTGTCCATCGGGCACCGAGCCCAGGCTCGGACCCAGAGCCGTTCCCGAGGCCACAGCTACAAAGGCGATGCAAATGGCCAACGCTCCTACAAAGAGCGCCAATTGCCACGCATCGGTCTTCAAGACGGATAATTGACCGCCCCAGAACGTGTACAAGATGAATACGACGGCAACCACAATGAGAGCGGTCGTGTAGGCCAGGCCCATTATGGCACTCAACAGATGCGCGCCTGCTATCATCTGTGCCGATACGATGCCGCACCAAGCGACCACTATCATGATTGCCGCTGGCACAGAGACTGTCTTGCCGTACGCATGCTGCAGGATGTCGGGCAGGGTGTAGACGCCGAGTGCCCTCACTCGGGCCGCTAGGAGGAAACCAAACGCCAGAAGAGCCGCGGCGCCGATCAGTGACCACCACGCAGCAGTGAGACCTTGAGAGTAACCCAGGCCGATTATGCCTATGGTCGAGGATGCGCCGAAGATTGTGGCTACGAGCGATACGCTGATCCGCCGCGTGCCGTACTTCCGGTCAGCTACCCAATACGATTCAGGTGACTGACCGCGCGAGCGCCAGCCAACGAGTAACATCCCGCACAGGTATGCGATCAGTACGACAGCATCGAACACAATATGGCTCGTCTTTTATGGACTGATTCCATGCAGAGCATGTTTGACAAGGGTACCGGCCACAGTCATCCTTCTCGCACCACCAGATCGGAACGTCACTCGTACGGGGGCTAATGGTAGTCTTCACCGACAGCATCGACTACGCCGAGATGGCCGTCGGCAAGGCGGCCGTCGACTGGCAGACGCCAGCTTCGATGGTCACTCCCAAGCTCGAGCCGTTGCTGCAAGCCATTTACGGTGACCGAGCGATCCGTGAATCTAAGCTCGAAACGGAGTCACGGTGGAACTACATGTTCTTGGTGGAATCTGCCACCGTCTCGCACTACGACTTGCTGATCGACTCTGGCCGGCGTGGGGTCAAATTACCCGACAAGGTACTATGCCTGGCAGGATCGGGTGAGCGATTCCATGGCTTCAAGGAACGGGCGTGGTCTGCGCCACTTGGGAACATTTACATGGCGGTCCACTTCGCGCCGAATCAGGCGGTGGAACGCTCGGGAACGAGCTTCACTGTGCTGGCTGCCGTGTCGGTGCTCGACGCAATCGATAGCGTACCGGGACTGGCTGAGGTCACGGGTGTCAAATGGGTGAACGACATCTTGGTTGGCGGAGCGAAGGTAGCGGGCGTGTTGGCATACACTCAGAGTGAGGCGGCCGCGATTACAGGCGTCGTGCTCGGCATCGGCCTCAATGTCGAGACCACGCCGTCCGTCGAACCGACGACCTTCGTCCCTCGTGTAGGGTCGCTCAGGGAACTGGCGCCAAGGCCAGAGCTGTGCAACCTGCAGGACATTGTCACCAGGCTCACCGACTCCCTCAGCAACAACTATGAAGAACTCCTGAAGGGGAGATATCGGTCGCTTCTGGAACGCTACCGGGAACGGTCGCTCGTGATCGGTCGAGAGATCACTCTCTGCTCCGAGCACTCTGGTACAGGTAGCGACGTGCTGGCCGTGGGCAGGGTAACGGGGCTGAGCGATGACCTGGAACTGATAATGGAAGGACATCAACTGCCGTTCAGTAGCGGCAGGTTGATATTCGATGTCGACCGTTAAGAAGTCTTAAAAAGATCGCCTCTTGTGTGGGACTTCGAACCGTAGTTAGATATCGATGGATTAATACTCCCTTTATGAGCATGAGCCGGGCGTTAGCGCGCGGGTTGGAGCGTGTGGACCCTCTGGTGACCGCGGATGCCCCGAGAAACTGTTTCATGGTTTCGTTTGCCTGTACAATGACCCCAATAGCAGAATGTCTGTGGAGAGAGGATCATGGGATCACCTGATCTCTTGATGATATGTACCTCAGCGTTCGTTGCTGTGTTTGTGTTACTCACATTGCTCGCGTTCGCCATGCGCGGTCTCATCGCAGTCTTCCCGGAGAAAACGGTCGGATCTGATCCAGCTATGTTGGCCGCAGTATCGTCTGTGGTCGCCGCCGTGTTCCCGGGCTCCAAGATTACGAAAGTTGAGGAGGAAAAATGATATTCTCCGAATCTGGCAAGAAGATTCGGGTGATGTTTACCCCGTTTCGGGATGGTTTGCAGAGTTCATTCGGTGGTAAGGTCCGCCTGCAGGACTTCTTACCTGCTGTGGAGGCTTCCGCAAAGGCAGGTTTTCGGCACTTTGAGTTTGGTGGCGGCGCCCGGTATCAGGCGCCGTACTTCTATCTCGGTGAAAACCCATTCGACGACATGCGAAAGATCCGCGAAGCTGTCGGACCAGACGCCGATTTACAGATTCTCACACGGTCGGTGTCTGGAGTGACGTTGACCACGCAAAGCATGGAAGGCCTCGAGTTGCAGGCGAAGTTGATGAATGCTGCTGGCACAACGTGGGATCGCAACTTTGACTACATGAACGACGTTGACAACCTGATCAAGACTGGCAAGCCGATTGTCGACGTTGGCATGCATCACCAAGTCTGTATTGCTCTCATGGGTTTGCCGTTTCATTCAGACACAGTTCATACGGCTGAGTTCTACATCGACATTGGCAAACGGTTGCTCGAGAGTGGTCTCCACATCGACAGCATTTGCATGAAGGATGCAAGCGGCACCACCGATCCGAAGACCATCTATGACACGGCGATCGGTCTCAAGAAGATGATGCCGCCGGAGATGCCGCTTTGGATGCACACACACGATACAGCGAGCACGGCGGTGGCATGTTACATGGCGGCCATCGCCGGCGGAGCCGATGGAGTTGATCTGTCAGTCCGGCCATTTGCCAGCGGTACCGTACAGCCTGACGCACGTTCGCTGAATCACGCATTGAAGGGCACCGGATTCAAATTGGACATCGATGTGTCGGCGTTGTCGGACATCGAGGGCATGTTGAACAACTTGATGACGGACTACGAGTTCAATCCGACAACAACAACGGCGGATGCCAGAGTGCTTGGCTTCCCCATGCCCGGCGGGGCAATTGGACCGAATGTGCACATGATGGTCAAGGCCGGCATCCTCGACAAGTACAGTGATGTTTTGGCGGAGTTCCCGGTCGTGGTGGAAGCGGGCGGTGCCTGGACCAGCGTTACTCCAGGCAGCCAGCAGTATTGGCTACAGGCTTTTAACAACGTCCTATATGGGCGGTGGCAGAAGATCGAAGCCGGCTACGGCAAAGCGGTATTGGGATACTTTGGAAAGACTCCATTGCCTCCCGATCCCGCGGTTGTGAAGGCAGCGTCGGAGCAGTTGGAACTGTCTGTGTTCGATGGAAATCCGCTCGAGGCCGCACCGAAGAACATCGAACCGGCCACGGAGGCGTTGAAAGAGCGGAATCTACCGGTAACGGAAGAGAACATCTTTCTCGTCTTGGCGGCCATGGTGCCGGGGAAGAAGATGGAGACGAACGAAGGCATCCGAGAAGATGGAGACGAATGAAGGCATCCGTCTCCTCACCGGGAATCCCAAGATCGACATCCCGTTCAAGAAGAAGGAGCCTGTCGCAGTAGCCGCACCCACCGGGGTTGCCGTTGTTGCTCCGGCAATCACTGGACCGGTGACAACGCGCTGCACCGTTGAGGAGAATGGTGCAAAGCGGACGTTCGTGGTTACGCTCGAGCCCGCAGTAGGAGCCGGTGCTGCGCCCGCCGCCGTCGCCGAGGCGGCGCCGGCAACGACGGGCGGTACACAGGTGTTCTCCACCTTTGCCGGCTCTGTCGAGATCGTGGACATCCTGGTCAACGTTGGTGATAGCGTTTTCAAGGGTGGGGTTGTTGCCGAGGTGGAGGCAATGAAGGCCAAACACGACATCAAGGCACAATGCGACGGCAAGGTTAGTGCGATACATGCCAAGATTGGCGATGAGATCGACTCATCAAAGCCGATCATGACAATACTGTAGCGGGGCCGGTCCATGGAAACGGCCCTCCAGTTACTCAGGCAATCCGGCCTTGCCAACCTGGGCATCGGCAACTTGGTCATGTTTGTGGTTGCCGGCGTGCTCATCTACCTCGCGATCACCAAGGAGTATGAACCCCTTCTTCTGATTCCCATTGGTTTTGGTGCAATCCTGGCCAACCTTCCACTAGCCGACATGGGATCGTACGGTGAGGGGATCATTGCGTTGATCTACGAGGGGGGCATCCGTACGGAACTCCTTCCGCCCCTCATCTTTTTGGGGGTCGGCGTACTGACCGATTTCCGTCCCCTGCTTGGCCGTCCACTCACGTTTCTGCTGGGCGCATCGGCGCAGTTGGGGATCTTCGTAGCAGCGCTCAGCGCCGGCTACCTGCTTGGTTTCAATAGCGGTGAGGCTGCCTCGATCGGGATCATCGGTGGTGCAGATGGTCCCACATCGATCTTCTTGACAGCGCAGTTGGCACCGCACCTATTGGGCCCCGTTGCGGTAGCGGCTTACAGCTACATGTCGTTGGTCCCGATCATCCAACCGCCAATCTTGCGAGCTTTGACCACGAAGCACGAACGGGCGATCGACATGCCTCAGGCGATCCCTGTATCCAAGACAGCTGTGATACTGTTTCCGATCGTCACTGGTGTGCTAGCATCACTCGCTATTCCATCCAGCGCCCCTCTGATTGGCATGCTCATGTTCGGTAACCTGCTACGTGAGTGTGGAGTAACCGAACGACTGCGCAAGACCGCGGGAGGATCGATGATCGACATCGTGACAATCTTCTTGGGTATCTCTGTCGGTGCCACGATGGACGCGGAACACTTCCTCACATTTCGCACTATCCAGATCTTGATACTAGGGGCAGTTGCATTCTCGTTCAGTACCGCCGGCGGGATCGTATTTGCCAAGATCCTCAATCTGTTCCTGACGAAGAAGATCAATCCCTGTATCGGCGCGGCTGGAGTCTCTGCAGTCCCGATGGCTGCCCGCGTAGTGCAGAAGTTCGTGTCGGACGAGACCGACGGCCGGGTCAATCCGCTCATGCCTGCCATGGGACCCAACGTTGCCGGTGTGATTGGTTCAGCAGTCGCGGCTGGTGTGTTTCTGACGCTGCTGAGCTAGAGCACTTCTTTCCAACTCTCAGTTTTCCATCCCCTCGCGGGATCTGCGAGGGGATGGGGCGGAGAGGTGAGGGCAGGGGGTGGGCAACTGATTCATCGAGATCCAGGATCGGGTCTGCAATGGAGCCAACAGCCGGCCACCGTACCGCGGCCGTAGTTATCGCGAGCCTGAGTGTCCTAGTATCGCTGATCATCGGTGGCTGTTCCAACACCGGTCGAGCCAGCTGGACCGCCGGGGATCTGCAGCTGACCATCGATGGGAGTGGCACGATCGTCCAGATGGTCGATGGCAACACGGGCCGCGATCACCGCGCTGACGAAGTCCCCTCACCGTTGCTGGCGGTGCAAGTCGACGGTGCATTGTTCCCCCCACTCTCATTTGCGTGGAATGCCAAGGACGGTATCGCCACACTGGAATATCCAGGAGGCGTAACCGCCCAGCTCGGAATAGCGTCTAAACCGACGCATCTGGTACTGGAACTGCTCGCAGTTGAACCGGCGGAGGCGGTAGAACTCGTCGTGTGGGGCCCGTACGCCACGACAGTCTCCGACACGATCGGCGAAACTGTCGGGGTGGTGCGTGATTCCGTGTTCGCAATCGGAATCCAAGCGCTGAACGTGAAGACGTTGGGGGGATACCCTTGGCGCGACAATGACTTCCCACCGCAAATAGACCTGTTCGAATCGGGTGACTACAGCGATTTGAGCCCGGAAGGGAAGCGATACGTGCTATATCGGGTCGAAGCCGCGAAGCCGGAAGACTTCGGTAGCACGCTGCAAGCGTACTGCAGAGACCGCAGCCAAGACCGCTTGATCGAGAACTGGAACCACGACCAGTACGTAGCTCCACACTTTGACGATGGAGGTGTGGTTGGGACGAAGGTAGCACTCTTTGGCACGGCAACCGCGCGTATTCTTGAAACCTTGGCCGCAATAGAGATGGAAGAAGGATTACCCCACCCCACAATTGACGGAGAGTGGGGCAAGACCGCACGATCGGCCTCTGCCGCCTACATAATCCTCAACTTCAGTGAAGATGACGTCGATGACGCGATTGCCTGGACCAAGCGGGCAGGTCTGCGTTATCTGTATCATCCGGAACCATTCAGCACGTGGGGTCACTTCGAATTGAGAGATGACCGTTTCCCCAACGGGCGTGAAGGGTTGCGGCGTAGCGTAGAGAAGGCCGGAGAAGAGGGCGTCTACTTGGGTGTTCACACGCTGTCGAACTTCATCACAACCAACGATCCATACGTAACACCGGTACCCGATCCACGCCTGGCTCGTGTTGGAGCGAGTACGCTCGTCGAAGATGTCGACGAGCATCAGACCGAGATCGAGATCGCGTCACCGGAATTCTTTGCTCAGGATCGCAACAACAACTTGCGCACCGTAGTGATTGGGAACGAGCTCGTCCAATACCGCGCAGTATCCGAGCTGACCCCGTGGCGATTGCTCGACTGTAAGCGCGGTGCCTTCGGGACCACGGTATCGGACCATCGGGCGGGTGATCAGGTGGCACTACTGGCAGACCACGCCTACAACGTGTTTCTGACGAACGCGGAGTTGAGTCAACAAGTAGCGAGCAACCTTGCGGAGTTATTCAATGAGACCGGGCTGCGGCAGATCTCGTTCGACGGTGTCGAGGGAAACCAGTCGACAGGTATGGGTAACTACGGTGAGAACCTCTTCACAACAACGTGGTACGAAGATCTATCGCCTGACATCCGAAGACACTTGATCACTGATGCCAGTCGCACGACGCACTTCTTCTGGCACATTTACACTCGCATGAACTGGGGCGAGCCGTGGTACGCCGGTTTCCGCGAGAGCCAGACAGAGTATCGCATGAAGAACCAGCCATACTTTCGACGCAACCTGATGCCGGGAATGTTGGGCTGGTTTCGCATGACACCGCAGACCACGATCGAGGACGTGGAGTGGATGCTGGCACGATCGGCGGCTTTCGATGCAGGGTACGCTTTCGTTACGGGTTATGAGGCACTCGGGGGCAATGGGTTCACCGACCGCATCCTCGATGCCATCGGCCTGTGGGAGCGGGCCCGAATGGCCGCTGCGTTCAGTGCCGACCAGAAGGTGCGGATGGAGGACGTTGAGGCGGAATTCCATTTGAGTGCCGCCGGTGAAGACAACTGGCAGCTGATCCAAGTGTATCCGCAGATCGTGCGACACGAGCGGGGGGTACGCCAGCCTGGTGAACCCTCTTACACATCAGTGCAATTCGAGAACCCGGCTGCCGCACAGACACTCCATTGGATCATCTCGGCGGAAGGCGGCGAGGTTGCGGATCCCGAGCTCACGATCGACAACGGAGAGATAATCTCGTTCCCAGTGAGGCTCAAGGAGGGTTGGTCGCTGCGATATGAAGGAGGTAGCACAGCACTATTTCTAGACGCCGAACACCGCCAAGTGCGCGTCGTGTCGGTTGTTGAGTCCGCCTTTCGCGTCGGCCCGGGGCGGCACGGTGTCACGCTGGATGCCCGTCTAGTTCCTGCTGACGAGGCCAAGGCCCGGTTGGAGTTGCGACCGAGAGGGGAGGCCGAGCGCGTGGGGCGATGACGATACCACGGTTAACATGGGACGCTTGGGCACGTCTGAGGGGAAACTCCCTGTCTCGACAACGGTATGATATACTTGAGCTGTTGCCTGATTCTCGAACCGTAACCGATTCCATGAGCCTCCCACAACCCGTCGTACGAACCCTTGGTCACACTATCAGAGCGGTGCTAGCTGTGCTGTTGCTAGCCACGGCCGCGCATGGACAGGAGAGGCCGGGCGGTATTCCGATCACCTTTGATGTAGCGGGGATCTATACCGACGCCTTTGGCGGTCGGGGAGGTGGTTTCCAGATTACCGTCTCCACACCCATACCCATATCGTTCCTGGGCGCCCACTACACCGCGGGTGGTCAGTTCTGGTACTCGCAGACCCGGACCGTGGGTGGCTCTATCGACGACAGTTGGCGGCAGCTAACCGGGTTCGGTGGTCATCTCACGGCCGCCTGGAGCATCTCGAATAGAGTGTTCCCGTATCTCCGTTTGCCGGTACAGGCGCTTCGCAGTCAGATTACGGGAAACACTACAAACGGTCCGGTCGCCATGATCCCCATCGAGAATCAGGTTGGCACCACGAGTAGTCTTGCTTTCGGAATCGCTGGCGGAGCCATCGTCCAACTGGGAAGAGCGATGAGTATGTACTGCGGGTTCACGAGCCTGTCCCAGCGGCTGTATGAGGTGAACCACACGCCGATTTGGTCTCTGGAACTGGGAGTGGGGGTCGCCCCGGGGGCGTTTAGAAGGCGGTAGGGATCAGAACGCACCGTTCGTGTTGGCCGAACGGCCCGGCATCACCTCCAGTACATCCCACCGAGTGAATGCTCGCATGGCTGATAGGGAATGAACAAGAAGCCAGTCGACTCCGGCCAGATGATGGCCTTGGTTACACTCCTTGACCCCCACTCAGGGCCCCGGTATGTTCCGTCCTCGCAGGAGGTTACGGCCTTCTGAGCCCTGGTGGTGGAATTGGTAGACACGCTGTCTTGAGGGGGCAGTGGAGCGATCCGTCCCGGTTCGAATCCGGGCCAGGGCATCAACGCCGCGTCCATCCGCGGCTGTCACGCCACCGTAGCTCAGTGGTAGAGCTCTCGATTCGTAATCGAGTGGTCGTCGGTTCGACTCCGACCGGTGGCTCTGGCCTCCACTAGTTGGCACCCTTCCCCGGGAGCCGTACCCGAACCTACCGCCCTTTACCGCCCCATGCTCGACCGCAAATAATGATCTGACTATCTTTAGACATGCTACTTATGGCGGGCTTTCTGTGGCCCGGCTGCACCGAGGTAGCGGGACTGCTGGGATAACGGGACAACGCTCACTGGAGACGCAGCAGGTAATACGTGGCATGACGCTTCCACTTCCGATAATTGAAGAGTTCGACCTTTCGCCGGAAAGAGTCTCCGAGCTCCGCGCCGAGATCAGGACGCTAGCCGCTAAGCGAAATGCGGTCATCTTGGCACACAACTATCAACGGCCCGAAGTGCAAGACGTTGCCGATTACGTCGGCGACTCTCTCGGGCTCTCGCGGCAGGCGGCGGAGACTGAGGGCGAGACAATCGTCTTCTGCGGTGTTCACTTCATGGCCGAGACTGCTGCGATTCTGTCGCCCCAGAAGAAGGTCCTACTTCCGGATTTGCGCGCCGGTTGCTCGCTGGCGGCATCCATCACGGCGGAAGACGTGCGCAAGTGGAAAGCCAAGTTCCCCGACCACATCGCCGTTGGCTACGTTAATACGACGGCCGAAGTAAAGGCCGAGCTCGACTACTGCTGCACCAGCGGAAACGTGGTGGCAGTTATCGACGCGATTCCTGAGGACAAGGGCATTCTTTTCCTACCTGACTTCTTCCTCGGCGCACACATCCGCCGCATGCGCCCCGATCGTAACGTGCAGGTGTGGATGGGTGAGTGCCACGTCCACAAGGAAATCAACTCCCGCACGGTGAACGCGCGGCGCAAAGAGCATCCCGAAGCGCAAGTTCTGGTGCACCCTGAATGCGGCTGTGCAGGCCAACTGATTTATGGCGTAGGCATGGGCGACGTTGACCCCGAAGGCGTGCACATCACCTCAACCGAAGGTATGGTGCGTGAGGCGATGAACGGATCAGGATGCAACACGTTCATCGTTGCCACCGAAGTTGGAATACTCAATCGTATGCAGCAGGTTGCTCCCGACAAGACGTTCATCGCCGCTGATCCGGAGGCTTTGTGCGCTTTCATGAAGACGATCACGCTGGACGGCGTGCGGGACTCTCTGCTTCACGATCAACACATAATCACCGTCCCTGCCGATGTCGCGGAGAAGGCCCGTGCCGCGTTAGATCGGATGGTGAGCATCGGGTGACACATCTAGCGAAGTGACTTCACACCAGAGTGGGTCCGCATTCGAAGCAGATGCCCTCTACCTGGCCGGTCGGGCTCTCATCGAAGATGGCTTATATGACATCACCGGCAACGTTGTTTTGGCGGCCGGACTCTCCGGTGCAGCGTCGCTCGAGTTCCGGAGCAGCGGAGTATTTGCGGGCCGGCTGTACGCTGACGCCGTAGGTCGCTATAGCGGGCTGTCAGACCTCAACTGGTCCGTCACAGACGGAGATGAAGTAACTAGCGGCGCGGTCGTCTGCCACATCCGTGGGGACCTTGCAGACATTCTGCGGGCGGAACGGCCGCTGCTCAACTTCCTCCAGCGCTCCAGCGGAATAGCAACCGAGACGCGCCGCTACGTGAAAGCAGTCGCAGGAACCGGATGCCGGGTACTTCACACTCGTAAGACGGCTCCCGGTCTCCGGTTGCTGGACGCCAGTGCCGTATTGGCGGGAGGGGGTAGCCTGCATCGGCTGGATCTGGAACACGAGGTCATGGTCAAGGACAACCACTGGTACGCATTGGCGCAGCGCGGGCGGTCGCTGGAAGAGACACTCAGTGTGGCGGCGGACAGTGGCACCCAAGCGCTCTACGTCGAAGTAGAGAACGCCCAACAAGTGGAGTTGGCCTGCAATGCAGGTGCAACCCGTCTGTTGATAGACAACCAATCACCGCAGACCGTGGGGGAGTGGATCGGGGAAGCTCGGAAGCTCTCGCCGGGGATCGAGATAGAGGCCAGCGGCGGCATCAGTCTGGATAACGTGCGTGCCTACGCGGATGCCGGAGCCAACTTCGTGTCGGTGGGTGCCCTCACGCACAGCGTCAAGGCAGCCGATCTGGCGCTGGACGTTGAGGGCCGGTAATCCTGACCGGTGTTGCGTAGCTGAAACTTACTGTCTCAACGTTTCGTCATGAGACATGAGGAGGCGAAACATGTTCGGTCTCGAAGGTATTATTTGGGTTGGAGTTACGGGTGCAGCCTCGATCTTCGGCTATCTCAAGTCCCGGCAGTTCGTTAGGCGACGGCTTCGGTTCGTGGATGCTGTCCAGAACCCGGGGGTCCCGCTGGCTGCCGGTGGAATCGCCGGATTGGCAGCCCTGCCGCTGGCCGCGATTCTACCCGTGGTTGGCGCTGTCTCGGCGGTCGTGTTCGGTGTCGGTATCGGTGCGGGGGTGCTACACGGGTCCAGGGATGTGAAGCGCCTGCCCGGCGGCTGATCTCGTATCTCGCGTAAATACCTGTCAGTTAAAACCTTACATCGTCCCTGATCGGTTGGTTCGGTGCAGGGGCGAGTTTCTCTGTCTGCACCCTCCGGTCCGGTATGGCCCTTGCCGGGTCTATTTCAGATCCTAGACTAATCCTGGCTAGAGGTCGCACTCGAACCACGGAAACCGGATGATTGAGACGTCTGGATCCGAGCCAGATTCTGCAGCTAACGGGAAGAGGATCGGACAGCGGCGTGTGCGCGGTGAGCGCCGTAGCGGACTCGACCGTCGCGAGAACCCCGAGCGCCGGCGATTCAACCGGCGGTGCGTAGTGGTATTCCTACCGTCCGAACGCCGCTCCATACCGGAACGCAGACTGAGCGGCGAGCGGAGGTGCGGGGAGCGTCGCGCGATTAGTAGTCGCCGTAGTCACCTTGAGCGTCGCACCCACGTCTGACACGCGATCCCACGTCGAGACTAACCTGCCAGCAAGTCGTCGAGCGCATCGTACAGACAAGGAAAGCGAAACTTGTAGCCGGCCCTGAGTGCCTTTTTGGGTATGACCCGTTGCGAGGCTAATAGTGCCTCGGAGCTCTCTCCAAGGGCGGCCCGCAGCATGAACTTGGGAGCGCGGAAGATCGACGGGCGTTTGAGACCCGCCCCTAGTGCCTCGGCGAATTCGTTTACGGTGACCGGTTTTGGTGCGGTCAGATTGATCGGTCCGGAGAGCCCGTTATCCAGCGCGAATACTATCAGTTCCACTTCATCAATGAGGTGAATCCAAGACCACCATTGTTTCCCGTCGCCCCATGGGCCGCCCAGACCCGTTTTGAAGACTGGTAGGAGCGATCCGAGTACCCCTCCTCCATTACCCAAGACCATCCCGGTGCGCAGCAGAGCAACAGACACGCTACCGCCTGCCTGAACTGCAGCTTGTTCCCAGTCCACCGACAGCTGGGCCAGGAAGTCGTCACCTGACCGTGCACTTTCATCCAGCACGTCGTCGCCCCGGGGCCCGTAGAACCCGATGGCTGATGCGCTCAGGAATAGCGATGGTCCACTGCCAGCCTCACGAATGGCGTTCGCGAGGTTGCGAGTTATCTCAACCCTGCTGTTCCGGAGCAGGAGCTTACGCTCGTTGGTCCACCGCTTTGCTGGGTCGATGATTCTCGCGCCGGAGAGATTGACTACGGCATCATTGCCCTTGATCTCGTCCTGCCACGGGCCTGTGCCAGTTGGGTCGGCCTTTATGAGCTTGACCTTCGGGCTGTGCCAGCGGTCCGTGCCACTCTTCGACACCACCGTGCACTCGTTACCTCTGTGGCATAAGGCGCTCACTAGCGGCGTTCCCACGAATCCCGTTGCGCCCGTTAGGAAGACGCGCATGTCACGACCTCTCTTCTCTCACACTTCCTCTGGATCCGCTTCCGAGAGCTGGATCCGTGCGTCCACTGCCAGCACTCCCCGTTCCAATGCGAGCAATGGATTGATGTCCATCTCAGCTATCCGCGGATGGCGAGTGGCCAACTGGGACGTCCTCAATACGACTTCGGCGATCGCCTCAAGATCGCTGGCGGGTTGTCCGCGTATTCCCTCGAGCAACTTGGACAGCTTGACCTCGCGGATCATCTCGTGGGCGTCCGTGTCCTCCAGCGGACTGAGCCGCAACACTACGTCCCTGAGGACCTCGACATAAATGCCTCCGAGGCCGAACATCACCATCGGGCCTACCCGTGGTACGCGAGTGATACCCACTATTGTTTCAGTCCCGTGGGGGGCCATCTGCTGGAGTAGGACGCCTTCAATTTCCTCCCCCGTCTTCCCTAGCCGTCCAAGCATCTCATCGACGGCCTGGCTTACCTCCGTCTTCGATTCGAGTCCCAGGATCACACCACCGACATCCGTCTTATGAACGATCTCGGGGCTCACCACCTTTAGTGCCACCGGTAACCCGAGTTGCTCGGCCACGTCCGCAGCCCGTGCAGAGAGATCGCCGTCACCCTCGCGTGCCGCAGCGAACTGCCACGGAACCACGGGGACGCCGTACAACTCCAGCACCCTCATGGCATCTTGTTCACTCAACTTCAACTGACCGGCGGCGAGCGTCGCGCTTACAATGTCGGCCACGCCTTTGTCGTCGGTATCGAACTCTACAATGTGCCCTTGGGGTCGATCGGACTTGCGCTTGTAGTTCCACATCGTGCCCAGCGCCTTGGCCGCGGACTCAGGAAAGATGTAGGCCGGCACTCGAGCTTCGTGCAGCTCGGCTACGCCAGCTGGGAGTCCCTGGCGTCCCATCAGCACTGCCAAGAGCGGTTTTTCGGGGTGTTCTGCGTTTACCCGCACGAGAGCGGTGGCTACGTCCTTGGTCTGAATCCCCAACGGTGGGACGAATGCAGCTATTGCCGCGTCGATATTGGGGTCATTGAACACGCAGCTCAACGCGAACTCGTAACTCTCCGGGGTCGCACTGGCGATCAGGTCCACGGGATTACGCACACTTGCTTCTTCGGGTAAACGAGTGCGCAGCCTGTCTTCAGTTTCCCGAGCCAAGGATGCCACTTCGAGCCCGTTAGCCTCGCAGGCGTCGGCTATGATTATCCCGGGGCCCCCCGCGTTGGTCACTATCGCGACGCGGTTGCTCGCGGGTAGAGGCTGGTTGGAGAACGCCATGGCGAAATCGAACAGTTCCTCGACAGTCTGAGCGCGAATGGCGCCGGCCTGTGCGATGATGGCGTCGGTTGCCAAGTCGGTTCCAGCTAGCGCCCCTGTGTGAGATGCAGCGGCTCTCGCGCCGGCGCCTGTCCTCCCCGATTTCACGACGCATATCGGCTTCTCCTTCGTGATCGTCCTTGCGATATGTACGAAGTGACTGGGGTTCCCGAAGCTCTCCAAGTACATCAAGATGACGCTGGTGTCAGGATCGTCACGCCAGAACTCGACCAGGTCGTTACCGCTCACGTCGGCCTTGTTTCCGGCGGACACGAAAGAGGAGATCCCGATTCCCAGACTGCCGGCGTAATCGAGCACGGAAGCTCCCATGGCTCCCGATTGGCTCATGAAGGCGACAGGCCCGGGGGGTGGTGTCGCCGGTGCGAAGGTGGCGTTCATCGAAACGTCATGTGCATTGTTGATTACGCCCATGCAGTTGGGCCCGACCATGCGCAACCCATGCTTTCGTACCAATGCGGCCAGCTTCTTCTCCCTCTCGACGCCGGCCCCACCCACTTCCTTGAAACCTGCAGAGATGACCACCAACGCCTTTACACCGGCAGCAATGCACTCCTCGACAACATCTATCACGAACTGCTTAGGCACTACTACGACTGCGAGGTCAACCGCACTTGGCACGGCGCCGATCGATGGGTAGGCCTGAATCGAGTGAATCGCATCAGCCTTGGGGTTGACCGGATATACCGGACCGTGGAACCCATGCTCGAGCAGGTTGTCGAGGATGTGCCACCCGATCGTGTTCGGGTCGCGGGATGCGCCGATGACGGCTATGGATTTGGGGCGGAGAATTGGATCGAGAGTCGACATGGTCGTAGAATAACTGTGACAGGACAAAAGGCGAAGGACAGCAGGGCAATGGGCTGGACAAGTCTCGGATGGGGATGTTCTATCTAGTCCATGTACATGCTCCTCAAGCTGCTCCAGAAGTTGGTCGCCACCCTCAACTCGGATGGCACCCCGACCCAGGTTGCGGCGGGCATGGCGATCGGCACGGTGTTCGGACTGACCCCGCTCATCAATCTACACAACCTCGTAATCCTGGTTTTCGTGATGTTGTTCAAGGTGACCATCCCAGCGGTCATGTTGGGGTGGCTCGCCTCGATCCCACTGGGCTTCGCGCTCGATCCGATGTTTGACCGGATGGGGCAGCAGATGCTCGAGGTGTTGGCACTCAATCCCGTCTGGACGACGGTCACCAACGCGCCAATACTCGCGCTCGCCAACCTGAACAACAGCGTGGTGTTGGGGAGCCTGGTATTCTGGATCCTGGTGGCCATTCCGTTCTTCTTCTTGTTTCGATGGGGTGTGGCTCGCTACCGGGAAACCGTATACGTGCGGATCCGACGGATGAAGCTGTACAAGGCCGTAAAGGCGTCAAAGGTCTACAACCTCTATCGCCTGTTTCGGCCGGAGTAGACCATGAAACTGTTCCGCTGGAAGGCTATCGTACCGTTGACCCTGATTCTCGCCTTGATCGTTCTGGCTTGGTGGTTGTACTCGGACCGTCTGATCGAGCAATCCATAGAGGATTTCGGCGCCGATCTGGTGGGAGCTCGTGTGGACGTGGAGGAAGCGGACCTCTCGTTAGCCGATGGGAGACTGAGGATAGTCGGGCTCGCCGCAGCAAACCCGAACTCACCGATGCGAAACCTGTTCGAGGCCCGAGAGATTGTGGCAGACATTCGGCCGCTTCCGCTGCTGAGAAAGAAGCTCCTGATAGAACAGGCATCTATCCGCGGCGTGAGATTCGGGACTGAGCGAACGGAATCCGGGGAACTGGAGAACCCCAGCCCAGAATCGGGTCAACTGGCCCGCACCATATCCGGCTGGGCTGACCGAGTCCGGATTCCGCCACTCAATCTCGAGGGATTGAACACAATCGTCGACGTCGCTGCGGTGGCCGCAGAGAGCCTGACGACATACAGACAGGCTCGGGCAACGGTCGCCTTTGCGGATTCAACCCGAGGCGACTGGGAAGCGAAGCTGCAGCGACTCAACCACAGGCCGCTGATCGATTCGGCGGAGTCGTTGATCAATCGGTTGAATAACGTGAATCCTCTCACCCTGGGTGTTACCGGCGTTACCCAATTGGCTAGTTCGTCGCGTGACATGATGGCGTCGCTCACTTCAATGACATCGGGAGTGACGTCGCTCGATAGCACGGTTCGGGGTGGCATCGCTCAACTGGTGGCGAACGTGAACGGCCTCGCTGACGCACGTCAGACGGACTACGACTACGCTCGCAGACTGTTGCGGCTACCGTCTCTGGACTCACCCGACCTTTCGGCGAGTCTCTTTGGTGACATGGCGGTGGCTCGTCTGGAGCCGGTGCTCTATTGGGTCAATCAGGCAGGGCGGTTTCTACCGCCCGGGCTGGATCCACGCCGGCGTCCGGGCCCCAAGCGGCCGCGCCGGTCCGGTGTCACGGTGAAGTTCCCCGATCAGGACGGAGATCCGTCTTTTCTCGTAGAAACGGCTGACGCCGACGTGGAAATCGGGGGTGATGGAGCCGCAGCCGGAATGTACGCTGGACTGGTAACCGGGCTCACGTCGGAGCCTGCGATTCTCGGTCAACCGCTCACTGTCATGATCGAGCGCACCGCTGCCGCCGTCGGTCCGACAGACGCAAGACTGGGCATCGTAATGGACCGCACCGGTTCGGTAATTCGTGACTCGGGTTCGGTAGCTATCGCGGGAGTTGACCTGCCCGAGTTCGACATCGGGGGCATCGACACTCACTTGGATCTAGGGCAAGGGGCCAGTGATCTATCGCTGTCGAGAGTCGGGGACAGCATTACGGGGACGTGGGTGTGGAGATCTGATGACGTTACGTGGTCACAGAGAGCGGCGAGCGGGGAGCAGGGAGCGGGGGTTGGGGCGCTGGCGCAGGACTTCCTGTGGCAAACTCTCTCTGACATCGACAACGTGGAGATAACAGTTCGCTTCAGTGGGTCCGCGATGGGGCCTTCTTTGCGGATCGGATCCAACGTCGGCCGAGTCGTTGCCGCCAGCTTGCGACGCCAACTCGGAGACAGAATCGAACAGGCACAGCGGGACGTGTATGCACAGGTCGATCGCCTGGTTGACAGATACGTGGGAGAAGCGCAGACGAAGGTCGGCGCACTGCAAGCGGAAGTTGCCGACGTGGTCGGCGTCAGGTTGGATGAAGTGACCAACGTGAGAGCGGAACTGGAACGTGCGTTGAGGAGGTTGGTACCGCGGCCGTAGCAGCGCCCGACATGAGTCAGGAGTTACTCGCCGGCTAAGAGCGTCTCAACTCTGGGAGCCACAATGCGACACGCTGAGCGTGTTTCGGCCAAGCTGGGCAAGTTCCGTCCATCGCTTACACTTCTACTGAAAGATCTGGTGGGCAGACGACGGGAACAGGGGTTACCAGTGTACGACTTTGGATTGGGCGAGACCAAAGGTGAGCTAGCGGACTACATCAGAGAGGCGGGTGAGCGAGCCTACCGAGAGGGAAAGACCATGTATGGCGATCCCGCCGGTCTGGCAGAGTTGCGACAGGCTGTGCTGGAATGGCTGGGGATCACCAGCCAATACGATGTAGAGAACGTCGTCATCACCAACGGTGCCAAGCAAAGCCTGTTCAACACATTTCTAGCCGTCTGCAATCCGGCCGACTGCGTGTTGTTCGACGCCGCACCGTGGGTGAGTTACCAACCCCTCGCCGTAACCGCATATGCAACGCCGATCATGGTCCTGCCGGCGGCGGGGGCTATCAACTACCTGAAGGTCGAGCCTGACGACCTGCTGCGTAACCTGAAGATGCGACCTCATGCCAAGCTGTTTCTGTTGAACAACCCGGTGAACCCCACCGGTCAGGTCTATAGTGCTGCCGAAGTGGAGGACTTGCTCAGTATATGTGTGGAGCACCGCGTCTACTTCGTGTTGGACCGACTCTACTGGCGGTTGATCTACGACGGTAATGGATATCCCGAGCCACGCCTGGACGAAGCGACTCTAGATTGGGTGATCCAAGTCGATGGCATGTCGAAGAACTTCAGGCGGACAGGTGGAATCAGAATTGGATGGTCGGTTGCGCCAACGGACGTTTCGACCGCAATGGCAAACATGCAGAGCCACTATACCTCTGGGCCGGCCATCCCCACTCAGCTCTCGGCACTCGCCGCGATCACTCGGGCCTATGATCCTGAGTTGAGAACCGACCTCGAACGGAAGCGAGACTTGATCGAACGCGAAGCTCGAGCAATGTCCCGCGTAGATGTATGGCACGCGCACGGTGCTTTCTATTCGTTCTGGGATGTGCGCAAGATGTTTGGAATGCGGACGCCGAATGGTAGTGAGTTGACCGACTCCGACGATGTGGCAGCGTATTTGGTCGAGGAAGCGGGAGTGGTGACGGCTTCCGGTTGCGGTTTCATGCAGGACGGATACCTGCGCGTGTCGTTCGCCGTGCCGGAGGAGGAGATCAGACAGGGAGTCAAGGCCGCGGCGGAGGCAATATCGAGGTTGGAGCCATATCCATAGGGTTAGCTCGGGTTGGCAATTTGATCGATAGCCTCCGGGTTCTGCACGGAGGACAGATCTCCCAGGTCCGTCTCGCCGAGGTGTTTAGCCCGCACGAGGCGCCGCACGATCTTGGCGCTGCGCGTCTTGGGCAAGTCGGTTACGAATAGGACTCTCTCGGGACGATCGATCTTCCCCAAACGATCTACCACGGCTTGCGCCAGTTCTTCGCGTAGTTCTTCGGAGGGAGTATGCTCCGGCCGTGGCACGACGAAACAGATAATCGTCTCTCCCTTCAGCTCGTCTGGTACTCCGATTGCCGCCGCCTCGCTCACCTTCCCCGACGCCATGAGTGCTCCCTCGATCTCACCGGGTCCGATGCGCCGCCCTGCTACCTTGAGCGTATCATCGGCGCGGCCCTGAAGAAACCAATGGCCGTCCTCGTCGATCAACGCCCAGTCACCGTGATTCCAGACGCTGTGCCACTTCGACCAGTAGGACTCGATGTATCGGTCGGGGTCATTCCACAGGCCGCGGGTCATAGAGGGGGCGGGCTTGGTTGCGACCAAGTAGCCCACCTCGCCTCGAACCGATTTACCTTCATCGTTCCACACATCGACGGCCATGCCGAGTCCCGGTGCTGCTAGCGAGCAGGGTTTCAGTGGGTGTAGCGGAAGTGGAGATAGAAAACATCCAATGATGTCAGTGCCGCCCGAGATGTTGATTACCGGGCACCGCCCACCGCCCACCGTGTCGAAGTACCAGAGCCACGACTTCTCATCCCATGGCTCCCCGGTCGACCCGAGGATGCGCAGGTGGGAGAGATCCTGACTCTTCACCTGCTCGCTGCCATGCTTCATGGCGATCCGTATCGCCGTTGGTGAGATACCAAACACAGTTACTCGATGAGTAGCTAGCATCTTCCACAACCGATCTTGCTCCGGCCAGTCGAATGCTCCGTCGTAGAGGAGGATCGTCGCGCCGTGGAACAAGCCGCCGATGATCGTCCACGGTCCCATCATCCAACCGATATCGCTGAGCCAGAAGAACCGATCCTCCGGCTTCATATCAAAGGCGTAACCCACCTCCTTGGCGATCTGGACCAGAGCGCCGGCATGGCTGTGCACTGTTCCCTTGGGCCGACCTGTTGTACCCGACGTGTAGAGAATGATCGCTGGCTCCATCGACCCGACCATTTCGGTTTGCGTCTGCGATCCCTGGGTGAGGAAGTCCTCCCACAACACGTCGCGCTCGTCGTTCCGAGCTAACTCGCCGTTTGACGTTCGAACTACGACGACGTGTTTCACACTTGGCACGTCGTCGACCGCCATGTCTGCATTGACCTTGATGGGCACGGTTCGGCCGCGTCGTTGTGACTGATCGGCTGTGAACAGGAGGGTGACTCCGGCGCCCGTGAGTCGTTCTGCGAGAGCACTGGGAGCGTAGCCACTGAATATGGGAATGAAGATCGCGCCTATCTTGACCGTTGCCAGCAGCTGGATCACAACCTCTGCCACCATAGGCATGTATGCGGCCACGCGATCGCCCTGGTGTATACCGGCCTCGCGGAGTGCGGCTGCACACTGGTCGACAGCAGCGGCCAGCTCAGCAAAGGTGTACTCTACCGTCCGACCATCCTCGCGCTCCGCGATCAGGCATGTCCGGTCGCCTCGCCCAGCTGCGATGTTCCGATCGACGCAGTTGGCGGCCATGTTGAGTCTTCCACCTATGAACCAATCGGTCCACGGGACGCCGCGACTCGAGTCCATCACAGCTCGATAGGGCGTGGAGAATTCCAACCCGAGATCGCGTACAACCGCATCCCAGAACCACTCGACGTCGGCAGTGGATCGCTCAACGAGAGTCTGAACGTCGGCGATACCGTGCTTGTGCATGAAGCGCGTCACGTTAGCACTTGCCGTCAACTCGGGCGATGGGGTCCATACGATTCCGGCCATCATTGCACCTTGTAGCTGAGTAGCCCCTACATACGTGTTTGACCGGACGGCGACAAGAGCGGACTGGATTTCGCCAGCCTCTGGCGGTACAGTGGTGTGAGATTTTCTCGGCTTACCTCAGTCTTCCGGCTTGAAGTTGGGCAACCACATGTCACGCAAGGGACTCAGAGAGATCGATGCTGCCAAGCGCGCCCGTATCATTCGGATCGCCAGCATGTCGCTGGCCGGAGGCCTAATCGGCGCATTGGCGGGGTGGTTTGCAGGGTTCGGTGTGATTCCGGGATCCATGGTCGGGTTCCTCATCGTGTTCGTAATCACACTGGGAATCGTCGAGGGCGCCGGCAGTATTATGGGTACTGTGCACAATCCATCGGGCAAGTCGACTCCGGTGAGGCGAGAGTATTCCTACCCCGAATCACTAGCTGTTCGCGGACGATATGATGAGGCCATCGACGCGTATCAGGTGTGCTGCGTGGACTTCCCCGAAGACCCCGAGCCGTATGTGCGCATTGCGAGAATCTATCGCGACAACTTGGAGCAGCTGGAAGAGTCGGTCTTCTGGTTCAAGCGTGCGCGTTCGGAAGCGACGGTCGATCGCGGGCGAGAACTGCTCATCACCCAGGAGATAATCGAGATCTACACCAACAAGCTCGACAGCCCGAAACGGGCGATCCCGGAACTGGCCCGGATCAAGGACAGGTTCCCGGGAGACGCGACCGCAGAGTGGGCCAGCACCGAGATCGATCGCATGAGAGGGGAGCAGGGAGCAGGGAGCGAGGAGCGGTAGTCAAGCGTACCGCTCCCCGCTCTCCGCCCCGCCTCTTACCGTCTGCCACCGCCCATCTTATCTTGCTGCGATTCCGAGTCGCCCCTTGGAGGAGCCATGCTAGCGAGAACCAGCTTCGTTGCTGCGGCTGTGTTGGTTGCCGCGTCATGCAGTCCCGCTCAGCCGGAGTTCGTGGTCGAGTTCGCAACGTCACTTGGAAGTGGAGAACCGAATCTGGTAACCGCTCCCGACGGCGAGGCGGTCGTGACCTGGCTCGAGAAGTTGAGTGATGGTGGACACGCCTTGAAGTTGGCTGTGCGGAAGGACGGGGGTTGGTCAGAACCGCGCACCGTCGTGGAGAGTGGCGAGTTCTTCGTCAACTGGGCTGACTTTCCGTCGCTATCGGTGAGGGAGGATGGATCGTGGATCGTGCATTGGCTGGAGAAGACGGCGCCTTCCACATATGCATATCACGTGAAGCTCGCGATCTCAAACGACCTGGGCACGAGTTGGAGTGAACCGTTTCTTGCCCACCGTGACGATTCGGAAACGGAGCATGGGTTCGTCTCAATGGTACCGTCGAGCGACGGTGGGACGGCACTGATATGGCTAGATGGCCGTGCGATGGCAGGTAGTGACGGTGGGCACGGCTCCGAAGGAGCTGGCGGTGCTATGAGCATTCGGACCACTAGCGTCGGATCCGACAGCAAGCTGGGGCCGGAGGTGTTATTGGACGACCGTGTGTGTGAGTGCTGTCAGACATCTCTTGTCGAGACAGAGAGCGGTCTCGTTGCGGCGTACCGCGATCGCAGTGAGACGGAGTATCGCAACATTGCCGTCGTTCGCGAAATCGATGGTGTCTGGACCGATCCGGCGCCTGTACATGATGATGGGTTCTACTACCCAGGGTGCCCGGTCAACGGCCCTCAACTCACTGCCCAGGGTGATACTGTGGCGGTGGCGTGGTATACGGCACCCGAACAACAGGCTGCTGTCTATGCTGCGTTTTCTTTAGATGGAGCCGAGTCCTTTGGTTCCACCGTGCAAATTGACGATGGTGACCCGTTGGGTCGTGTGGATGCTGAGTTCTTGCCTGATGGCCGTGTGCTCGTAGTCTGGATCGAGCGTACGCCGGAAGCCGCCGAGATCCGTGCGCGCATCATCTCTCCGGAAGGGAGAGCCGGCGACGCATTCGTGGTTGGCACGACATCGGATGCGCGCAGTAGCGGATTCCCTCGCATGACGCTGGCGGGGTACGACTTGCTGGTAGCGTGGACGGATTTGGGCGAGGGAGACTCCGTTGTGAAGATCGCATCTGTTGATGTGAGTGACCTCCGGTAACAGCCGTTGACCCTTCTCAGAGTAGTCCGTTTGTCGCTCGCCGTAGTTCTGTTTGCGGTGAGCCTTTACGTGGGTACACTCGGCGTCGGCTTCCTTCCCCCCGTTGGCCCATTCCTCGACCCTGCGAACGGCATATGGTCGGTCGCCAGATCCACTGAGGTTCCCGAACAGGCGACAGTGAGCATCGCATCCTTGGGGAAGAGCGTGAAGGTGGTGTACGACCGGCGCGCAGTTCCGCACATCTTCGCGTCGTCAATCGACGACGCCATGCGAGCACTCGGTTATGTGGTGGCGCGAGACAGACTGGTCCAGCTTGAGACTCAGACGAGAGCAACGGCGGGCCGTCTGTCGGAATGGGGTGGGGAGGACGCACTACGACTGGATCGCTCGCAGCGATCCCTCGGGCTGGCG
This sequence comes from Gemmatimonadota bacterium, assembly GCA_039588335.1. Classification (GTDB taxonomy): domain Bacteria; phylum Gemmatimonadota; class Gemmatimonadetes; order Gemmatimonadales; family GWC2-71-9. Next base: position 25,196 of record JBDGZZ010000029.1, on the reverse strand, counting down.
TGGAGTGCGGAGGAAGAATACGCGGCGCTCGACGACGAATCACTCGAGATGCGGCTGATCCAGGCGTATGCGGAAGGAGTGAACGCGTGGATTGACGGGATGCGGCAGGCGGATGTGCCCTTCGAATACCGGTTCCTCGGCAAGATGCCGGCGCGCTGGGAACCGGTACACAGTATCTACCTCATCAAACGCATGAGTTACACGCTCACCTACAGCACGCAGGATCGTTGGCGTCGGCAGGTGGAAGCTCTCGTGGGTGAGGAAGCCACGGCAGCTCTGTTTCCCATCAACAATCCGATCCAAGAACCGATCCAGCCCAACGGATTTGGTGCGCCAAGATTCGATTACGAACCCTTGCCTGCGGCAGATGTGCCGCGCCTGCGCAGAACGGGAGACGCTATCGCGGGCGTACTTGGTCCGGCTGAAGAAACGAGTTTGGGGAGTAACAACTGGGCTGTGTCCCCATCGCGATCAGCATCCGGTAACGCCCTGTTGGCCGGCGATCCACACCTGGACCTGACCATGCCTTCCATTTGGTATGAGGTTCACATAGTCGTGCCGGGCGAACTCGATGTGTATGGCGTAACCATCCCCGGAGTTCCCAGTATCGTAATAGGGTTCAATCGGGACGTGGCCTGGAGCCTGACCAATACCGGCGCGGATGTGCTGGACTACTACCGTGAGGCCGTCGACGACGCTGAACAGCCCACACAGTACTCGGTGGATCGGGAGTGGCGGCCGCTGGAACACCGGGTGGAGGAGTTCTTCGGTCCTGATGGAGAGTTGTTGGCTGTGGATACGGTCTATCGGACTCATCGGGGGCCGCTCGTTCGGACGGGAGACGAGTATCTCTCCATGCGCTGGACTACGCTGGATGATTCCGGAGCAACAGCGGCGCTGTTCGACGCCTCGAGGGCCAAATCGGTCAGGGAATACTTGGGCAATACAGAGAGCTACTTCGCGCCAGCCCAGAACTTCATTGTGGCGGACCGCGAAGGCAACATCGCTATACGCTCGACCGGGCGGTATCCCATCAGACCCAATGACGGTCGCGGTACCGAAATACTAAGTGGAGGGACCAGCCAGAACGAATGGCAGGGTTTTTGGCCGGTTGATCGATATCCGTTCTCGCTCAACCCGGATCAGGGCTTCCTCGCGTCCGCCAACCAGCAACCGCTCGATCCAACTGTGGATGACGGATACCTCGGCGTGAACTGGACGTCGCCCTGGAGGGCAATGCGAATCAACGAATTGTTGCGCTCAGATTCTCAGGTCACGTCTGATGACATGCGACGTTATCAGACCGACCCAGGCAACGCCAAGGCGGACTTGTTCGTTCCTGCGTTTCTAGAGGCGGCTGCTAGTGTACTGGCTCGCGAACCCAACGAGAGGCTGGAGCAGGCGGCCCAACTGCTCGGTGACTGGGATCGCCGTTACACCAGGGAGAACGAACGGGCAGTACTGTTCGAGACCGCGATGGCAGAGTTGACGAGAAACACGTGGGACGAACTGGAAATGCCCCGGGGTGCCAGACGCGTTGCCACTCCAACTGCGTCGATCTTGGCCCAGTTGCTGATCTTTCCCGACAACGCGTGGTGGGACAATCTCACGACCGGAAGCGTGACGGAGACACGTGACGAGATCCTGGCGGCCAGCCTCGCGTCCGCTCTCGAGTCAACACAGCAGGAGTATGGTCTCCCGGAGGATGGTGGTTGGCGCTGGGATGTTATTAGACAGAGCAACATCCGTCATATTCTGGGATTGCGGGCGTTATCCGTGCTCGACATTCCGATTCAGGGTGGGCCCGGCAATCTGAATCCCTCTTCAGGGGGTGGGAGCCACGGAGCGAGTTGGCGGATGGTTGTTGAACTGGGCCCGGAGATTGCCGCATGGACTACGTACCCCGGCGGTCAATCGGGCAATCCAGCCAGCCGCTGGTATGACAACCGGATTCAGCAGTGGGCTGCCGGCGAATTGGATGAGGTGCTGTTTCCCCGAGATGTGACGGAACTAGGTGAAGACAGTGTCTTGGGCGTGCTGACGCTCACGGCGGGAAGCGGATGATGGTCAACTATCGACCGCTGGTACAGATCGTGCTGCTTGGCGTCGCTGTGGCGTTGGGCACGCTGGTTCTAGGATGGTGGGTGGTTCCGGTAATCGGCATGACTTGGGGTCTGGTCGCACGGGATCGTGAGCGGCCGCAGTTGGTGGTGGCCATGGCGGCCGGCCTGGGATGGGCGCTCTTGATCTTGTGGACCGCCACTCAAGGACCGGTTGGACAAGTCGCCCGGAGAGCCGCGGGTGTTATGGAGATGCCTGGTCCGATGCTGGCCTTGATGACCGTACTGTTCGCGATGGCCGTGGCATGGTCGGCGGCCGTGGTCGCCGGCGAGATGCGACGCAGAGAGACATGACGATACGCGTCATTCTGGTTCCTTATCATTTGGGCCATCGCGGTGCGGGACTGGGTGCGGGCCCGCTTCGGATTCTGGATGCCGGACTCACTCGCATGCTGGACGAGGCTCTGCACACCTTTGCGGTCACGATGGTCGAGCTACCTGAGCCCCCACAACACGAACTGGGTGCAACGTTCGAACTGAACCGCAGACTTGCGCGGGCAGTAGGTGACGCTGTCGCAGCTGGTGAGTTCCCGCTCGTATTGGCAGGCAATTGTAATAGCTGCCTCGGCACTATGGCGGGAATGCAGAGTGCTGCGGGCATCGTGTGGTTCGATGCGCATGGAGACTTCAACTCTCCGGAAACCAGTACGACTGGATTCTTCGACGGCATGGCACTCAATGTGGCCGTCGGCCGGTCGTGGAAAGCGGCTGCGAGTACCATAACGGGGTTCGGTCCCGTTCCCGAGGCTGCTTGTGCCTTACTGGGCGTACGGGATCTCGATGTTGCTGAGAAGGACTTGCTGGCTCGGTCGGATGTGGCGGTTGCAGGGTACGAAAGCCTAAAGCGGGGTCGGTTGGACAGTGGAGTCACTCGCTGTCTGGATTCCATTGCAACCCACACGAACAACGCATACCTCCATGTAGATCTGGACGTCATGGATCGGGACCTGGTTCCAGCCAATCAGTTCAGCCCACCCGGTGGGATGACTCCCCAAGAGCTGAGCCGAGCGCTGAAGTTGGTGGGAGAACGGCTCGATGTGCGGGCCGCGGCGCTAACGGCATACAATCCGGAAGTCGATACTCAAGGACTCGCTCTATCGGCGGCGTTATCGGTGATCGATCAGATCGCCGAGATTGGAGCGGCGGATTAGGACATGGAAGCCCTTATGAGGCCGAGTTCATGACTACCATTGCGGACCTCCGCGACCTGACTGACCTGTCGAGAGAGGAAGCCGCGGGCCGCATCAGCGACATTCTGGCAGAAGCTGGGCGGCATGACGCAGCTGAGGCTCGGTCTGTCGAGAGTGATAGAGCGGCAGCGGCTGCACTGCGAGCCTCTGCTCAGATCGACGCGATCCTCGAATGTCTCGAGCTACACTCGTTGGCGGCTCTCATGGAGAGGTGTGTCGAGCGACTGCGGAGGATTGGTGATGAGGACGCTCTCAGAGAGCTCACATGGGACGTCTTGGATCTCGTCCGCCGCAGAGCGGTGGCTCGCCGTATCGAACAGTCAGCTATGACCGAGTGGTCCAATCTAGTTTTGGCAGCGGTCGAAGCATCACACTTTACGGTTGGGCCGTTGTTCCGCCATCGCGCCGCAACGTATGAAAACAAGACACTCTTCGAGATCCCTCAGTCGGTGGGCAGCCGGCAACTGACGTGGCGGCATGTGGCTACGCGTGTAGACCGCCTTGGACGCGCTCTTCTGTCTCTCGATGGTCCTGAGCACTCCCGCCCTGTGGCGATCTTATCTGAGAACCGGATCGAGATGGCCCTCGTCGATCTAGCATGTCTCACGTCCGGTCTGGTTGACGTCATGGTGCCCGCTAACTCCACGGATACGGATGTCGGTTACATCCTGAGGCATTCAGGCGCCGGTACCGTTGTCGTTTCCGGACGCGAGCAGCTGCGGAAGGTGCAGAAGAACAGGGAATCGTTGCCCGATCTCGAGCGGATTGTGACCATCGATCCGACGGGCGACCGCGATGAGTACGTGATGACGCTCCAAGCGGTGGAGGCTCGCGCCAACCGAGTGCCAACTTCGCAGATCGAAAAGCGGTCGGCCGATGTAAGGATTGGCGACTTGGCTACCGTCATGTACACCTCCGGTACGACGGGGGCGCCGAAAGGAATCAAGTACTCGCATCGCAATCTCGTGTTCAAGCGTTTTGCTCGAGGTATGGCGTTGCCCGAAATCGGCGACGACGACGTGTTGCTGTGTTACCTGCCATTGTTCCACACGTTCGGCCGTTATCTCGAGATGTTGGGTAGCATTTTCTGGGGAGCAAAGTATTGCTTCCTATCGAATCCGTCGGTTGAGGCGCTAATCGAGGGCATGGGTACGCATAGGCCTACGGTGTTCATCAGCGTGCCGCGGAAGTGGATCCAGCTCTTCGATGCGATCTCGCAGCGTGCGGATCCTCTGCACGCATCAGATGACGAACTGCACGAGGTGACGCAGAACCTGACGGGCGGCCGCCTCAAGTGGGGGTTGTCTGCTGCCGGTTATCTCGACCCGGACATATTCCGTTTCTTCCATCGACAGGGAATCCAACTGCTCAGCGGTTTCGGCATGAGCGAAGCTACCGGTGGAATCACGATGACTCCGCCGAACCAGTACAGAGAGGGCTCACTCGGCACAGCTCTGCCGGGCATGGAGATAGCGCTCGGTCATGACGGTGAGCTGAAGTTGCGTGGGCCGTATGTCATGATGGGCTATCTGGATCCACCGGACGGAGAGCCATCATTTGACGAGGACGGCTGGCTACACAGTGGTGACCTGATGCGAATGGACGACGACGGACACATCCAGCTCGTCGATCGCAAGAAGGAGATCTACAAGAACGTCAAGGGCCAGACGATCGCCCCCCAGCGGATCGAGAACCTGTTTCGTGAATTCGAGTCGGTGGGCCGTGTCTTCCTGGTTGGTGATCGCAAGGAGTACAACACGCTGCTGATTTACCCGAATCCGGAATCCAAACAGGCCGATTTCTCTTCGCTCAATGATCAGCAGGTTCAAGACCACTTCCGGTCTCTGGTAGCGTCGGTCAACAAGTTCGTCGCTCCGTTTGAGAGGATAGTCGACTTTGCCGTGATCGACCGGGACTTCGAGGATGGAAAGGGGGAGTTGACGCCAAAGGGCACACCGCGCCGAAAGGTCGTGGTGGAGAACTTCGCCGACGTGATCGACACCATGTATCGCCGCGCCAGCATGAGGGTGGGGGGCGTCGAGCTTACGATCCCGAATTGGCTATTCCAGTCTCTTGGTGTGACCGCGCAAGACGTTCAAGCTCGACAGAAAGAGGTCGCTCTGCCATCGATCGGTGCACAGCTCGTGATACGGCGTCTGAACGAGACCGACATTCAGGTCGGATCGTGTTATTACCGGTGTTCGCGCAGGACGCTCAACCTCGGTGCTCTCCTGGCGACACCACGGTTGTGGTTCGGCAATGAGGACCTCGTTTCATTCGCCCATCCCGACATCGCGGCGCGGCAACGACCCGGCAGGATAGTAGGGATCGAGTGGATCGGACGTCCACGGCCCTATGAGCCGTCGGCTGCGGACAAGGAACTGGTGGCGGAGTCGGTGCACCGAGCCGAGTGGGATATGAAGGATCTGGACCGGGCGGCGCGATTGCTGTCGTCCACCGACGAACAGGGTGCAATGAATGCGGTCAGGTTGCTGGAACGAGTGCTGGTGAATGAAGAAGGACCGCTGGCTGAGCCTGCCCGGTTTCTGCTGGCCCGGGGAGCAGATTTTGCAGGGGCTGACGTGCGTCGGCGAGCGTTCCAGATGCTGGTGCCGACGGAGCGAATGTCACGGATGCGAGATACACTGCAGCGGTTCTTCAACGGCGATCCGGAGGTGTTGGACGCTGAGACGTCAGCTTTCCTCTGCGAGCGGAACCTGCAAGAAACCAAGGTCGAAGTGTTCATCGATTTGGCGCAGGCGGTGTGTCTCGGCAAAGATGATGGAGAGGGGCGCGAAGCCTTGGCCGGGTCACTGCTCGGCTTCCTCGCTGCATACGGAGCTGCTCACCCGATCCGTTACCGTAGAATCCGAGCGGTGTTGGTGCGCATGAGTCTGTTCGCGCAAGAACCCCAAGTGAGGATGCGGGCGGCAGATGAGCGGGCCACGCTGGAAGCAGGTTTCCATCAGTGGTTGGGTCCGACCTCCAAGATCGCGGTGGATACTGAGACCGGTCAGGAGTACCGCTGGGAGGACGTGGTCGTTTTCGAGGAAGGAATCACCGAGGAGGAACGGCGGCGCCTGCTGTCGGCAATCAAGAACACTGCATTCCTGAGAGAAGCTGTATTTCTCTTCCACCGTGGTACCGTGATTCGCCTGAATGACATTCCCCCTGGGGGAGTGTGGATCAGGCTGCTCGGCTCACGCCACGGGAAAGACACCTATCGCGTTACTGTGCAAACTCGAAGCGAGGACTCGTATGACTTGGCTGTCAATCTCAACCAGACTCTCGAGTCGGATCAGCTACATGAGGAAATCGACTGGCTGATACTCTGCGGTGAGTCAGGCAGCCGCGAACCGGTGGTCGAGGACTTTGGCGGTTATTTGCCGGAACAGGATCTCTGGAGCGAGGAGTACGTTACTGGAGACACGCTCGATCGCGAAATGCGCCGGCTCGTGCGACGCGATAGCCAAGATGATGGCCTCAAACTACTGTGGCCGTTCTTTGCCTGGAGCGCCCTCAGCGCATACGTAGACTTCTGGCAGCGTACGGGGAAACGCTGCGAAGTGGCCGACCTCAGTACGGCCGACATCGTGCTTCCGACGCACGACTATCACAGCGGGTCGCGCATTGTCTCGCTCTCTGAGCGACGGTCACACAGCGGTTTGCTTCCAATGATCCAATCGTTCAGAGATGAGTTTGTCAGCCCGGTAGAGAAGGAATACCCGAGTCTGGAGGGGATGGTTGGGTGGAACATCATTTTCTCTTCGGTGCTGGAGGTCGTGGGAGAGCAGGACGGTCTGGCCGCGTATGAGGAGGCGATCGAGAAGGAGCCGCCGGCGTCGAAAGAATTGAGGACGGCGTTACAGGAGTATGTGACCGGAGTACGGCGGCGGGGTTTTCTACCCATGCGATTGTTTTTCGCAGCCAAGCGGGTCCGTCGTTGGACTCAGCTAAACGAGGATGCCACGCCTCAAGCGCAAGCCCGCACGCTTCAGGAGGTTTACGATACCTACGGCCTTGACCGGCTCGCCCGAGTTTATCCAGAGGTACGGCTGCGTTTCTTCCGCGAGACCGTTTTCCGCGAGACCAGCCCGGAATTGGCACGCGGCCTTGATGAGCTGATTGACCGGGCCCGGGCAGGTGAGATGGTGAATGGGGATGTGGCCGACGCGGTCGCTGACTTGAGGCGGCGGCTCGAGATGGAACCTGATGACGACTATTTCTTAGCCCGGATTCCGTTTGCCTACCTGCGGCCGGAGGACACGGCGGACTTCGTAACCAGCGACATGGGAGGCAGTTACCAGACTGAAATAGTGATGACGCTGGAGGATCTGGACGGCACCGCCTTTCGCGTGCGGCATGCGTTGCTTCCAAAAGAGGTAGAGCGACTCCATCGGCTGTTCCTGGCCGCAAAACTCGATGTACGGTTCCGGCCGGAACACAAATACTTGCTCGCCATCAACCTCCGCGAGCAGATCATTGGCGGAATCTTCTACGAGCTGGAAGAGGACGGCGCTGCAGCACACCTGGAGAAGATAGTTGTCTCGGACAAGTTCCGGCGGAAGGGTGTGGCCGATGGCCTGATGCGTGAGTTCTTCAACCGGTTGAGGGCTGCTGGGGTGAAACGAGTGACGACCGGTTTCTTCCGTCCGGAGTACTTCTACGCATTTGGCTTCAAGATCGAAAAGCGGTATGCCGGCCTCGTGAAACTGTTGGACGAGACGCAGGAGGGCCTGGAAAAGAGCTGACCTGCCCGGTTCTCCATACAGCAGTCTCGAGGGTTTCAATAACAGGTCGAATGAGCGTGGACAGACGTGCCTAAGTTGAGCTTGTACTTTTTTTCACAAGCTCTATAATCAAATGCAGGTAATGTGTGTGGGGCAGAATGCTGTCCGCTCACAACCCCCACTCGGGGGGTGGGGAGTTCGCTTCAAGAGGTATCGATAATCCTCTGCCATAGAGAAGGAGAGGAAGCAATGACGGCGCTCAAGGAAACCCTGTATAAAAAGATCGAGGAGCATCGTCCTCGGACAACACGGCTCCTCAAGGAGTATGGCGACGTCAAAGTGGGAGAAGTCACGATCGGTCAGGCCATAGGTGGGGCACGGGGGGTGAAGTGCCTGGTGACGGACATTTCCTACCTTGATCCATACGAGGGCATCCGGTTTCGTGGGAAGACGATTCCCGAGACGTTTGAAGCCCTGCCCAAAGCTCCAGGTTCGGACTACCCCTATGTCGAGGGGTTCTGGTACTTCCTGCTTACCGGTGAAGTGCCATCGGAAAAGGAAACGCTAGAGGTCGTCGACGACTTGAAGGCACGCCGCGAAGTGCCGCAGTACGTGTTCGACCTCCTGGAAACGCTGCCTCGTGAGACGCATCCGATGACACTGTTCTCGGCTGCGATCTTGGCAATGCAGAATGAGTCACAGTTTGTTGCCCGGTACAACGAAGGTATGAACAAGATGGAGTATTGGGATCCGATGTATGAGGACTGTTGCAATCTGCTTGCGAGGCTCCCGTCCATCGGTGCCTACATCTACCGAATGAAGTACAAGGACAACAAACAGATCGCGGCTGATACCAATCTGGATTTTGGCGGTAACTTCGCCCACCAGATGGGCATCGATAACCCGTATGACGACGTTGCGCGCATGTACTTCATTCTTCATTCGGATCACGAGTCGGGTAACGTATCGGCGCACACTACGCACCTCGTAGCCTCTGCCCTGTCCGACTGCTACTACGCGCTTTCGTCCGGTATCAACGGCCTGGCCGGTCCATTGCACGGCTTGGCAAACCAGGAGGTACTGCGCTGGACGCAGAACTTCATGGATAAGCTGGGCGGGATCGAGAACGTGACCAAGGATGCGGTGAAGGACGCTCTTTGGGAAACGCTCAACAGCGGGCAAGTGGTGCCAGGGTACGGTCACGCGGTGTTGCGAAAGACAGATCCACGTTACACCAGCCAACGCGAGTTCTGCCTGAAGCACTTGCCGGAATACCCGCTGTTCCAGTTGATCAGCATGATCTATGAAGTGGCGCCACCGGTGCTGCAGGAGCATGGCAAGGCCAAGAATCCGTGGCCCAACGTGGACGCCCAATCCGGCGTGATCCAGTGGTACTATGGAATAACGGAGTGGGATTTCTATACGGTGTTGTTCGGCATCGGGCGGGCAATCGGCGTGCTGGCCAATATTACTTGGGACCGCGCACTCGGGTACCCGATCGAACGGCCCAAGTCGGTGACGACCACCATGCTGGAGGACGTTGCCGGGATCTCGTCGGCGGAGCTGGCGGGAGTCAAGTAGCAGGCCATCCTATCACATTGAAAGGGGGCGCCTTCGGGTGTCCCTCTTCTTTGTACGTAGTTTCGCCTTGAGCCTCAGCAATTCCTTTTTCGCCTCTTCGCACCACTGTAGCAGCGCTTCCTCGACGAGGATCCCTTGGCGAACCGTTAGCAGCCAGTAGGGGAGTCCCGGCGAGTCTCGCCGGCCTTTGCGCAACGTTCGGTCGACTTCCTTCAGCATGGTGAGCGACTCTTCAGCGTCCCGTTTGTAGCGGGTGACGTGAAGCAAGGTCGCGTCGGGCGAGATCTCGGTTCCAAAGAACAGCTTGAGTAGTAGCTCGTGTCTCGGGATCTCGGGCTCGGCGGGCTCGACCAGCCACTTGCGTAGTTCTTCGCGACCTTCCCTGGTCAGCTGATATACGTACCGATCAGGCCGTCCCTCTTGGTCCTGCACTTGGCGAGACACCAGCCCGCCTGCGGCCAGGCTCTTGAGGGTGGGGTAGATCTGTCCGTAACTCTCGCGCCAGAAGTTCCCGATCGAACTCCCAATGAACCGTTTGATGTCGTACCCGGATTTGGGGCCAAGCGTCAGCGTTCCCAGTACGGTATACTTGGTGCGACTGCCTCTTGCCATTCATGCACTCCGCGCATATTATATCTATAAGATATAGCTCTGCCAGATATATAGCAATGTGTCGGGATCGCGTCGCCCTTTTGTCGCAACTGCGTACACGTTACCGTGAGCGGTGCCTGGCCAATGTGTAGTCGGAAGGAGCCATGACAGAGCCGACCCACGACCTCTCCAAACTGAAGATCCGGCGGGATGACCCCTCACCGGCGGCGCGGAGAGCACTCCGGCTCACCGGATTGCTTGCGGCATTGGCCGTCGCCTTTGTAGCCGTCGTGGTAGTCCTGGTTGGACGAACAGGCGGTGTCGCAGTGACCGTGAGCGTTGCGGAAATAGTCGGGGGGCAAGGCGGTGGATCGCTGGGAATCACGGCTAATGGATATGTGGTTGCCCGCACCAAGGCGTCCGTTTCATCCAAGATCTCCGGCCGCCTGGCATACCTCGGTGTTGAGGAAGGCTCCGTTGTGAGGCGGGGCGAGATCATCGCCAGGCTGGAGAACCAAGACTACGCCGCCATCGTCGAACAGGCCGAGGCGGAAGTGTTGCGGTCCGAGGCAGCGTTGCAGGAAGCTCGGGCACAAAGAGATCAGTTGCAGCGTGACCTGCGCCGTGCCAGAGCGCTGTTGAACGACAGCCTGGTGTCCGAGCAGGAGGTCGAAGATCTGGCGGCACGGCTCGAAGCTGGTGAAGCGCGGGTCGGAGTCCAGCAGGCACAAGTCCAGGCTGCGCTGGCGGCGGTCGGCGTAGCCACGGCCAACTTGGAAAACACTCACATTCGGGCCCCGTTCGACGGAACTGTGCTCCGTAAGGATGCGGAGGTGGGTGAGGTCGTTGCGCCGGTGGCAACCGGGGGAGGCCTGACTCGCGGCGCCGTTGTCACAATGGCCGATCTTGAATCGCTCGAGGTCGAGGTTGACGTAAACGAGGCGTACATCGCTCAGATACAAGACGGACAACCGGCGCGGATCACGCTCGACGCATATCCCGACACGACCTACGACGGTGCGGTGCGGCAAATAGTCCCTACGGCTGACCGCCAGCGGGCAACGGTGCTTGTCAAGGTCAGCATCCTGAACAAGGACCCCCGAATACTCCCTGAGATGGGCGCCCGTGTGGACTTCCTCGAGTCGGCGAGCACCGAAGATGAAGGATCGCAACCGGTCCGCGTGTTCGTGCCGGCGACCGCCGTGAGAGACGAGCAGGGGCAACCGGTGGTGTGGGTAGTGCGGGAAGGACGCGTGTACCGCATCGCCGTTCGAGCCGGACCGGTATCAGCGGGACGTAGAGAGATTCGCGCGGGTTTGCACGGCGGCGAGCAAGTCGTGGTTGCCGGCCCTGAAGACCTGGCGGATGGTGCGGCGGTTCGTGTGGTGATTTCCTAACGAGGAGGAGCGTGCAGGCATGGCTCTGGTAGAGATTCGAGATCTGTCCAAGGTCTACTATCGTGATTCGCAACAGATACCCGTATTCGACGGCGTCAACCTCGAGATGGAGGAAGGCGAGTTCCTCGCGTTGATGGGGCCGTCGGGCAGCGGGAAGAGCACGCTGCTGAACATCCTCGCCGGACTGGACAAGCCGTCCTCGGGCCAAGTTGCCGTCGGTGGGTTCCGGGTGACGGCCATGAAGCGTAGGGAGCTTGCTGCTTGGCGAGCGCGTCACATTGGATTCGTGTTCCAGTTCTACAATTTGTTGCCGGTGCTCACGGCATTTCGGAACGTGGAGTTGCCGCTATTGCTCACCAAACTGTCTCGCAGTGAGCGGCGCGATCACGTGATGACCGCGTTGGGTGTCGTCGGGCTGACCGACCGCGCCGAGCACTTCCCGCGTCAATTGTCGGGAGGACAGGAGCAACGCGTGGGAATCGCCCGCGCGATAGTGAGTGACCCAGCGATCATTTTGGCGGACGAGCCGACCGGAGATCTCGATGCCAAATCGGCTGAAGAGATCCTGACGTTGATCAAGCGCCTCAACGAAGAGTTCAACAAGACGGTACTCATGGTTACGCACGATGCGCATGCAGCCGAATGGGCCCACGCGGTCATGCACTTGGATAAAGGAGTGCTATCACGATGAAGTTCGCACGCCTCATTTGGGTGAACCTGATGCGTAACAAGCGGCGCACCGTGCTGACTGTATTGAGCGTGGCTGTGGCATTGTTCCTGTTCACAACACTGCGATCCGTCGTGACCGCACTGGATGCTGTGAGTGAAGTTGGCAGTGAGGCGAGATTGATCACTCGCAGCTCGACTGGGATCACGTTCCCAATGCCGCAGTCATACTTCGAGCGATTGAGAGCACAGGAAGGTGTACGGAGTGTTTCCTGGGCGAACTGGTTCGGCGGTGTATACATCGACGAGAGCAACTTCTTCGCCCAGTTCGCGATCGATCAAGACACTTACCTGCCGATGTATCCCGAGATGGCGATACCGAACGATCAGAAACAGGCGTTCCTGGCTGAACGTACTGCCGCCTTAGTGGGACGCGGGCTGATGGAGCGGTTCGGATGGACATTGAATCAAAACGTTACTCTGCAAGGGACCATCTTCCCCGGAGACTGGGAGTTCACTATCCGGGCTGTATATGTGCCGGACGATCCCAGCTTCGGCGATCAGATGTTCTTCTTCCACTACGATTATCTGTACGAGGGTACCAATGGGAACATCATCCCGGGCTGGTATACGGTTCAACTTGAAGATCCTACCTTGGCGCCCACTGTAATCAACCGTATCGACGGGCAGTTTGAGAACTCCAGTAATCCGACCAAGACGGAAACCGAAAAGGCGTTCAACGCGGGCTTCGTGACGATGTGGGGGAACATAGGATTCCTGGTAAAGGCAATTGGAACAGCGGTGTTTTTCGCGATCCTGTTGGTGGCTGCGAACACCATGATGATGGCGGGTAGAGAACGCATCGGAGAGAACGCCGTACTCAAGACTCTCGGCTTTCAGGACGGCTTGCTGTTCAGACTCGTACTAGTCGAGTCGGTCATGATAACGCTGTTTGGCGGAGCCTTGGGCGTGTTCGGATCAAAGCTGATGTTCGGACCCGGCAACCCTGTCAACAACTTCATTCAAGGATTCCAGGTTGCCTGGAGCACGGTGATCCTGGGGTTAGTGATGGCGACCTTGCTTGGCATGGTCAGCGGTATCGTACCTGCTTGGCAAGCGATGCGACTGCCGGTTATTCAGGCCTTACGGCGCGTCGCATAGGAGACTCGTATGAAGATCCCTCTTGCCTACAATTTGCGCAGCCTGAAGGAACGTCCCGTTTCGACCCTGACTACTGCAGCGGGGATGGCGCTGGTAGTAGCCGTGTTCGTCGCGATGATGGCGTTGGCCAACGGATTCCGCTCGGCGCTTGTGAAGTCCGGGTCACCGGACAACGTTCTCGTGTTGCGCAAGGGCGCCAACGCCGAGATGTACAGCGGCATCGCCCGCAGCACCGCAAGCACCATTGCAGGAATGCCGTTCGTGGCGCGAGGTACGGACAATCAGCCGCTCTCCAGCCCCGAAGTCTTCGTTGTCATCGGCTTGAACCGGTTGACCGGTGGTCTGGCCAATGTCGTGGTACGCGGTGTCAGTCCCAGAGCCATGCAGGTCCGACAGGGGATCGAGATAATTGCCGGCCGCGAACTGCAACCAGGAGCAGCGGAGATTCTGGTGGGCGAGAAGATAGTGGAGCGATTCGCCAACACGGGCATAGGTGAGAGACTCTCTTTAGGCGGCAGAGATTGGACGGTGGTTGGTCACTTCTCCGCCCAGGGTTCCGCCTTTGAGTCTGAAATATGGGCCGAGAACGAGCAGGTCATGCCCGTGTTCAGAGGAGAAGTGTTCCAATCCGTCACCTTCCGCATGGCCGACCCCAGTTCGTTCGAGGAGGTGAAGCAACAACTGGAGGGAGATCCGAGGTTGTTCCTCGATGTGTCGAGGGAGAACGAGTTCTATCGGAATCAATCCGTGATTCTAACTCAGATCCTCAACTTCATCGCGATATTCATCGCCGGTGTGATGGCAATCGGTGCTGTGTTCGGCGCCATCAATACCATGTATGCGGCGGTTTCGTCGCGAGCGTCCGAGATTGCAGTCCTACTGACACTCGGCTTCAAGCCCGGCAACGTGCTCAGCTCTTTCCTGATGGAAGCTGTGTTCATCGCGTTGCTCGGAGGCCTTGCTGGTTGCCTGCTGACACTGCCGATCAACGGCCTCGTTACCAGCACCACCAATTGGAATTCATTCAGTGAAATTGCCTTCGCGTTTCGCGTGACTCCGCCACTCCTCGGCATCGGGTTGGTTTTTGCCGCTGTCATGGGACTCGTCGGTGGGTTCTTCCCTGCACTCAAGGCTGCGAGGCAGCCGGTCATCGTGGCGCTGCGGGAGGGCTAGCGGGAGGCGCAAAGTGCAGGGTACAGATATAGCGGCCCCCAGCTCTACCAACAATGCCCCTGCACTCTGTGCCCTACATTATGCACCATGCAATATGTCACCGTTTACCTTGTACTGTGCGCTCCCGTTCCCCGCTCTAGGAGTTGACCCATGCAACACCTGGCTTCGTTTCTCGATGAGACCCTGGAGGCGTGGCAAGACGTACGCCAGGGTATCGTAGACGAGGTGAAGAACATTCCAGCTAGGAAGTTGGATTTTCGCCCTACGCCGGCAACCAGGAGCGTGCGAGAGCTAGTGCAACACATTCTTGAGGTGTCCATGTTGATGACAGGAGAACTCTGTCGGCCTGACACCAACCTGAGACGCCTTCCCTGGCCAAAACTGTTGAGGAAGTACTCGGCGGCAGCCCGCCGTGCTCGGACCAAGAGGGAGTTGTTGGTATTGCTGGGCGGGCAGATGCGTGATGCCGAGCGAAAGTTCCGAAGGGCCGGTGAATTATCTCTGTGGCAGTTCATCGAACGGTTTGACGGCAAGCACGGAACTAAGATGCAATGGCTGCACCACGGCATCGCCCAGGAGATGTACCATCGTGGGCAACTCGCCACGTACGCACGCTTGATGGGACTCGAGCCGGCGTTGAGCAAGAAGATAAGAGGAGGATGAGGTCAGGGCATGAGCGGCACGAGTCGCGCCACTGTGTATGTCTGCACGATGCACCCTCTAGTCTAGGAGCACAACTGTGCGCTACCGTTGCTTTCGCCTGACCGGACTAATCGCACCCATCGGTGAGTTCATAAAGAGCGGGACGGTGCAGGGGCTCGACACATCGTGTGTGCTGGCGACCAAGCGACCGCCCTTCGTGATTGGGGCGGCGGTACCTTAGGCTTAGTATAGAGGGAACCTTACTCAGGCCACAAAGCGTTGCAGAGAAGGCGGCGGTAGTGAAATCATTCCGCGACAATGTGCTACCTTGGTTCGCCAGTGTCGCGGTCTGTCCCGTGGTCGACCGCGTATTCGATTTTCAGAAAGTGCAAGCAGCACATGAACATGTGTAGTCCATTGCAAGGTCTGGAAAGGTTGTGGTCGGTGTCGCGTGAAGTGCATCCGCGAGCCATCTCGGTTCTCTTGGTATTCCTGGTAACAGGACCGCTTGTGTTGTCAGCTCAGTCGCCGGACTCGAACAGCGAATCGATCGACGCAGCCGTTCTCGTCGGTGCTGGTGACATCGCCAACTGTGATTCGGACGGCGACGAGCTGACCGCCTTGTTATTGGACCGTATCTTGGCCGAGACTGAAGATGCCGTAGTGTTCACCACGGGTGACAATGTCTACGAACGCGGAACGGACGAGAACTTCGTCCAATGTTATGGCCCGACGTGGGGACGACACAAAGCCGTGACGCGGCCGGTACCCGGCAACCACGATTACAAGAACGGCTTTCTCTGGTTCGTTGTTGGCGGACACGCAGGTCCCTATTTCGACTACTTCGATAGCTTCGAAGGACAAGCCGGCAATCGTGGTGATGGTTGGTACCGATACGAGCACGGCGGCTGGGACGTCTACGCCCTGAACACAAACCACGGAAAGAGGGTAAAGCATGAGTCTAGGCAGTGGAGTTGGCTGCAGCGTTCGCTAAGAGAGCGCCCGAGTACGTGCTCCATAGCCTACGTGCACCATCCTCGTTTCAGCGCTGGCAAGCACGGCGACAATGACAAGATGGGTGACACCTGGAATCTGCTGGCGCAGTACGGAGTAGACATCCTGATCGCAGGCCACGAGCACGCCTACCAGAGTTTCCATCCCCAGACTGCCGACGGCGTGGCGAGTGCAATCGGTATCCGCCAATTCGTGGTGGGAACCGGCGGGACGCACCTCGTTGACAAGCGCCGGCAGACCGACGGGACCCTCGACAAGTGGACTGCCGAACACCACGGCGTTCTGAAGCTCACGTTACACCCGAATGGCTATGATTGGGAGTTCATAACGACGGACGGCTCGGCCTGGGACTCGGGATCGAGTAGCTGTCAAAACTCGAGGAATAGGCCACGGGGCGGCTAATTGTCTAGACACCCAGACGGGTAGTCGCGTCAGGTAGCTCCCTCCGCTGCGGCTGCGGCGATCAAGTCACGCAGCATGGCCTGGAAACGCTGCACTTCAAGTCATGCCATACATCTTGCCACTGGTCCATCGGAACCGCCTGGTCAACTGCGGGTAAGAGGGCCCGAACCGCTCAAGACCACTAACTAAGGACAATAAGATGAGAAAACTGCTGCCTCTGGTTCTCCTGGTGTCCGCGGCGAGCGTAGCGTACGCCCAAGAGGACTACATAGAACTCCTTCGTATGGATGTTAAGGCGCGGAAGGCCGAGATCATCACGGAGGCGATGCAGTTCACGCAGGAGGAGGCCGCCCTTTTCTGGCCGGTCTTCCGCAACTACGAATTCGAGCTCACGGCCATCAACGACGAGCGACTGGATCTGATAAAGGACTATGCAGAAAGATACGAAACCCTGACCGACAACGAGGCAAAGGATCTGGTGAAGCGGCGCCTGAAGCTGGACGAAGACAGAGACAAGCTCAGAAAGAGGTTCTTCGACGAGTTCGGTAGGGTACTTCCGTACAAGACCGTGGCTAGGTTCTTTCAGGTCGAGACCCAACTCAACCTCGTGCTCGATCTTCAGATAGCCTGGGAACTGCCATTGATCAAACATAAGTAGTGGCTACCTTCACCAGCCACGTCGAGAATTGACTGACCGGCGCGGTGAGCGCGTCGACTGACAGGAGGGGGGAAGTTGATGAGTAAGTCATCCCGTAAGTCAGTTGTGGGCGCCGCCCGCGACTGGTCGGGCTCCTCTTTCGACTAGCGCCGCCTTGCTTCCATCTCCTCGAGCAGCCGGTTTGCCTCCGGGTCGAGTGGGTAGAGGAACACCAACCGGTTTGCGTATCGCACAGCATCGTCAAGTGCTCCACGGTCACGGTTGATGGTAACCAGCGCAATGAGAATTGAGCGATCGTACGTGTGTCGCTCGTGGGCGGACTCCAGTAGGGAAACTGCTAGGTCCGCACTGCCGGTTGAGTTGACCGCCACTGCGTGGACGTAGCTAAACCGCGCAATCTCAGGAGCCAATTGGGTTGCGCGTTGCAGTGACTGGATTGCCTCCGGGAGCCGGTTTTGGCGGGCTAAAAGGAGTCCCAATGCGTGGTGGGCCGTCGCGTCTTGTGGGGCTATCGCCAGAGCCTCTCGTAAAGCAGCTTCGCCTTCGTCTTCCCGCCCCAGCAACCGGTATAGGTCTGCGAAGTTGACGTACGTTTGGGTGAATCGTGGCTCCAGCCGTAGAGCAGTGCGATACTCATCCTCGGCCTGTTGGTACTCTCCACGAATAGCATGGAGCACGCCGAGGTTCAGGTGTGAGAGCGCTCGATCGGCGTTGGCCAGCTGCGCAGCCACATATTCCTCGAGAGCAGTATCCACAACGGCACTCACGGCGGGGGTCAGCATGTCGAGCGGCACCGTCGCGATGACGCGTCCGGCCTCGACCCGCACCGCCCGGACCGAATCGCCGATCAGCTCGAGTGCGGCTCCCAGTCTTGGTTGTGGAGGTAGCTGATCGAGTAGCCGAACAGCCTGAAGGCGTACCAACGGGTCAGAATCCCTCAGAGCAAGGCCCATTGCCCTCGCGGCATTGGGCGTTTCGTATGACCGGAGTATCGAGACTGCGGTGGCTCTGACAATGGCGGGTACCGCCGTGTCCTCCACCAGGGCGGCCAGGCCAGCGTCAGCCGTCGGTCGACCGGTACGTCCTGAGTAGAGGACATCGGCGTACTGTGGCCTCGCCCTCCAATCTGTCCCGTACCACCGATCCATCGTCTGGGCGGCCCATTGGAGAGATTGGCCTTCGTGACATTCGCTGCACGCATTGGGGACGCTGTACAGCTCTGACAGGTCCGGCCGTGGGACACGAAAACTGTGGTCTCGGCGCGGATCGACCACCATGTACGTCTCGCTGGGCATGTGGCACTCGACGCAGAGCGCCCCTTGCGAGTTAGTCGGGTGGTTGTGGTGTTGTGGTGAGTCAAAGGTCGTGGGAAGGTGGCACTTGGCACAGAGTGTATTGCCCTCGGCTACCACGCTCAAGCTATGAGTATTGTGGCAATCGCCGCATGTGACTCCTGCCTGGTACATCTTGCTCTGCCTGAACGAGCCGTACACGTAGACCTCGTCCAGGATCTGTCCGTCCACGTGATACAGATTCTCTTCCAGCACCCGCGGCAAGTGCGTGTCGAGCAAGGGGCGCCCGTATTCGTAGTCGTCAACAATGGTTCCGCGGCGGGAATGACACCGGGCACACGTCTCTATCTGAGTTCTGGACTCGAGCCGTCTGGTTCGGTGGGCGATACTTGCACCTGGAGCAAATTCCCACGCGCCGCCTCTCGTGTGGCTCAATTGCAAGGTCAGGCCCTCGTTGGGCCCGTACCGCTCCTCGTCTTGATCGCCGGCAGCCCATTCGACGTGTAGAGAGCCGGGGCCGTGGCAAGCCTCGCAGGAAACGTTGATCTCGGCCCACGTGGTCCGGTAGCTGTTCTGTTCCAGGTTGTAGTTCTTACGCAAATCGGTCGAGTGGCACTCGGCGCACATGTAGTTCCAATTCTGGTTCGGGCCGGTCCAATGCAGCGCGTCGTCGTAGGGAACGGGTTCATCTGGGTAGAGGTGGAACCACCGCTGCCCTCCTTCGTCTGCGGGCCTGGTGTCCCACACGATGCTCAAGGCTTGGTACCGCCCGTTGGGGAACACGATGAGGTACTGCTGCAGCGGTGTCACTCCAAAAGTGTAGGCCACCTCGTACTCACGTAGCTCACCGTCGGGCCCGTCGGTTCGTACCAGGAACTTCCCGTCGCGCTGGTAGAACGTAGAGGTCACACCGAAGTGCGTGAACGTGGCATCGTCGAAGTCACCGAGGACTGTCGTCTCGTCGGCGACTTGCATGGCCAGATCGTGATGTGACCCGGTCCAGAGTTCGAACTCAGTTTGGTGACACTCGGCGCAGGTTTCCCAACCCATGAATTCGGGGCCGTTGTCTCGCTGCCCACAGCTTGTCAACGAGAAAGTGCTCAAGATAAAAGTGGTTAGGACCAACGCGGACGTCTGGTAGCCGTGCGATGCTTTGGGCATTCAACCAATGTAGTGGGGCGGATAAAGAGGACAACACGCACTCGTACCGTCCCTTCCCGTCTCTTTCCCGCCCCTTTCCGTCCCTCACCACCCTGCTGTACTATTGTCCGCTTCCAGTCATTGATCCAACAGTTGACTTGCGAAACCTGGCGGAAAGGAGGCCAATGACGGCAGCGCCGGCACCGAGACGGGTATCGATCCTTCCCATCCTCTCCGTCAACTTCGTCGGTGCATTGGGATTCAGTATCGTTCTTCCGTTCCTCGTCTTTCTGGTGACGGAGTTCGGTGGTAACGCACTCATATACGGGATCATGGGTGCGACGTATTCGTTGTTTCAATTGATTGGCGCGCCGATTCTGGGACGTTGGTCGGACAGGTTCGGACGTCGCAAGATTTTGCTGCTGAGCCAAATCGGAACCCTAATCTCTTGGGGTGTGTTCCTCGTAGCTCTCTATCTACCGGTAAGCTCCCTGTGGGAGGTGGACTCCCGGCTGTTCGGCGCGTTCACACTGACGGTACCGCTGGTGATCCTGTTTGTTGCTCGGGCAATGGACGGCATTACCGGTGGGAACGTCTCGGTTGCGAACGCATATCTGGCGGACATCACCGACGAGAGTGACAGAAGCGCGAACTTCGGCAAGATGGCTGTGGCAGCTAACCTTGGCTTTATCGTCGGTCCTGCGATTGCGGGGCTGCTTGGGGCCAGCGGTGCTGACGTGGCTTTACCTGTGCTGGCCGCACTGCTCATCTCGCTCGTCGCGACTTTGATCATCGCTTTCAGGTTGCCAGAGTCCCAACAGTGCTCTCTGGCAACTAGTCCAGAGCAGATTAGCGTCCGCAAGGTTCTCGGTCAGGAGCAGAAGGACTGCTACGAACTCGAGTCCGCAGCGAAGCTATCGACTGGAGAGATACTACGGCTTCCGTCTATTCCGCTGCTGATGACCATCTACTTCCTCGTATATCTCGCCTTCAACTTCTTCTACATAGCATTTCCGGTGCACGCGGTTACACGACTCGAATGGTCGCTGGTAGACACGGGGATCTTCTTTTCTGTCATGGGGCTCATGATGGTGTTGGTGCAGGGCCCGCTGCTCAGCCGTGCGGCGCAAGTGTGGTCTGACAAAACGCTGGTGATCTGGGGCAGTCTGATTCTGGCAGTGAGCTTTGTTTTCTTCACATCGCAAAACACCGCGATGCTCTATGGGGGAACAGCACTGCTTGCATTGGGCAACGGCATCATGTGGCCTTCATTGTTAGCACTGATTTCTAAGACTACCGACGAGAGTGTGCAGGGCGCCGTCCAAGGTTTTGCCGGCAGCGCTGCTGCGGTGGCCAGCATAGTTGGATTGTTGTTAGGAGGACTCCTCTACGGAGTACTGGGTGCCTGGATATTCGCTCTGTCTGCAGGAATTACTGCGATGGTATCGATGATGTCTCTAGGAGCTTCGCGGGGCTTCTAGCTAATCCATGCACTGCGGTCTATCCCTTTCCCGTCCGCCACCTGAGCGGGAACTCAACTGGTGTTCCATCCCGATGCCAAAGGCCCAGTCCACTTGTAATGCACCGGGGACCCGGGACACACAACATGTATTGACAATCCCATGCCACACGATGACGTTTTTTCCCCAGCAAAGGCTGCCCGTACAACTCATGTGGCTGGCTGGCCTTGTCGGTGAATCACCTGACGGAGGCAAGACGGATATGAAGTTTGTAACAGGTCTCTGCGCCGTCGCGCTGGCCGTTTCCGTGGCTGGCTGCTCGGGCCTCAATATCAATACCGACTACAACCCGGGCGCCGTCGCCGCGATGCAGGAGTACCAGACGTACAGCTGGCTCCCGGAGTCCCGCGGGGGCAGGGGGACCGACGCTCGCATCAACAACCCCATAACGATTCAGAGAATCAAGAACGGAGTGGACCGGGTTCTCCAGGCCAAGGGGTTCCAAAAGGTGAATTCGGGCGGCGATTTCAAGGTCGGCTGGCATGGCGCCATCAACGACCAGACGGACTACACCACCTACAATGACTACTACGGCTACGGTTGGGGAGGCTGGGGTTACGGAGGCTGGGGGACCACGACCGCGACGACGACAGCCTACACCATCCAGCAGGGCACCTTGATCGTGGACGTAGTGGACTCCCGGTCGAACGAGCTGGTGTGGCGTGGCTCAGCGCAGGCCGAGGTCGGTCAGGCGGGCAGCCCAGAGGACCGACAGGCGCGGATCAACGAGGCCTGCAACAAGCTACTCGCCAGTTTCCCACCCGGAGGTTAGGCGAAGGTAACCGGGATCTAGCCGGGAGGGGATCGCCTTCCATTCCCCTCCCTGCTCCCGTTACCTCTGGAACTTCCGGGGTGTGTAGCGGTTACCCAAATAGTCATGTTTTGCTTCCGAACGGCCCTAGGTTTGCTCTGCATCGGAGCGGCGGGTCCCTGCCTGCTGTCAGCCCAGGTCGGCCCGACAGTGACGTCCCCGGAGACCCCCTCCGTCTGGAAGGGAATCGGCGTTTACTACGGCGTCCTCTTGCCCGGCGGCCTGAGTTTCTATCGCCAGCTGGTCGGCGGGCCGGCCCAAGGGAACTGGGCGAGGTTGAGCGTCGCCGCCTCGGTGAGTGAGGAGCTTGCCATAGGCTTCAGTACCGCGGAGCGGAGACTGGCCCCAGGTCTAGGTTTTTCTCTATCAGCAAGAGCTAACCTGTTTGATGACATTCGGTTCTACGGATTGGGTGGTCGGGTGGGGGACGGGCCGATCCCGGTCGAGCAGAATCTCTATTCGGTGGCACCCACCTTCACCGTATCCCGTAACTCCCACGTCAGGCTCGATTTCGGCCCCGTTTTCAAGTACTCCGTATCCCGTTTCGATCTAGACGACGGACTGGCTCCGCCGAGCACGGCCATTGCCGCTCGGAACGACATGACTGGGTTAGACCTTGCCGAGCCCTACGGTTTCGGTGGGTTCGGGCAGCTGGGTGTCCAGGCCAACCTCACGTCGGGTGGCACCATGCCAGGGTCCACATTGCGTAACGTGAGCGTCACGGTTGGGGGCTCGGCGTTCCCCGCCATGCTCGCCGTGACCAGGCCGTTCACGGAAGTGCATGGGGAGATCAGCGGGGCGTTTGCTTTCAACGCACCGGGCCGTCCAGTACTTGCTTTGCGGGCCGGCGGCAAGAAGGTCTGGGGTGAGGTTCCGGTCCACGAAGCGGCCTTTCTGGGTGGCAATGCCTCGCTCCGGGCCCTTTCCAGCCGAAGTTTGGTGGGGGATGCCGCGGTCCACGGGGGAGCAGAACTTCGGGTGACGGCCGGCGAGATCACTGTCATGAAACGGCGGGTCCGGTACGGATTCCTCGGTCTCGCCGACCTGGGGAGGGTGTTCTACGACGGGGCGTCTCCCCATGGTTGGCTGGCCGACGTCGGGGGAGGCCTCTGGCTCGAGCCCATGGGGTTCGGAAGGGTGCTCACCCTAGGAGCCGCACGAGGACCACTCGGCACTCGCTTCTTCCTCGGAGCCGGCATGTAAGACGCGCTTCCCGCTCCCTGCTCCCTCCCCACACAGCTCCTTGCCCTCATCCCCGCAGGCACACATCGTTAGTAAGACCCGTCTCGGAGACCGGCCAGCAACTTCATGAACGACCCGGATGTCGGGAATCCAATCGCCTCCTCGCTCCTTCCGCAGGCACGAACGAGAGGTGTTGGGCCTCGGTGAGATTGAGCGAACCGGCGTGATACCGAGGAGAAGGGTAAGGCGGCGGTCGAAGCAGTGGGTTTGGGTTGTGGTGGTGGGTCATCGCAGTTGGGGCCGCTGTGGTGTGGGTGTTGGTCAGGTGACGGCGGGAGCGGGGAGCAGTATCGCTGGAGTTGAAACGAAGGGTGGTGGTTTGGCCGTAGGGTAGGGAGATGGGAAGGGCTCCAATCCAACTTTTTTGGCGTTTGGAGTATCTATATCTACTAGGACAGCATACACCAGGAACTACGAGCTGGAGCGGTCGGCATGAGCCCAAAATCATACATCATCCCGGTAGCGATCACGGCGGCGGGTCTCGCCTGGATGTTCGGAAGACCAGCCCTCGAGAAGAGGACACAGGAGCATGACCACGCGGTGAGCGTGAGCGTGCAGGTGCCGGTCGCAGCAGACGGGTGGTGCCGCGAGCATCAGCCATCGAGCCGCGGTTGGCACTGTGAGGTCCGTGAGTTCACACTCCCGGCGGGTGGCCTGACCGAGCTCAGTGCTAGCCCCAACGGTAGTGTCCAGGTTCAGGGGTGGGAGAAGGGAGAGGTCTTCGTGAGGGCGAGAATCGAAGGCAAGGCGAGGACGTTGGAGGCGGCCCGGACGCTCGTTTCAGAAGTGAACTTGGTGACGTCGGGGCAGGCGCTGGCCGCGCGGGGCCCCAAATCCGGCAGGGGTGAGTCCTGGTCGGTGACGTACCACGCGATGGTTCCCTTGAACTCCGATCTGGCGCTGCGCGCCACGAATGGTAACGTCGAGGTCACGGAGGTGATGGGAGATCTCAAGGTGGGAAGCACCAACGGCAACATCCGCCTCATGGGGGTGGGTGGTGACGTGAGTGGTGGAACCACGAACGGTAGCGTGGTAGTGGAGCTAGCTGGAGACGAGTGGGTCGGGGAAGGGGTGAACGTCAGAACGACGAATGGCTCCATAACACTTGCCATCCCTGAGGCGTACAATGGGGTGCTCGACGCGGCGACTACAAATGGGTCCATCAGCGTAGACTTCCCGATCACCGTGAGCGGCAAGATCGGTCGGCGGCTGCGCGCCGAGCTCGGCAATGGCGGGGCCACGATCAAGGCAGTGACCACGAACGGCTCGGTGAAGATCAGAAAGCAATAGTCCACACGGTTCAGTCCGTGTTTCTGGGTTCAGCATGCGCCGGGCTGCAAGGCCCGGCGTTTCTGCGTATATCAGCGATTTCAGGGTTCCCTCTGAGGCCCCGAACGAAACCGAACACTTTCCTCCGATTCCGGTCAAATAGCGAAACGTTGTGCGGGTGTGGTGTATCATCTTGAAGACAACACCTGAACTGGGAACTCCAGATGAAAACGAACTCAATCGCGAGGCGTTTCCTCGCACTCATGGCAATATCAGCAATTCTGGGTTGCCTCGGCCTTGGGGAGCCAACCGGGACAGTCGAGGGTGCAGACGAGAACGCCAAGATCAATGTTCTGTTCGTGGGTAATAGTCTGACGTACACCAACGACCTGCCAGGAATGCTCGCGGTGCTGATTGAATCGGCGCAGCAGGGGCCGGCAAACATGGTCGTGGCCGCCTATGCCAACTTCGGTCTCGAGGATCATTGGTCTACTGGTGGTGCCAGGGATGCAATCAGCGGGGGCGGGTGGGACGTCGTCGTATTGCAGCAGGGACCGTCGGCCACGGAGGGGCGCCCGTCTCTACTCCAGTATTCCA
>JBDGZZ010000028.1:0-32689 GCA_039588335.1 Gemmatimonadota bacterium | reverse complement strand
GAATGTCCTCGGCGTCGGCGGCATTCTCCAGACGCTGCTCCGGAAATGCACGGAACCGTCGGTGGTTGTCCACCAACGTCTCAATCAGGTCGGGAGTCCGGTCTGGCATGCTCTTAATATGATTAGTTGCGGTGCGTTGCACAGTTCAAAAGTACTGTAAGTCAATAAATATTTATTGACAAACGATAAATATTCCAATATCTTCCCTCCATACGTGGTCAAGATGGTGTTGACCGGACACGTTCGGTCGGCTGCCGAAATGGGGGTAATCATGACTGGCCGAGGACCAACTTCAGCCCGGATCTTGAAGCTCTGGCTCGATATCGTGTTCTACCTCGGTGCCCTATTCGCCTGCTTCATGGCGCTCTGGCTCCTGTTATCACCACTGATCATGTCGAGCCCTGACTCTCACAGTGATGTCTCAATTCCAGTCGCGCTCGGCGCTGGATCTGTTATACCCGTTCTCACTCTGCAGCAGGCCGAGACCACCACCAGCGAGATCGCGAATCCGCGGGTGCTAGAAGGCAGGGGTCAACTGCGATTTGAAACCAATAATTGGGGACTCCAATTTCTACCTAACCTCGTGACTCTGTTTGGAATCAGTGTAGTACTTCTTCTGGTCTACCTACTCCGGACCGTTCTAAAAAGCGTTATCGAACGAAGGCCCTTCACGAGCACCAACGCTCGGCGAGTTCGCACCATCGGATTCATTCTATTGGGGATCGGGTTCCTGGTTCCAGCAGTCGAGTACTTCCTCGCACGGACTGTGCTGGCTCGCATCACGGTGGAAGGAGTCATGTTGAGCCCGCCATTCGACGTCCGAGAAGACACTGTAGTAGCCGGACTGCTCTTGATTGTGCTTGCTACGATCTTCGGATACGGAACGCAGTTGGAGGCAGACAAGTCGCTGACCATTTAAAGGCGGTGAGGGGGGCGGTCTGACGCCATGTCGATCTATGTGAACCTGGACTTGATGTTGGTGAGACGCAAAATGCAGCTCACCGAACTGTCACAACGAGTCGGCATCACCCTCGCCAACCTCTCCATTCTCAAGACCAACAAGGCCAGAGCCATCCGTTTCAGCACGCTCGATGCGCTATGTCGGGAACTCGACTGTCAGCCGGGAGAGCTTCTCGAGTACAGCCCTGACGGACCTACAATAGATGAGATCTAGGCTCGTCACCTCAGAAACTAGGGCACCGGAGTTGATCGATGGGACTCAGAAGACACACCCCGCTGAAAGCGGCAGCAACCATCATTGCGGTGATGCTGTTGTTTCCACCGTACGCCGGGATCGACCGGGAGTCAGGAGGAGAGCTCCACGGGTCGATCGGATACCACCCGGTCTGGAACCCGCCAACATCCCTCGACGTCTACCGGGCACTGGAAGGCATTTCCACCCCCCCTTCTGATGTTTCTGTCGCCTCGTATGAGGTGATTCTCAATAAGGTTCAACTGACGTTCAACATCGTGGTGGTTCTGGTGGTAACTGCGGTGGTCATACTTGTGATGCGGAGGAAGCGAGAATAGACCCTGGATTCACCGCTGAATTATTCAACGCCTCCGTTTAATTCCTCAACACCATTTCTAAGGCTAACAGACACAACATGTTATCAGTCGGGGCTAAGATGGAGAGCCCTTTCTGGCGTTGAAGAATTCAGCAACAGGCTCCGCCACTGCAATCGGTCTCCTTCTCAGCCATCCAACCCTAAGCTCATAATTTACAGATACTTATGGCCGAGAATCTGGTGTAGAGAATAGCAACACCGCGGTGGCCGGGAGCTTGCCTTGATATCTAGCCGAAGATGTTGGATCACGACGGTTGGAGAACTACGCCATGACAATCCTCTTGGTAATTCTGATGGTCACAGTGCTGCTGCTGGTGGATTGGTACGTGACCAAGCGGCGCCAGAGAATCACATCTGCCGCGCGTGCTGCACAATCGGCCGGAGAGTTGTTCCTCGACTCCGGACACACCTGGGTCCGCGTCCACGGCAATGATTTGGTCTCCGTCGGGGCAACCGACCTGGCGTCGAATTTTGCAGGTATCCTATCGACGGTGGCGCTGCCGCGTGAAGGTGCCCGGCTCGATAAGGGCGACCCCGCCTGGGCTCTCGTTTCGAGGAAGAACCGACAACTCGAGCAGTTGATGCCTATCAAGGGCAGGGTGCTGGCCGTGAACGATTCTCTTCACGACAACCCTGACCTGACCCAGCGTTCTCCATATGAGGACGGCTGGATACTGCGCGTCCGACCCCGGGATCTCGAGAGGAGCCTGCGCGATCTCCTGCCTTTCACTGCCGCCAGATCACTAATCGACGAAGCTCTGTCACGCATCACCCGGCGTCTGAGCCCGAACCTCGGCGCAGTCGCCAACGATGGAGGTGAGTGGGTGAGGGGATTTGGTGAACGGTTCGAGGATGCACAGTGGAAGGTCTTACGGGATGAGTTGTTTCCGGCATCCCGTACACGGCCGCCGGTGGAATAGGACAAGTAAACCGACCACACATGACTCGAGACGAATTGGTGAGGTAGCAACTCATGGGCGCTTCATCTCTGGAAGGCAAGCGACCGCAAGAAACCGAGCCTCCAAAATCGATCTTGGACCGCAGGTCCTTTATGAAGGCGCTTGGCGTAGCTGGCGTTGGTGTAGCTGCCAACACAGCTACTGCATCGGCCCAAGGGCCGGTGGTTTCGGAAGTCGGCGTACTAGTTGACACGACGAAGTGCGCCGGTTGTCGAATGTGCGAAGTGGCTTGCGCGCAAGCAAACGACTTGCCCGAACCGGATCACAGTCCTGCCGCACTAGACCAAGAGCGGAGTACATCTGAAACTCAGCGGACTGTCGTAAACCGGTACGAAACCGGCAAGGGACCGGTATCCGTGAAAAGACAGTGCATGCACTGCATTCAGCCGGCATGTGCCTCTGCATGTCTCACTCGGGCGATGCTAAAGACATATGAGGGACCGGTAGTCTGGCGGGAGAACAAATGCATGGGCTGCCGATTCTGCATGGTGTCCTGTCCGTTCGATGTACCCAAGTTCGAGTACCACAGTGCCAATCCCAAGATCCAGAAGTGTAACCTCTGTTGGGAGCGGCTGAACGAGGGCCAAGAGCCGGCGTGTGTAGCCAACTGCCCAATGAAGGCTCTCACGTTCGGCAGGCGCAACGATCTTCTCCGGGAAGCACGCCAGAGGATGTACCAAGAACCCGACAGGTATGTCGACCATATCTACGGAGAGCACGAGGTAGGCGGAACTTCATGGCTGTATCTAGCGGGGGTTTCGTTCGAACAGCTCAATTTTCGAACTCAACTTGGCACTACGGCGTTTCCCAAGTTCACAGAACATTTCCTTTACAGCGTACCGGTCGTCCTGACACTGGTTCCGGCGTTTCTGCTCGCAGTGAGCAATGCGACCAAACGCAGTGACGAACCACACGAAGGGGAAACATGACAATGGCGCGCACGCGTTCTAGCAGAGTGGATATCGTCGGTGAAAGCAGGAATTTCCTGCGCTTCATGCTACGGGAGATGAAGCCAAAAGGGAAACTCCTGACGCCGTTCAATGTCATTTCTATCCCGATCATCGTCCTGGCAGTCGTACTCTTGATCATACGATTCACCAAGGGACTCGGGTCGATTACCAACCTGTCGCAGGAGTACCCATGGGGGATTTGGATCGGTTTTGATGTGATCACGGGAGTTGCCTTCGCCGGCGGTGCATATGTCATCACCTTTCTCGTCTATATCCTGCGGATGGACAAGTACCATCCCATCGTACGGGTCACAATACTGAACGGCCTATTGGCATACGTGTTCTATGCCGGAGCGCTTCTGCTCGACCTGGGCCGTCCATGGAATGTCATCAACCCGATCATCGGCAACTCGTTCGGCGTGAGTTCTGTGTTGTTCCTCGTTGCCTGGCACTTCATGCTCTACATGCTGGCAGAATTCATCGAGTTCTCACCGGCGATCGCCGAATGGCTGGGATGGCGCAGAATAAGAAAGGCGCTCGCAGCATTGACACTCGGGGCAGTAATCTTTGGCATTTCCCTGTCAATGCTGCATCAGTCGGGGCTAGGTGCGCTGTATCTAATGGCGAAGGGAAAGATCCATCCATTATGGTACACGGAGTTCATCCCGATCCTGTTCTTCGTATCGAGCATCTTTGCCGGACTTTCGATGGTGATATTCGAGGGCAGCATCAGCCGGAAGGTGTTCAGGTACAAGATGACTCATGAGCATCACGCCAAGCACGACGATATAGTACTTGGGCTCGCAAAGATCTGTGCTGGCACAATGTTCATTTATCTATTCCTCAAGCTGCTCGTCTTCGTGCATGAACAGCACGGTGCATTCATTATGAGCCCCATGGGCTATTGGTACTTGCTCGAGGTAGTCGGTTTCGTCCTGGTGCCCTGCATCTTGTTCATGAACGCGGTCAGGTCTGGAAAGATCTCCCTGGCACGTACAGCAGCGATACTGTCTTTGCTCGGTATCGTGCTCAACCGATTGAACGTTTCGGTTATTGCTTTCAAGTGGGACGCCGCCGTGAGATATGTTCCGACCTGGATGGAAGTCGAGGTGACTCTGGCTGTCATCTGCGCCGAGATCTGGGTGTTCCGCTGGATCGTGAACCGAATGCCGGTATTGAACGAGCCACCAGCTTGGGTATTGGGGCGGGCGCCTCGACCTTCAGGAATTACCGATATCGGCCGGCGTTATGAAATCGACCGGCTAACCAAGGAGGCATGACCATGCAAGAACCGGGATACGTCGATATCTTCGCCACCAAAGGCTTCGAGTACCTCCTGGTGATCGCATTTCTTGCAACCTTCGTTCTGTTCTGGGTGCAGTTGAACAAGCTCGTTCGTCCCCGCCGAAGTACGCCAAGCACCGCTGGACTCGGTGCAGCGGCCGGAGAATGGTTCATGACTCCGTTGGACAGATACTACCACACAGGCCACAGCTGGGTGCTGCCCGAAGAGGACACGGTTGTGACCTTAGGGATCGACGACTTCGCCCAGAAGTTGGTGGGTAAACCCAGTGCCCTGCGTCTCCCTGGCGTAGGAGAACACCTAGAGCAGGGCGCACCGGGATGGAAACTAGAATTCGACGGCACGTCCATCGACCAGCTGTCGCCTGTCGATGGTGAAGTCATAGCGACTAACGACCAACTGGCCGAGTCACCTGAGCTGGTCAATCTGGATCCGTATGGTGACGGATGGTTGATGCAAGTCAGGGTCTCGAAAATGAAGCAGAATCTCACAAATCTGCTCCAAACCAGATTGGCGAAGGCGTGGATAGAAACGTCGGAGGACACGCTGCGCCGTATGGTGTCCGGCGAATTGGGAATGGTTCTACAGGACGGTGGAGTTCCGGTGAGCGGAATTGCACGCTCGATTGCCGGGGACGACTGGGAGAATATCGCACGGGACTTCCTGCTGACTGCATGAACTCTTTGGTTCAAAGCGAAAGGTCACGACGACTCTCAGGGATAGAACGTCGGAGGTGGGATGAACAGCAAGCGAGATGATCCGACCCCGTTGCTCCCGGTGGATGCGTTGCCGTGCGTGTGGATGACGGCGGGTCTGGTAGCGTACCATCTGTGTGATCGCGGCTTTGATTGTGACGACTGTCCGCTGGACTTGGCTCTCCGAGGGGTGGCCGGTCCAGCGGATGCTCAGGTGGCAGACATCCCTGGCACTTCATGGGAATTCCGGCCCGACAGGCGGTATCACCGAGGCCACATGTGGCTGTCCTCACTCGACGCTCCACGTCTGCGGTGTGGGATCGACGTGTTTGCTGCACGTCTGCTGGACAGGGTGACTTCAGTGGTCTTTCCCACCGTGCACAGCCGGCTAGACCGCGGACACCCCGCTTGCTGGGTCACGGACGAGGGCACACTGATTCCGCTCCAATCTCCGGTTGCAGGGACCGTGGTCGGTGTGAACGGGAAGGTGCAGCAGGATCCATCCCTCATGAGCCAGTCACCTTACGATGAAGGCTGGCTGCTGGAGGTACGCTCTGAGACCGATCGCGACAGCAATGGAGACCTCATCTCTGCGGAGCGGATGCGGCAACAGACTGAGCGCGAACTCAAGAGGTTACATGGCGAAATGCGCCGTCATCTGAGGGAGGACCAGGGAGTCGGACATACGCTTGCTGACGGGGGCGAGCCCGTTACGGACCTGCGGCGAATCTTGGGGGTGAAGCGCTACCATCGTCTCGTCCAGCGGATTCTAGGGTGAAGCCATAACAACTCGATAGCACATTGGTCCTGGTGAATCGCTCTCTTTTTGGTGATCTTACTACGTAAGCGCAACGCGCCCTCAACAGTGGGTTGTTCGTGCAGACTGCCAGCATGAAGCAGCAGTTGCCCAACCGGCTCAAGGCCCTCCTTAGTTCTCTGAGCCTGCGCCTCTCCTTATTGCTCTTCGCCGTCATCATCACTTGTTTCTCCGTCTACACCTTCTTCAACGTCCGGTCCACCTCCCGGTACAATGAGGACACCGTATCGAGTTATGCGCAGAGATTCAGCGATCTGATCCAGCGATCGACTCACTACGGCATGTTGCTAAACCGCAAGGCCGATGTCCACAACATCATTCGCACCATAGCCCGAGCAGAAGGCGTAGAAGGAGTACACATCTACGACAAGCAGGGGACTATCATCTTCTCAGCCGACTCGGCAGAAATAGGGACTACAGTCGACTTGCAAGCCGAAGCCTGCGTTAGTTGCCACAGCGCCGACATGCCGCTACAATCGGTACCTGCCAGCAGTCGTGCAAGGATCTTCGAACAGCCTCAGCGCGGTCGAATTCTCGGATTGATCGACCCGATCGAGAATTCCCCTGAATGCTACAACGCTTCCTGCCATGCCCATCCTCCGGAGCAGAGCATTCTTGGAGTCCTGGACGTCAGGATGTCGTTGGCTGAGGCTGACGCACGCATGCTCACAGCGCGGCGTCAGATCATTATCGCCGCAACGTTCATGGCGCTGCTCGCAGGGATATCATCAGCCGCGTTCATACTCTGGATGGTCCGCAGGCCGGTGAACCACTTGATCGCGGGCGCTAGGAAGGTGGCCGGCGGAGACCTGGATACCGAGATAGGAATGGAGGGAGGTGATGAGATCGGTCAGCTTGCAACCGAGTTCAACAAGATGACCCGAGATCTACGAGACGCACAGCAGGAAGTTACGGAATGGTCTGATCGTCTCGAGAGTAAGCTGCAGGAAAAAACTGCCGAACTCAGCCTCACGCAGCGCCAGGTCGCACACATGGACAAGATGGCTTCGCTCGGCAAGCTCGCCGCAACAGTGGCACATGAGCTGAACAACCCGCTTGCCCGCATCCTCAACTACGCCAAGCTCGCCGGCAAAACCATTCGGGAGAGCGCCTCCAAGATCGCCGAGCGCGATGAACTCGACGATTACCTCCGGCTGATTCAGAAAGAAGCCGACCGTAGCGGTGTTATCGTGCGGAACCTCCTGACATTCGCAAGGCCCGCCGGCGTCGAACTGGCGCTGCACCGACTGAATGCAATCATCGAGCGGTCGGTGATGTTGGTGCGGCATCACTTGGAAATGTCCGATGTAAGGCTGGAAACGACGTTGCTGGAAGGGGACGATCAACTGATCTGTGACGCCGACCAGCTAGAACAGGCAATGGTCGCGTTGCTGGTCAATGGAGTTGAGGCCATGCCGGGTGGTGGCAGATTGGAACTCAAGGCAGAGGGCGTTGGATCGTCGATTCAACTCACGATCGCCGACTGCGGCGTAGGAATTTCAAAAGACGCGCTGCCGCACATATTTGAGCCGTTTTACTCATCCAAAGACCGTCCGGAGATGTCAGGATTGGGTCTCTCGGTAGTCTACGGCATAGTGCACCATCACTGGGGACAAATCGAGGTCGATTCTGAAATCGACCGAGGAACGGCTTTCCGTATACTCCTGCCGCGCAGGCCCCCGTGGGAGCGGAAAGCTGAAGACGGTACTGCGCCAGAGAAGGGACAGTCTGGCAGAGTGAGCGCCGAACACACGCGGAGCAAGTAACACAATGACACAGGCCATTGGAGGTATACTGGTCGTCGACGACGAGTTCTCGGTGAGAGACTCTCTCGAAAAGTGGTTTTTGAAAGACGGATATAATACAGGGAGTGCTGCCAATGCCCATGAGGCCCTTGAACTCCTACAATCCGGGTCCTGGGACATTGTGTTGCTCGACATCAAGATGCCCGGAATGGACGGTTTGGAGCTGCAGCGTCGTATCCACGACATCAACCCCGACATAGTCATCATCATGATCACTGCCTACGCGTCGGTAGAAACGGCGGTCCAATCTCTCAAGGACGGAGCTTTCGACTACGTAACGAAACCCATCGATCCCGATGAGTTGAGCCATCTGGTCAAGCGTGCTGCAGAACAACGCCAGCTGAAATCCGAAAACGTACAGCTGCGCCAGAAGGTCGATCAGCTCTCTACCCCAAGCCATATCGTCGGCGAGAGTTCTCAGATGCAGGAGGTTCTCGAGCTAGTACGCTCCGTCGCCACAACCGACGCCACAGTACTGATCCGGGGTGAAAGTGGTACGGGAAAGGAACTCATTGCTCAGGCAATTCATGCCAACAGTCACCGTCGCTACTTCCCAATAGTGCCGGTAAACTGCGGAGCCCTCCCCGAGTCACTGCTCGAGAGCGAGCTGTTCGGACACGAGAAAGGAGCATTCACCGGCGCGCAGTATCGTCGTAAGGGAAAGCTGGAGATGGCCCATGGCGGCACACTGTTCCTGGACGAGGTTGGCACCATCAGCCTGAAGACCCAGGTCGATCTACTGCGAGTGCTGGAGAGCAAGGAATTCGCCAGATTGGGAGGCAACAAGCCCATCAAGGTGGAGTTTCGTGTCATCAGCGCCACCAACCAAAACCTCGAGAAACTAGTAGAGGAAGGTCAGTTCAGAGAAGATCTGTACTTCCGTTTGAATGTCTTCACAATATCCATCCCGCCTGTGCGAGAGAGACGAGAAGATATACCACTCTTGGCGCAGCACTTTCTCGAGAAGTACTCCCGCCAGATGAACAGGTCGTTTACGGAGTTTGACGCCAAGGCCATGGATATGCTCGTACGCTACGCCTGGCCCGGCAACGTCAGGGAACTCGCGAATGCCGTGGAGCGAGCGCTAGTGGTCGGGAAACTGCCAACTGTACATGCACGGGACTTGCCGCTGCAACTCAGCAATGATGCAACAACCAGCGTGGGTGACACACTGGCCGATGTTGAACGGTCCCACGTCGAGTCCATACTTGGCCGCACGGAATGGAACATCACTCGAGCCGCCGAAATCCTGAAGATCGACCGAGTAACACTGTACAACAAGATCAAGAAATACGGGCTGCGCAGGTAGGTGAATGTGAGTGGCCTTCGGGTAGTGCCGATTTACCTGTCCGATCGGCCAGGCCTGCTGCGGCAGTTGCATGCATCTTTGGAGCAGACTCTAGAGACAACCGTCAGGGTGCGCAAACCTTGGTTTGATCCTGAGATCTCGTTTGAGCCATCACGCGGTCAGTACAACTCCACTACGCTGCTCCGCTTACTACTTGACGATCCCTCCGACACAACAAGTAGGGTCCTAGGTGTGACGAGCGCAGACCTCTTCGCACCCGTACTCACATATGTTTTCGGGGAAGCACAGCTAGACGGCCGCGCAGCCGTCGTGTCGATCCACCGGCTCTGCCCTGAGGTTTACGGGCTCCCCAGCGATGACGTCCTGCTGTTCGAGCGGTTGCTGAAAGAGGCAATCCATGAATTGGGACACACTTTCGGCCTGATACACTGCGTCAATGCATCATGCGTGATGCACGCATCGACGTACGTGGAAGAGATCGATCTCAAGACAGCCGAATTCTGCACGGGATGTCTGGGAGCGGTTGAGATAGGCGGGCAGCAGGCACCAACCTAGTTCAGCTGCATTGCCTGCAGCAGTTTCGTAAACTCCATATTGGCACGCAGCGGGTCGAGCAGCGGCTCCACTTTCAGATAGGCCATCCAACCGCGGCGCTCTTCATGCGCTCGTCGTAACCAAGTCAGCGCATCGTCGATGTTCCCAAGCGCGACATGAACTGTCACGAGCGCGACCGGTGATACATACTCAGTCTGCGCCCGGGTTTGCAGTTCCGCCAGCGTCCCTTCGGCTTCCCGCTTCTGCCCACGCAGCGCATACAGGTACCCAAGCCCCGCAACCGCATATACAGACCTCACTGAGAGAGCCATCGCTTCCTCGAAGGACGCTTCGGCGTCGTCATACATTCCTGCCTGTGCGTAGGCTACACCCAGAACCCTGTGATTCTCGGAAGCTGTTGGGTCCATCTCAACTGCGCGTGTCAGGTGCTGCACGGCCGCGTTCGAGTGGCCAGCGTAATGGTTCAGCCACCCCATGGACCGACGCACAGAAACGGACACCGGATCCAATTCCAATGCTGCCCGTCCCTCTGACAGTGCCTCGTCACGCCGGTCGAGCGCCATCAGTAGCCAGGCGTACCACTGGTGCGCAGTCGCATATCCCGGATTCAGTTGGAGAGCCCGAACGAACTCTCCTTCTGCCGTGGGCCAATCCCAATCATAGATGAATGTCACCCACGCGAGAGAAGTGTGTGCCTCCGCGAGATCCTCGTCCAGCTCCAACGCGCGTCGCGCCTGCGTCTTGGCTTGCTCCATCCCTTCCGCGGTAGGAATCCCGCGGTAGTCCGTTTGGAGCGCGAATGAGTCGGCCAGGCCCGAGTGCGCCAAGGCGTACGCAGGATCTTCGGCGATCGCCTGCTCGAAGTATCTGATCCCCTCGGCGATCGCCTCACGAGACCGTCTATTCCAATGGAAGCGGCCCTTCAAGTAGAGGTTATATGCCTTTACGTTCCGCGAGTAACGCGCCGGAGCCGCGTCTCCGAGGCTCACGAATAGCGTTCCGCGCAATGTGTTCACGATGGTGCGGGAAATCTCGTCTTGAATTGCGAACACATCATGCATCTCGCGGTCGTATTTCTCCGACCATATCGTGCGGCCATCGCTTACGTTAGTGAGCTGCGCGGTTATACGAAGTCGGTTGCCAGCCTGTTGAACAGTGCCTTCCAGAACCGCTGAGACACCGAGCATCGACCCGATCGAGCGGACATCCTCCTGGCGGTTCTTGAATGCAAATACCGACGTGCGCGAGACGACTTGCAGACCATCAACGTTTACTAGGGCATTGATTAGCTCGTCAGTAACGCCGTCGCTGAGGTACTCCACGTCACTATTCTCTGTGGTGTTCACAAACGGCAATACGGCGATGGTTCCGTCCCTAGGTAGTCGAGACGCTGCTGGTTCCGGTGGTAACTCCGCCACGGATCGGGAAGGCTCGATTGCCTCACCGAAGGCTGCGGCAGTCGCGAACCGGTCACTAGGGTCCTTGGCCAATGCTTTGGCAAGTGCTGCATCTATCACCGGAGGCACATCTGGTCGGATGCGCTGCAGCAGCTTCACCTCCTGAGTCGCATGTAGTGCTAGGGTCTCCGAGAGGGTCGATCCGGAAAACGGTGGATGTCCCGCAAGCATCTCATATAGCACACACGCCAGCCCGTACTGGTCGCTGCGGCCATCAATAGCCTCATCGGCACTGGCCTGTTCCGGACTCATATACTCGGGAGTACCCACGGCTAGACCCACTTCAGTCAGGTCGTCACAACAAGCCGATATCGCACGGCCGACCCCGAAATCAGTCACCAGAGGCTGCCCTTCCTGGAATAAGATGTTTTCCGGTTTGATATCCCGGTGGAGAACGTCGTGCCTGTGAGCATAGTCCAATGCTGCCGCTACCACCCGAGCAATCCAAAGTGCTTCGTCAATCGGGAGCCGCTGATGAAATCTCAGGCGTGCACGCAGTGAGTCGCCATCTACCAGCGGCATCACGAAGAAGAGGAGTCCGTCGCGCTCCCCTGAGTCATGTAGCGGCAAAATGTGGGGATGGGTGAGGCCAGCAACTAGCCGGATCTCTCTCAGAAAACGTTCCGGATTGTACCTGGATTTCGACAGCTCGGGGTGGAGCACCTTGACGGCTACGTTCCGCTCGTGCTTGAGATCTCGAGCCCGGTATACAGTCGCCATGCCGCCGCGTCCAATCTCCAGCTCAACACGGTATCTATCCAAGAGGGCGGCCCTGACTCGCTTCAGCACATCCGGCATGTGTGGAAAATGGGGGTCGGGCATCGCTCCCGCGAGGGTGTCCTATTTTGAAGCACCCTTCACAATCACTTGACACTCGTTGTAGCTTTCCGGCACTAAGATCCATGTTGATGATGTCCAACCGAATCGTGACAACGGCGATGGCCGTGCTGATGCTGAGCGCTCTGGGCCTTTCCTACGCGAAGCCCACGCAGTGCGGCACGGGGCACGACCGGAGCGCCCAGACGCAACCGGCTGAAAGCCTCGATGCAGCACAATCGGGCCATGCCGATTGTGGCTTCTGCCAGGACTCGGTTGACTGCTGTTGTCTTACCACTGTTGCCCCCACACTCGACGGTTCAATGAACACGTCCGCACTTCCGGTGCGGCAGTGGGCCGAGGTGCCAGTTCTCCAGTCGGTACCGGCCAACACGCCGGCCCCCCTTACACCACCCCCCGAAGCCTAGCCTTTCCTAGGAGTAGTGTGTCCAGCCGCCTGAGCTGATACGCGGGCGGATGGCAGAGTACCTACACCCAAGTCGGAGAGGTTACATGCACAAGCTAACGGGGGCCTTCAGGCTGCCCGCGGTCATTGCAGCAATAATCACAACGATTGTTGCTCCAGCAGCTGCGGCAACACAGGTAGCAGCCGACACGCTGCGGCTAGCGGACGCCGTCGCATTGGCCCGCGACATGAATCCGTCGCTCAGAGCTGCCGTCCTCAGCGCAGATGCGTCGGCCGAGCGCGTTTCCCAGGCGGGAGCGCTGCCGGATCCAATGGTGGCGTTGGGATTGATGAACTGGTCAATCCACGGATTCAGCCCCAGCGTTCCAATGTCGATGAACTCCATACAACTGAGCCAGCGGTTCCCCTGGCCGGGAAAACTCGGCTTCAGCGAAGACCGAGCCCAGCACCTGGCTCAGGCCCAGCATCTCGACGCACGAGAAGCCGAACTCCGCCTGGTTGCGCGGGCCAAGTCAGTGTACTTCCGGCTCGCGTTCATGGACCGCTCGCTCGGGATAATGGCTGATAACCGTGAGCTGTTGCGCAACTTTCTCGAGGTTGCGTCCACGATGTACGCCGTCGGCTCGGGGTTGCAGCAGGACGTTCTACAGGCACAAGTGGCGGTCGCTCAGATGACCGAAGACATCACCGCAATGCAACAGACCCGGCGCGCCATGGCCGCTCGTCTCAACACGCTACTGGGAAGAGCGGCAACCGCGCCGATCGGTGCGGTGCAACTGCCAATCGCCGGTGGTGAGCTTCCCACAGTCGACTCGTTGCTGGGACTCGCCGTCAATCACCGGCCGGCGTTGGCCGCAGCTCATGAGCGCTCTCTGGCAGCCAATGCCGGTTACCGCGCCGCACGGCGAACTCTGTACCCGGACCTCACGCTGACCCTCGGTTACGGACAGAGACCTGACTTCGAAGATCTGTTCACCGTAATGGTGGGGTTCTCAATTCCCATCTGGGCGGGATCGAAACAGCTGCCTATGCGACGTGAGATGCAGGCAATGGAGTCGGCAGCGGAAGCCATGGCGACCGAACTGTATAACGAGACGTTCGCTCGCCTAGCTGAACTGCGAGCCGAAGCGGTGCGCGCCAGCAACCTACTGCAGTTGTATACCACCTCGGTGCTACCGCAGGCGCGCGCCGCAGTCGAATCAGCACTATCCGCCTACCGCGTGGGTGGAGTGGACTACACGACACTCGTGCGGAATCAAATGACCGTGAATCAATATGGGATTCAGATGGTGGAACTCACCGCCGACTACCACCGCGCCGTGGCCGAAATTCTGGCACTCATCGGTGGTGAATTGGAGGTTACAGATGAATAGACTCACAGTTTCAATGCTGGCATCGTTCTCCCTTGTGGCTGCATGCGGAGGAGATCAGACAGACGAGTCTCCCATGGAAGAAATGTCGGCGGAAGAGCACGCCATGCACATGGGTGGGGGTGGAGGTGCGACCGATAGTACGGGGGCAGCGGTACGGTCGATGGTCCAGCTGACTGCGGAGCAGGAACGTGCCCTCGGTGTCGTCTACACGACCGTGGGACGCAAGGCCTTGGCCCGGACTATCCGCACCGTGGGTCACATCGACCCGCCGGAACCCAACGTAGCCGACGTGACTCCCAAGATCGACGGCTTTGTGGAAGAGTTGTTTGTCGCCTCCACCGGTGAGAACGTGCGGCGGGGACAACCTCTTCTCCGTCTCTACAGCCCGAGACTAGTCGCGGCACAGGAAGAGTTGCTGACTGCAAAGCGGCTTGCGTCACGCATCGATCAAACAGCCGGCGAAGCGTACGAGAGTGCCCAAAGGATGCTCAATGCGGCCCGGCGTCGTTTGGCTTACTGGGATATCACTGAGGAACAAATCCAGCGACTCGAGGACACGGGGGAAGTGACGAAGACACTGACTCTGGTGTCCCCCGTAAATGGCATAGTCCTGGAGAAGGGCGTGATCGAAGGCCAGCGAGTCATGGCAGGTATGCGCCTGTACCGGCTGGCGGATCTGACTCAGGTATGGGTAGAGGCAGAGTTGTTCGAGCAGGATCTCCAGTTCGTACACGTCGGATCACAGGCACACATAGAGGTGGCGGCATATCCGGGCAGGCACCTGATGGGCAGGGTGAGTTTCGTACATCCCACGATCGACCAGCCGGCGCGTACCAACCGCGTTAGAGTCACTGTCGACAACAGGGAGCTACTTCTAAAGCCGGGAATGTTCGCCACCGTCTATTTCGATGCGCAGATCGGAGAGGATGTACTCTGCGTACCTACCAACGCAGTTCTGGTCACTGGCGAGCGCAATCTCGTATTCGTGCGTCATGACGACGGTACACTCATGGCACACGAGGTCGTGTTGGGAGCCCGGGCAGACAACCAGGTGCAAATACTGAGTGGAGTGGAGGAAGGCCAGACCGTTGTTGCATCGGCGAACTTCCTGATCGATGCAGAGTCACGTCTTGCCGGTACGGGGAGCAGCATGCCCGGCATGGAACACGGGCCGGTCATTGAGCCAGATACCACGGCGATGGAGCACACGGGCCATGATTAACAACATTATCGCGTGGTCGCTCCGCAACCGGTTTCTGGTGCTGCTGGGGAGCGCCGCCATTTTCGTGAGCGGCGTCCTGGCAATGAGTTCTACACCGCTCGACGCGATTCCGGATTTGTCAGACGTCCAGGTTATCATCCAAACCGACTTTCGGGAGCAGGCGCCCCAGATAGTCGAAGACCAGATCACCTATCCTGTTGCGTCCGAGATGCTCAAGGTGCCGGGCGCCCGCGTGGTGCGCGGGTACTCTTTCTTCGGCTTGAGCCTCGTGTACGTGATCTTCGAAGACGGCACCGACATCTACTGGGCGCGCTCCAGGGTACTCGAGTACTTGAACGGTATTAGACAGAACCTGCCGCCGGGGGCAGAGCCGGTCCTTGGACCCGATGCCACGGGAGTAGGCTGGGTGTTCGAGTACGTGTTGGAGTCGGACAGTCTCGACTTGGCCGAACTACGGTCTCTGCAAGACTGGTACATCCGATATCAGCTCACAGCCGTCCCAGGCGTGTCCGAGGTCGCGACGGTGGGTGGTTTCGTGAAGCAGTACCAGGTCGAAGTGATCCCTGAACGACTGCGAGCCTTCAACATCCCAGTGACGCGTGTCGCTCAAGCCATCGGCGCGCACAACGTGGATATCGGTGCACGGGTGCTCGAGTTGGGTGGACGTGAGTACATGATTCGCGGTCTCGGCTACCTCGGCGGGATCGAGGACATCCAGGACGTGGCCGTAGGCGCCACTCCCACGGGCACGCCAATCCGCGTGCGCGACGTCGCGACGGTACAGCTTGGCCCCGCGCCGCGTCGCGGTGCGTCCGACTGGAATGGTA
The DNA here is from genome assembly GCA_039588335.1 of Gemmatimonadota bacterium. Lineage (GTDB taxonomy): Bacteria > Gemmatimonadota > Gemmatimonadetes > Gemmatimonadales > GWC2-71-9. Next base: position 16,606 of record JBDGZZ010000028.1, on the reverse strand, counting down.
AAGGAGAGGCTGTCGCGGGAATCGTCGTGATGAGGTTCGGATCCGACGCCCTCGAAACGATCGAGGCCATCAAGGAACGCCTGGCAGAAATCGAAGACGGCCTCCCGCCGGGGGTGCGGCTCGTCACCGCGTACGACCGCAGCGACCTAATCCACAGAGCCATACACACACTGCGCGAGAAGTTAGTGGAGGAGTCGCTGATCGTTGCAGCGGTTGCAGTCCTGTTCCTGCTCCACGCACGGTCGGCACTGGTTGCCATTATCACCTTGCCACTCGGCATCTTGATGTCGTTCATCGTCATGCGAGCAATTGGCGTAAACGCCAACATCATGAGTTTAGGCGGGATCGCAATCGCTATCGGCGCCATGGTGGATGCAGCGATAGTGATGATCGAGAACATGCACAAGCACTTGGAGCGGGCCGAAGACACAGCCAATCGATGGGATATCGTACTGGAGAGTGCCAAGCAGGTGGGCCCGCCGCTGTTTTTCTCGTTGCTAATCATCACGTTCAGCTTCCTGCCGGTCTTCGCGCTCGAGCAGCAGGAAGGGCGTCTCTTCAAACCGCTAGCATTTACCAAGACGTTCGCAATGGCCAGCGCCGCCCTACTATCGATCACCTTGGTGCCTGTGCTGATGGGGTACCTCATCAGGGGCCGAATTCGTCCCGAAGCGACAAACCCCGTCAACCGCGCCTTACGTTGGATATACCGGCCGATCGTTAACTTCGCCACGCGACATCCGTGGCCTGTGGTAGGCGCAGCGGTCATTGCGTTAGCAGTGACCGCTGTTCCTTGGCGACAACTCGGTAGCGAGTTCATGCCACCACTCCAAGAAGGGTCGATTCTGTTCATGCCGACCACGATGCCAGGAGTGTCCATCGCGCAAGCGCGAGAGGTAATGAGGTATCAGGACAGTGTATTGGCTTCTTTCCCGGAGGTCGAAACCGTGCTGGGCAAAGTGGGCCGCGCCAATACCGCTACCGATCCCGCCCCCTTGGCAATGTGGGAGACCACGATCACTCTCAAGCCGAAGGATGAATGGCGCGACGGGATGACGCATGAACGCCTCGTTGCCGAAATGGACCGAGCCACCCAAATGCCGGGGGTCACCAATTCCTGGACGATGCCAATCAAGGGACGTATCGACATGCTGGCTACTGGCATCAGGACGCCGGTGGGTATCAAGATATTCGGCCCCGACCTCGACACTCTGGAAGCGCTGGGTGAGCAGGTAGAGCGGATTGTCCAGCAGGTTCCGGGTACCCGCAGCGCGTTCGCAGAGCGAGGTGTTTCAGGCTACTACGTGGACATCGACATAGACCGCGCGGAGGCCGCTCGCTACGGGCTCAACGTCGGAGATGTGCACAACGCAATCATGGCAACTGTTGGAGGAATGAACACGGCCATCACTCTGCAGGGCCGCGAGCGATATGCTGTCAACGTTCGCTACCCGCGTGAGCTGCGTGACGACGTCGACAAGCTGCGTGAAGTAGTCATCCCAACGATGGGCGGAACGCAGATCCCTTTGGGACAAGTAGCAAGCGTGCAAGTCGTGCGCGGTCCCATGGCCGTGAAGACGGAGAACGCGTTTCCCGTGACCACAATCTTTGTCGACATGGGAGAACGTGACGTGGGTAGCTACGTTCAGGAGGCCCAGCAAGTGGTCGCCCAGCAACTATCGTTGCCGCCAGGCTACACACTGATGTGGAGCGGCCAGTATGAGTTCATGCAGCGCGTGACGGAGAAGCTTCGCGTTGTGGTTCCCGTAACGTTGGGGATCATCTTTCTACTACTCTATCTCAATTTCCGCGGTGTAGTTGAATCGCTGATCGTCATGCTGGCGTTGCCGTTCTCAATGGTGGGCGGCATCTGGTTCCTCTGGCTGCTCGACTACAACACCAGCGTCGCCGTGTGGGTGGGCTTCATAGCTCTCGCCGGCGTCGCCGCCGAAACAGGGGTAGTAATGCTCATCTATTTGGATGAAGCGTTCCAACGTCGCCTGATGGAAGGCCGGATGAAACACTCAGAGGACGTCGCGGCTGCAGTTCGCGAGGGAGCGCTGGAACGACTCCGTCCGGTACTCATGACCGTTACCGCCATCACTGCAGGCCTGGCTCCCATTCTGTGGAGCACCGGAACGGGAGCTGACGTGATGAAGAGGATAGCCTCACCAATGGTGGGTGGAATGGTCAGCGCGACAGCGCTCACTCTTGTCGTGATCCCGGCCATCTATCTCCTTTGGCGACGGTGGCAAGTAAGCCGCATGGCACAGCCAGTTCTTAGAGAGGCTGCGCTCGGCGACGTAGCTATTGCGACGGCCGAATAGGGGACATCACTACTGACACTGGAGACACGATAATGAGCCCGCGAAGACTGTCCAGATACATGCTGACTGCGGCTATGCTGATCCCATTCCTGGCTGCCGCTCAAAACTCTCAGGAAACACCGGCAGGAACAGTTGTAGCATTCCACGAGGCCCTTGCACGTGGCGACTCGAGCGCAGCCCTGGAGTTACTGGCACCAGATGTTCTCATATACGAGAGCGGACGTGCGGAACAGTCTCGAGACGAGTTCCAATCACATCATCTCATCGTCGACATGGAGTTTGCGAGCCAGACGAGCCGCGAGGTGGTCACTCAGAGTACGCACCAGTCAGGAGATGTTGCCTGGGTTACCAGCACGACAGCAACACGAGGCATGTTTAGAGATCGAGAGATCGATATGCTTGGCACGGAGACGATTGTACTGGAACGTACAACAGATGGCTGGCGCATCGTCCACGTCCACTGGTCATCCAGGCGACAGCAAAGCGAATAGGAATACAGATCCAGGACTACGGAGAGTCGTACTATGAAGCACATACTGCAAGTCGGTCTGATAGGGGTGTTCACGCTCAGCGTTGCAAGCTGCGGCAACGACCTGGCCGCTCCAGAATATGAAGCGGCCCTGCTATCAATAGCTCCTTCGGGAGGCACCACTGGAGTTAACCTCGATACGTCGATATCGATTGAGTTTTCCCACCCGATGCAAGATGAGGCCTTCGTCGCAGTCCATGAGGCTAGCATGTCGGGACCGTTCGGTCCCTTGGTGGACGGAACAATGAGTTGGGAGCAAGACGAGTTGCATCTAGTATTCACCCCTAATGCCCCACTGATGCCCCAGACTGAATACACGATTCACATCGGTGGCGGCATGATGGACGGGGGCGGACATGTCATTGACCTGGAACAACACGGTGTCCAGATGGGCGGTCAATGGGTGATGCAGACCATGATGCAGGACTGCATGATGAATGTCTGTGGCGGCATGATGGGACCCGATTGGCAACATACGAATGGCAGTTATGGAATGAGCTTCACGTTCATGACGAGGTGAGCGAGCGCATTCCACTATATCGCCGTACGAATCCCCGGCGTCTGCTTTCCGCACGCGTACGGCTCGATGCCAGCAGTGCTGTCCCGAGATCGGGTCAGGGTGGACCGGGAAGGTGAGGTTCTGACGGATGCCCACATCGGACTTGGTGATTGGATGGCAAAGAATGGCCCAATTCCCCAACCTCGACAAAGCCACGATAATCTGACTGTGAGACCTGCGTCAAGCTAGGCCGCCACTACTCACGCCTCGCTGCTCACTCTCAGAACATCCTCCGCATCGAGCCGCGGCAGCATCGGCGCCTGCTTCCGGTGGTAGCTCTCCATGCTTTTCATGATCTTCTCGAGCATCTTGATCGTCTCGAGAATGTGAGGTCCCTTGTTCAGCATCACGCACTCTGCACGTTGGGCCGTCGCAGCGTCCGTAATCTCAGCCCTCGCGGGGCGTCCCTTCTTAGCCAGTGTCTCCAGTACCTGGGTCGCCCAGACAACGGGGACGTGGGCAGCCTCACACATTCTCAGAATCTCTTCCTGTATCTGGGCTAGATGCTTCCAGCCACCCTCGATTGCCAGATCCCCCCTGGCAATCATCACTCCTACTGGGTATCGGCTCATGGCGGCGAGAAGGATTGCGGGCAGGTTCTTGAATCCGCTTTGTGTTTCAATCTTCAAGATGACACCCAGATTATCGGCATTCATCGCGTCGAGTTCGGCGTAGAGTTCATATACATCCTCAGGGCCGTTTACAAATGACACGTTCACCACGTCAGCGTGTTCACCAACGAAGACTAGATCCCTGAGATCCTTCTCCGTCAGGGCGCCAATCCCTAAAGTACTTTCGGGAAGGTTGATCCCTTTGTCAGATTTGAGCTTCGCGGCATCGTTCTTAGCATAGGTGATCTCCACACGGATCTCCTCATGCGAGACCTCGCGCATGACCCCTTCGATCTTCCCATCGTCGAACAGAATCGGTTCGCCCGGTCTGGCGTGCTCAAATACGTCCGGTAGCGTACAGGAGAGGTGCGCACACTGAACCACATTCCCTTCGGCGTCCAATTGTGCCGGTTCTCCTGGCTGAGGGTCTTTGTGGAGAATCAGTGTGTCGCCCTTTCGTAATAGGATACTCTGCTCGAGCGACGGTAGTGTGCCGACAGTGAATTTGAAGGAGCGCTGTTTGTCGTCCAATGCGAGTTCGGTTCCAGTGGTCACGAAGGCGGATTCGTAACAAAGTGCCAGCTTGCCGCCCGCCTCGTCTCGTTCCACCAAGATCTTTCGGCTCTTGCCACGGGTGTCTTCAAACCGCAGCTCACCGCCATCGGGAATTCGCCCCAAAATCGCCCCATCGACCGGAAGGTAGAGCGCATCTTCAAGACCTCCGCCGGCCCAATTCGGTCCCAGCCATACTCTTGCAGGGACAACGACCGATCCGAACGGATCTCGTTCGGGATGGATGTGCAACACCTGTGGTCCTGGTACCAGCGAGCCGGTGCGCAGTTTTGGTCCTCCCAGATCCATGCAGATCCGACAGTTGCGTCCTGTCTTGCGCCTCGCCGCCTTGATGTTGTTGATCATGCGCTTCCACGCTTGCGCATCGTCATGCGCACAGTTGATGCGGGCGCTGTTCATGCCGCTGGTTACTAGGGTTAGAACCAGTTTCTTGTCGTCGGCTGCTTCCGACGGCAGGGTCACCATGATCCGCGCCTTGCTACCCTTCAGCTTCTTCCCCAACAATGCCGATGTGTTCACTCCGAGAAGCTTGGTCCCTTTCTTGATCGACAAGCCGGGCTTGGCAGCGACTGGCTTTTTCGAGCCAGCGATTGCCTTCAGTGCCCCCTCGACCGCGACTATGCTCGCCATGATATGACTCTCGGCCTTGGCAAGTCGCGACAGACCCAGGCGCTCGAGATCGTCCTGCAGGGTGTTCAGATTCTGATGTCGGAGTGCCAGGTAGTGAATCAGGTTGGCTGCACTCTTGCGGTAAGACGGGTGAACTGCGTCGAGCTCGGCAGCGTACTTCTTTTCAGTTTTCCGAGCGGCTTTGCGAATGGACTCAAGTTCGCTGACTGTCTTCTCGAGCTTCTTCCTGTTTGTGCCCATGTTCGAAGACTCCGAAGTCCACTTGTTTGGAGGGGGTTGAGCTGACGGCCTCGAGTGACCGGCCGCCAGCTCCTACGGGCTGAATCGCGGCCCTAACCGAACTCTATCCCCTGTGCCAACGGTAGGTCAGTACTCCAGTTGACCGTGTTGGTCTGGCGCCGCATGTATGCCTTCCAGGAGTCCGATCCTGACTCGCGTCCACCTCCCGTCTCTTTCTCCCCACCGAAAGCACCACCTATTTCGGCGCCACTAGTTCCGATGTTGACGTTGGCAATGCCGCAATCGCTGCCGCGGTGCGACAGGAAGTACTCTGCCTCGCGCACGTGCTCCGTGAAGATCGCGGAGGAAAGGCCTTGCGGCACGCCATTGTGGAGTGCCAGCGCTTCCTCAATGTCGTCCACGGCCTGTTTTGCTGAGGCCGAAGCCTTACCGTAGCCAATGATGTACAGGATAGGAGCGAAGGTTTCCTCTTGCACGATGTGGTACTTGTTCTTGGCAGCTGCTATGCAGGGCTTGACATAATGGCCACCAGGATGGTCGGGACCATCCAGAGGGTCACCACCATATAGGATCTCGCCCCCCTCCTTCATGACACGTTTTATTGCGTTCTGCAGATCTGTCACTGCGTCCTTCGTAACTAGCGGCCCCATCAGCGTATCCGGTTCGCGCGGGTCTCCAATCCGTATGTCGGCATATGCTGCACACAGCCGGCTCACAACCTCCTCGCGCACCGATTCATGGACGATGATGCGCCGCGTGCTGGTGCATCGTTGTCCGGCGGTACCGACTGCCCCGAAGAGAATCGCTGGAAGTACTATATCCATGTTCGCGTGAGGCGTAACGACGATTGCATTGTTACCACCGAGTTCGAGGATAGTTCTGCCAAGCCGCTCACCCACTACCTTGCCCACGCGGTATCCCATGCTGCAGCTACCGGTTGCCGAAACGAGCGGAACACGCCTGTCGTGCAACAAACGATCACCAACGGTAGATCCCTTCCCGACTACGAGCGAAAAGATTGCAGGGTCGACATCGTTCTCTACGCAGACTTGCTGCGCGATCTTGGTACATGCGATAGCAGTCAGGGGAGTTTGGCTCGAAGGCTTCCATAACACACTGTCGCCGCACACTGACGCGAGGGCGGTATTCCAGCTCCATACTGCGACCGGGAAGTTGAACGCGCTGATCACACCCACGACGCCCAGCGGGTGCCACTGCTCGAACATGCGGTGATCAGGCCGCTCGGACTGCATCGTTAGTCCGTAGAGCTGCCGTGACAGACCAACTGCGAAGTCGCAAATGTCGATCATCTCCTGCACTTCACCCTCGCCCTCAGCGATGATCTTCCCCATCTCGAGCGTCACAAGTGCACCTAGTTCTTCTTTGAACTGACGCAGCCGATTGCCTAGTTGGCGCACGACCTCGCCTCGCTTGGGGGCGGGTACCCTGCGCCATTCGAGGAACGCTTGGTGGGCCCGGTCGACGATCTGGTCGTACTCGTTCTCGGTCACCTGTTGTACGGTTGCAATCGTGGATCCGTCTATGGGCGTGATCACCTTGAGCTGAGGACCGGACCCGATCCACTCGCCACCGAATCCGCCCAAGTTTTGGTCTTCTATGCCTAGAGTCTTCAGGTAGTCATTCATGATGTTCTATCGAATTGAGGTGGAGCACCGGTTCATTGCACATCGGACTGACGGATTCTAGCACCTTTGTGCGGGCCTTGCCACATGGATCGCGGCCCCCCTTCCACCTCCCCTGCAGAGCCTAGTCTGCTTGCAACCTCAAGCAGGACAATGACTTTCCATCCGGAAGTCCGTGATCACCCGCGACATGACCCTGCTGTGTTACGGCTCTGAAACCCAGCCAACTACTCCCTCGTAGGATATATCTCGAGAGGCAGTAGCAACTATATCAGAGAGGCGACTGCACCCATGGCACAATCCGACGGTCCGCGGCCGGAAGCTATGATCCCGCTGTCGACGCCGGTATTCCAGGTTCTGATTTCCCTCAACGAACGGGATCTGCACGGATACGGGATCATCCAAGACGTAGCTGGTCGCACCGAAGGGGATGTCGTGCTCAGCACTTCAACCCTCTACGGTGCGATAAAGCGGATGATGCGTGACGGTCTGGTACAGCAGTCTGAGATCAGGCCAGATCCAGAACTGGAGGATGAGAGAAGGCGGTACTACCGGATCACCGACTTTGGCAGGGAGGTCGCTCGCGGCGAAGCTCGCCGCATTGAGAAGCTCGCAGAGATGATCAAGAAGACTCGTTTCGTCGCTCGGACTTCATGACGTCTCGATCCAGGACCTCTCCCGTCGTCAGGCCGCTGCCACTGAGGCTATTCGCTGCAATGACACGGGTCCTGTTGCCGCGCTCCTTCATGCGAGAATTCGCCGAGGACCTCGAGGCTGCTCTCGCCGACCAATACTGGGCAGTGCGGCGACGCGGATCGTTGTTGCACCAAGCTCGCTTCTGGCTCCGCGAAATCTCAGGCCTCCTGTCAGCTGCGGTTCGCGAATCCCAACTTGCCGTTGCACTCCATGGCGGTGGCCGTCGCCGCCATGTCAATCCACCCGCTCCAAAGAGAAGCCGTAACATGATCAGTTCATTCCGCCAAGATTGCATCTACGCCTTTCGAATGATCGTCAAGACACCGGTGGTAACGACCATAGCCGTCTTGTCCTTGGCTCTCGGCATCGCCGCCAACACGACGATCTTCAGCCTCGTCAACTCATGGCTGCTCAAGCCACTACCGTATCCAGAGGCCGAAAGGCTCGTACTCGTTTGGGAGAACGACCGCCTTGCGTCGAACGACACTGAAAACGTTACTGTAGCCAACTTCTGGGACTGGCGGGCCGAGGCAAAATCGCTAGGTACGTGGTCGGCTTCCGAGTTCCAAACAATGAACTTGACCGGATTGGAGCGGCCGGAGCAACTGACAATCGCCCGAGTTACTCCAGACTACTTCGGTGTCTTGGGTGCAGAACCCATGATGGGGCGCACGTTCCAGGAACATGAAGGCGGAACGGAGGACACACCCGTAGCTGTGATGGGTGAAACTCTATGGAATAACCGGTTTGGAGCGGCGCCGGAGGTGTTGGGCAATACGGTCACCCTGGACGGACAAAGCTACACTGTCGTGGGCATCATGCCCGAGACGTTCGACTTCCTACTCGGTACTGTTGGCCTTTGGATTGCATCCGATTTCGGCGATCGACGCCACGACAGGGAAGACCAGGCCTTGATCGTGACGGCGCGACTGAACTCTGGTGTCACAGTGGAACAGGCCCAATCAGAGATGACTGCGCTGGCCTCGAGGTTGGAGATAGAATACCCCGAGACAAATGAAGGATCCGGTGTCCACGTCGAGACGATTCGTGAAGCATTTCCGGGGGAGACCGACACCGGGTTGGTGCAGATTCTAATGGCCGTAGTCATCCTCGTTCTGGTGATAGCCTGCGTCAACGTAGCCAGTCTACTAATGGCCAAGACCGACGCGCGGCAAAAAGAAATCGCCGTCCGCGTAGCACTTGGCGCAGGCAAGGGACGACTGGTAAGACAGCTTCTCACTGAGAGCGTTATCTTGGCGCTCATCGCCGGCGCTCTCGGCACCACGCTCTCCATCTGGGGAGTCGGTTTCTTGACCACGGCGTTTCCGCCCGAGATACCCGCCACCTACTTCCCCTCCATTGACGGGACCGTCCTCGGGTTCAGTGCCGCAATCTCGCTGATTGCTGGACTCACTTTTGGGCTGACTCCGGCAACCCAGGCAGTGACCGGTGGGCTGGGTTCTGCACTAGTTGAGGGGAGTCGCGGTGGAACAGCCACTCGGCGGAAGAAGAGAATTCGAAGTGCTTTCGTGATGGCCGAGTTTGCGCTTGCTCTGACGATCCTAGTAGGCGCTGCAGTGCTGACTGATCTCTTCCACCGACAACTTGCTATTGACCCTGGGTTTGACGTGGAAAACGTCATCAAGATGGAACTCACGTTGCCCGATTACAAATACGCGGATGAAGCCTCGAGGGTTGCGTTCTTCGACGAAGCCAAACGCCGAGTGGAGAGTGTCTCCGGGGTGAGTGCATTCGCACTCGCTAATGCACTACCTCGAACCCGCAACCTGCCGTTCACAGACTTCACGATTGATGGACTGACATACGAGCGCAATGAACAACCAACTACGTCGTGGCTCTCGGTCAGCCCGGAATACTTCAGCATGATGGGTATACATGTGCGCACTGGCCGCACCTTTACCGAAACCGATCGGTCGGATACTCCAGCCGTCATACTGATCAACCAGCGCATGGCAAACCAGTACTTCGACGGCGACGATCCCGTGGGTAGGCGTATCACCATACGGGATGAATCACGCGAAATAGTGGGTGTTGTAGACAACATAGCTCAGTCACGATTGTCGGGATTGATGGCTCCCTTCGCGGCGGTCTACTTTCCCCTGTCGCAGGTACCGGTACGAAGCATGAGCATAATCCTGCGAGCACAAGCAGATCCCTATCAGCTGACCAGCCCAGTGCAGAACGCGATCTGGAGCATCGATAGAGATCAGCCGGTCACAGCTGTTCAAACCCTGAACGCGTACATGGCAAGTCAACTCGCCGGCCCCAACACCATGACGGAAATCCTGTTCATTGTGGGTTTGCTGACTCTGGCGTTGGCAGCAATCGGCATATATGGCGTTATGGCGTACTCAGTTTCGCAGCAAACCAACGAGATCGGTGTCCGCATGGCACTTGGCGCCAAACCGGTTCAGATACTGAGTAGAGTGGCCCGTCAAGGCATGTGGCTGGCGGGAACTGGTCTACTCCTCGGGGTGCCCCTCGCTGCATTGGTGGTGAGCTTCATCGGTGGCGTGGTCACAGCCGCGGCTAGCGATGGCATAGAGATCACGAATGCTCTCTCTGTCGGTCCGATTGCAACTGTGGCAGCTATATTGATCAGCGTCGGTTTGATTGCATGCGCGATTCCCGCCCGCCGTGCAACCAAGATCGATCCGATGGTTGCGTTACAGGTCGAGTAAAAACGGTGGCTGGATGGAAATGTCAGGGACGGAGGCTCGACCGACGCCCCGGCAACGTGCATCCGCGGCATCGGGCCTGCAAGTTGGCCATTAGTGACCTACTATCCTTCACTGGCGTCAGGGGGTCGGGACACCAATACGGAACTGAAATCCCTCAGTCGCGTAGGACGAAATCTGCCAGCTGAAGTAAACCGCCATGTTCAGAGGAGAGATGAACGGGGTCAGGTTGCCTATCCCGAAGCCCAGTTCGGTGTATGCCGTCGGCGCCGTGGTCAGGACTTCGTCTCCCGGATTCGGACTATGGTCCACAAAATCCGTCCAGAATAGACCCGCATGAACTGCCAGGGTGAAGGGGACCTTCTTCACTAGCGGTATGCCGCTCTTCTGGAACAGCATCCGATCGAAGTTGTGGCTCACCACTACCATGCCCGCCCTGTTGCCGTAGAAATTGGTTTCGTGCATTGTGCTGAAGCCACCTTCCTCGAAGAACGCTCCTTTGCCAAAGTCCACAGTAAAGTACCTTTGTGGCGGAAGCTCTCCGCTCGACGCCCCCGCGTAAGCGTCGATTGTAGTCAGGCCCCAGTTGAAAGTCCGCTGCCGGCGGCGAAGTCGGACGTAGTAGCGTCCAAAATCGAAGTCATTGTTGATAAAGTCCGGATTTGCGTATTCGAAACCGGCTGTCACTTGAGTATAGGTGAGACTGTTGAGTCGGAAATCGCGTCCCTTTTGCCGCAGCATCGGCCGCGAGTCATATGTCAAGGTTGCAGACACGGAACGAAGCTTGCCGTCCACAATTGGTGGGTTGGCTCTCATTGTATCGTTCACATTGAAAAACGAAAAGTCCGTCACCGCCGGAATCCACTCTTGGTCAAAATCGCCGTAGCGCAGCTCCAATCGAGAGTGATTGGTGACTCTGCCACTCACGAACAATGTGTATCCCCGTTCGCGATGATAATCCAGCGGATCGAGTTTTATGAGAAGCGCGAGGTATGTCGGATTGTACGATCTCGAGACAATGGTGGGCCTCCTAACTACGTCGTTGCGATATGCTCCACCTATCCACAGGCCACGGTGAGCTGACAGCCTGACCTGGGCACCCACATCATATTGCCACTCGTCGCGACCGAACGAATAGCCGAGCTTCACCGGAAGCGTGACGTTTGGCGAGAAAATCCCAGCGCCATTCGCCACGCCACGGCCAAATGTTACCGGGGTGTTGGCTACTGAGTCGATTCGGGCGTATGCCTCCTTCTCTACAGGACGCAAAGACTCCGCTCGGCGATCGGTCCACGTCGTGCTGTCCACATCGTCGGCTCCCTCATCCACGACGATGACGAACTGGCCCAACGTGGTCGGGAGATTTCCTTCGTCAAAGCGGAAATCGCCCAAGGTTGCCCGGTGTTCGAACCCAAGATGCCTTGGCACACCTGGGATCGGGATGCCAAAGTGGACCTCGCCTGTGAACGCAATGTCGGACGGCATCCAGTGGTCGTCGCCATAGTCGGTCAGTTTTTGGCGGTATCGTAGATTCTCGAAGAAATCGAATCGGACAGCTTCATTGAAACCGACATCTATCGAGATCACGTCGTACGTCGAGTCTGTGATGTCGATCATGCCTACGAAAAGTGGCGCACCGTCGGTGTTTGGCACGATGGCGAGTCTGTACACATTCCTGCCGTCTACAGTAAGCGAATCCACCAAGTGGTAAGTATAGTGATCGAGTGCATCATCAGCGGTCGGTGATACAACGGCGTACTTCTGCAGGTCTATTCGATCTCTATTGAAGTTTACGATCTGGCCGACTGAAACGAGGTTATTTTCCGCATCCAGGTTGCTTGACTGATGCCGCGCAGTGATCACTTCCTGGTATCTGTCCGGCTGTTCCCAGTAAGCAGTTGTCTCGGTCTCAGTGATAAGCAGAACGGCATCGGCCGAGTCCTCGTTCTTCTCGAGGTTGTTGATGACGAGCTTTACATAAGCGTCGTACCGGTAGTCCTGGATGCGAGATAGCACGTCATTCTTTCGCGCAATTGCCCGCCGGATGATCCGTGTGGCTCTGCTCTCTACCGTATCCGTTATGACAACTGCCGCCAGCGACACAGCTAGCGGCGTCATGTACACATCGAGCGGGGCAGGTTCTCCGGTCACGGCTATGGTCTCGGTGGCAACTTCGTAACCGATCTGCCGGAACTCGAGTTGCCAATCACCCGCAGGGACCCTCAACCGGTAGCGGCCTCTTCGGTCCGTCAATGCCGAAGAGTCGGTTTGAAGCGCGCGGACGATGGCAAAAGGAACAGGCTTCCCGGACAGCGCGTCGTACACGGTGCCCCTTATGGTTACTCGAGAGGCGGAACTCGGCTCAGCCTGGCCCTGTAACACAAGTGTGCCCGCCACCAGGGCAACAAACGAGAAACCGACCGTAAAGAGGCTCTTCAATATCACGACCACTCATCCACCATTACAGCCTCCACATTCATGGTGGGTGGCGCGATTGCTCGCAGATTCGCTGCCCGAGTTACCATACGCACCTCACCTCCAGGTCGGCCGTGTATTCGAACGCGGAGGATGGCGTCTACAGGGGACTGCTCTATACACTTCCGAATCGCCAATTCCACTTCGGTCCCCGTGTTGTCAGCCGCCTGCAGATCGTGTATGAGCATTGGCCGCGCAGGTAGTTCGTGGAAATCCCAGCGACACAATGAACTTCGACTTCCATTGGCCAAATCAAACTCTAACAGAAGGTACCCCTTGGATTCGTCTATTTCGGCAAATGACGTTCGCTCTATGGACCCCGGGTAGAGAACCGGAGTCGCAAGTTCCCGACCCTGCAGATCGTGTACCAGAACCTGATGGCGGTGAATGTGACCCGACAATACGGCTGTGAAATCTAGGGGTATGTCCGCCAACTGAATCACGTCGCTGGTGTGCCGGAACATGTAGTGGCTAGGACCAACGGTTGCGCCCTCGAAACAGTGGTGTACACAGAGCAGGTTGATCGCGGCCTTGGTATCATGCCAACCGGTCTCCGCCAACAACGTCAGGAACTTGTCCTTCACATCGCCCCCGTAGTAGGGAAAACCGGCAAACCCCACACTCACACCGCCTACCTCTTCCACGAAAGTCCTGGGGCGATCGAAGATCCGGATCCGTGGGTGCAGGGCCAGCATCTGGTAGGGAATACGTGACCGCTCGTGATTGCCAGGAACGAGGAAGATTGGAATTCCAGTATCGGCAATGCGCTTGAGCGGCAGGAACGCCCGCTGCACTAGTTCTGCGGGGATCCGACTACGAAAGAAGAGATCGCCGCCGTGCACTACGAAGTCTACACCCTCGTGCACCGCAACTTCGAGGACACGTTCAAAATTCGCAAAGAAGTCGTGGCCCCGACGTCGGCGGGCGATGCGGGGCCGCTGTGGTAGGTCAAATCCTAGATGAGTGTCTGCAAAGAAGAGTACTCGAATCGAGCGCACAACCAGTTGGACCCCTCGACCTGAGATAGTGATCGCAGCTCCCCGGGGGCGCCCGGCGCACGCAGATCGATTACGGTTCAGTCTCGTTAGGCGGTAGGCAGCCCACTACCTGAGAAATGCTACTTTTTCCGCAGACGGAAGCCGCGGTGCTTCTTCGGATAGCCCACCTTGTCCTCCCGCCTCGCCTTTGGAGCGCCCGGCGGACATGCTCGGGCCCTCCGTTAGCCTGGCCTGGAGGGGCGACTCTGGAGGTCCGGGACTACCTGTCTCGGGACTACCTGTCTATAGAATACGCTCGATGATACGCCTTGGCCAGCACCGGATAGCCGATGCGAGGCATGCCTACCTCGGACCGGTTCTGGCCCGCACGACAACACAACTCTATCTTAATCGACAACACTCACCCAACACCGCGACATGAAAGCCGGTTCTGTGATTACACCCTCCGAGAAGCTCCCCCGAGGCCACGGCTGCGCACTGGCGTTGACACTTTGTTTCCTGCTGAGCCTCGGACACACGATGCCAGCCTGGGGTCAAGAGACGCCAGACGCCGCCGACACCACGCAGGCAGATACGACATCGGCCGCGATCCGAGCCACTCAGATCGCCAGGACCGCGGAGGATGCCACAGCTGTTCTACTCCAGATTCGGTCGATCTCGGAGCCTTCGTCGGTCGTACTCACCATCGATTCGTCATTGGATGCGTTTTCACAGTCATTGCAGCAACTCAGACAGAGATCCGACACAGGCCGACTAGTGGGAATGTCCCTGCGCGCGATCGACGACCTCAACGTGCAGTGGCACAACCGCGAAGTACAGCTCACTCGGTGGAGACAAGCTCTGGAGGCACGATCCAACGAGCTAGACACGACGAGGGATTCTCTCGAGAGCATCAGAGCTGCGTGGGAGGTCACCGCCGAGTCAGCAGCCGGCCAAGAACTGGCCCCGGCTACGATTGAAACAATCCAATCGGTGTTGGACCATGTGAGTGACGTCGACGGGACACTTGGTGAGAGACGCCAGAAAATCTTGACTCTGCTGAGCCAGGTTTCCCAGGAAGGATCCATCGTCGCACAGGCACAGGTCGATGTAGCGGCGGCATACGGCAGTGCTCGCCGGAGAATCTTGACTCCGGATAGTCCCGCCTTGTGGCGCGGCTTGCGATCCCCAACCGATTCGCTCTCCTTGATCCAACACCTGCGTGATTCCTGGCAACAGAAGACGACCGGCCTCCGTGAGTTCGGTCGCACGCAACAACAGCAGATCATCGCCTACATCGCTCTGTTCCTAGGACTCCTAATCGGACTGGTGGGCCTCAGGCGATCGAGCAGACGGTGGGGAGGCGACGACGCGGCACTTCAGGCGTCGGTCCACATCTTATCACGGCCTGTGTCGACGGCGTTTCTGCTCACGTTGGCTAGCACCCGATTGTTCTTCCCGCTCGCGCCGACTGTGGTGCTGAATGTGGCGCAGGTCTTCTGGATCGTCCCGTTGTTGCGCCTCATTCCCGGCGTGCTCGACCCGAGCATGCGGCTTTCCGCATACACGACTATCGCGATATGGGAGTTTTTCCAAGTCGCCGACCTTTTGGTGGACCAGCCCCTGGCCATGAGAGGAGTGCTTCTCCTGATATGTGCCTTGGCGCTCGCCGGCCTCGCCGTGCTACTCAAGCCAAATAGCTGGCTGCGTCAGCACTACCCGGTCAAGTGGTGGTGGGCTGTAGTCCCGACCGCCAGACTTGGACTTCTTCTGCTGGGCGTGTCCATCCTTGCCAACGTCCTCGGATTCGTACGGCTATCCTGGATATTGACTGAGGGGGTACTGACAGCCGGTGCCGCGGCACTCGGCATGGTCGTACTGGTCAAGGCAATCGACGGCATCGCGGTGGTCCTACTCAAGAAAGGACCGGCACGACGGCTTCCGTCTATTGGATACTCGTCTGGGATCCTGAGCCGCCGCATCGCCGGTATCGTCCACACCGGGGCGCTGGCCCTATGGTTCTTTGTCGTACTAACTGCCTTCGAGATCATCGACCCCGTCGTAAACGCTATCGTTTTGGTGTTCGGCAGAGAGTGGGCGCTCGGCAGCTGGCAGATCTCTCTTGGCGACATCCTAGCATTCGTACTGACGCTCTGGCTTGCCATTTGGATATCCCGAGCCATTCGCGTGGTACTTCGCGAGGACGTACTCCCAAAAATGGATCTGCCACGTGGCGTACCTACAACCATATCCGCGCTCGTTCACTACCTCGTTCTGATCGTGGGTTTCCTGTTCGCCGCTGGTGCCGCTGGATTCGACTTGAGTTCGATCACCCTGCTGGCGGGTGCTTTCGGCGTCGGCATCGGTTTCGGGCTTCAGAACATCGTGAACAACTTCATCTCGGGCTTGATACTAATGTTCGAACGACCAATCCAAATAGGTGACACGATCGAAGTCGATGGATTGATCGGTGAGGTGCGGCAAATAGGCATTAGAGCCAGTACCGTCAGAACTTTCGAGTGCGCCGAGGTCATCGTGCCGAACGGAGACTTGATCTCCGGCAGAGTCGTGAACTGGACCCTGTCCGACAAGCTTCGCCGTGTCGAGGTTCCGGTTGGTGTCAAGTACGGGACCGATCCGGAACGGG
>JBDGZZ010000027.1:0-27985 GCA_039588335.1 Gemmatimonadota bacterium | reverse complement strand
GACCACGGCGCCGACGAGTCCGGCAGCCACGTGCTCTTGGGCGACCAGGTCAGAGAACCGGTTTGGCCGGTACTTTCTAGCGAGTGCAGTGTGTGTCATAGGAGATGAGTAATTGCCCCAGGCGACCCGAAGCGACGCGTATCATCGCTTAGCGCTGCTACCTTCACGGTCCTGACGCGGTTCGCGCGCACTCGCCCTACGGACCTGGGGCAGGTGAAAGCTAGTGGAGTGGATCGGGACGTGCAAAAGTGGCCGGATCGCACTCTCGCCCCAATCACCTATCTCCCCCCCACCGGTCCCACGTGCCCGGAATCACCAACACCAACAGGGTGTAGAACTCGAGCCTTCCGAGCAGCATGAGTGCGGAGAGAATGAGGTGGGCTGAAACACCGAGGTGTCCGTAGTTTGATGCCGGCCCTACATCGCCCAGACCCGGTCCGATGCTGGACATCGCAGCCAGAGCCGCACTGAGCGATGTCACCAAGTCGTTGCCCAGAGCAGCAATGAGCAGTGAGCCTATTCCATGTGTAACCACGTACAGCGCCAGGAAGGCCAGCACGTTTGCCAGGATGTCGGAGCGAATCGGAGAGCGCCCGAGCTTGGTTACAAACAACGCACGCGGATGCAGCACCTTCCTTACTTCACTCGCGGCGTGCTTTAGTACGACCACAGCTCTAGCCATCTTGAACCCACCCCCCGTGGAACCACCCATTGCCCCAACGAACATCAGGCTCAGGAGTAGGACCTGCGTGAAATCGGGCCACGTGCCAAAATCTGCAGTAGCGAATCCCGTCGTACTCAGGATGGCCACCACATTGAAAGCAGCATCCCGGAATACCCAAGTCTCTGTGGACAGTCCGAGCGCCACGAAGACTGCGATCGCCGCGCCGAGCGCGATTCCGGCATACCAGCGCCACTCCGCATCACGGAAGAAGGAGTTCCACCTCCCCGTCAGGAACCGGTAATGCAGAGTGAAGTTGGTGCCTGCAGCCAGCATGAACACGATTGTCACCCATTGAATTGCCGGCTTGAAACTCCCGAGGGACGCGGTCTTGGTCGAAAACCCCCCTGTGGCTAGTGCACTCATTGCGTGGTTCACCGCGTCAAAGAGTGACATGCCAAGAGCCAGATAGAGAATTCCCAGGACTGCTGTCAAAGCGGCGTATACACCCCACAGGAGTCGTGCAGTGGTGGCCACTCTCGGCTTAAGCCGGTCAGTGGCAATCCCGGGCACCTCAGCCCGGAACAGCTGAGCTCCACCCATTCCTATGAGAGGAAGAATTGCCACGCCCAACACGATGATCCCCATCCCCCCCAACCAGTGCGAGATCGAGCGCCATAGGAGAATGCTCCGCGGGAGGTCTTCAATTACCGGAAAGATCGTGGCGCCTGTCGTGGTGAATCCCGAAACGGACTCGAAGATGGCCCCGGCGGCCGTAGGGGCCACACCCGTGAATATGAACGGTAAGCTTCCAGCCGCCACCACCGACAGCCATCCCAGCCCAACTACAACGATGCCTTCTCTGCGATTGATCGACACGTGCTGAGGGGTGAACAGCCAGAGCGCTCCTCCCAGCGTGGCAGTGACCGAGAGTGACAGAATCCATGCCGCGCCCATGTCCTCGGTGAACCCGAAGACGGTTGGCGGAAGCATAGCAGCCGCCGTCCACATCAGGAGCGCACCTACTACGTGAAGCACTTCGCGAATATTCACGACGGGAACAGCTCGGTGACCGGACCTACCGCTTCAGGCAAGGCAAACAAGATCGCGGTGTCGTCGGGGAGCAGGACGTCATCCCCCGTCGGAACCACGGCACCCTCGTCTCCACTGCGCACGATTGCCGCCACAATGGCACCCGTCGGAAACTCGATGTCGGCCAACTTGCGATCTCTCAGCGGAGACGCCTCCGAAACCTTGAACGCGATGGCCTCTGCATCAATGTCCTTGAACGTGGCCACACTGGTGACACTTCCTCTACGCACGTACCTCAGAATCGCATTTGCAGCCGACAGTCGAGGGCTCACCGCCGTTTCGAGCCCTACCATCTTTGCCAACGGCATGTAGTCCATCCGGTTCACCAGCGTAACTACCTGCCGGGCTCCCGCATGTTTGGCGAGCAACGCCGACAGTATGTTGGTCTCGTCGTGATCTGTGAGGGCCACGAACGCGTCAACGCCACCCACACCCTCCAGTTCCAGCAGCTCCACGTCGGTTGCGTCCCCATTCAGTACGAGAGCCTTGTCCAGCTTTTCGGCAAGTTCCTGCGCGCGATCTCTTTCCTTGACCAGCATGATTGCCTGGCCGCGGTGTTGCTGAAGTAGCTGGGCCAAGTAGTAAGCTTCGTGACTCCCTCCCGCTATCATGACCCGGTGCACCGTAGTATGCCGGTAGCCGCACATCTCCAGTGCTCGCGAGATCGTCGCGTCCGTCGCCACAAAATAGAGGTGATCCCCCCCAACGACGCCGGTCGCACCCGTAGGGACTATCGTCCTGGCACCACGCCGGATCGCCACAGTTAGTAGTGGGGCCGCGCCCACCTCTGCTCCGATCTCCGAGAACGTCTTGCCGGCTATCGGCGCATCGTCTGTTACGCGCAAACCAACTAGTTGCACAGCACCGCCCGCAAAAATGGCAATGTCCGTAGCTGCGGTTGCCTCAAGTAGCCGGATCGTCTCAAGAGCCAGCTCGCGTTCCGGGTTGATCATGACATCGACACCGAAAAGCTCGGGCCGGAGGTGCGCTCCGTCGGCATAGAAATCAGGATTCGACACCCGCGCCACCTTGACTAGGTCGTCGCCGCCTCGAACGCTCATGCAACAAACGAGATTTACCTCGTCAATGCTCGTTACCGCCGTGAGCAATCCAGCTTCGCGGATACCGGCTTCCTCCAATACACTCGGGCTCGCACCGCTTCCCTCAACCACCGCCACATCCAGATGGTTCTGGACGTACTCGAGGCGCTCAGGAGCCACATCGACCACTACGACATCTTGCTTCTCATTGGATAGACGCTCTGCTACGTGATAGCCAACCTCTCCAGCTCCCACCACGATTACGCGCATGCTGCGCCTCCTTCCAAATCCAGCACACTCGCGATGATGTCGGCTGCCTGTCCAACCTGCTCGGCGGTGACGTCGAGGTGTGTGACTGCACGCAAGCGGGTAGGACCGAACGGCACCAGCAGGACACCGGCATCAGCCAGTTTCGGAAGCACGTTATCTGCCGTCAGCCCCGGAGCGACGAGATCCAACATGATGATATTCGATTCCGGAGCGATCGGTTTAACGCACGGATGATTGGAGAGCCTCTCCGCAAGGAAGATCGCATTGGCATGATCATCGGCCAGCCGGTCTACATTGTTCTCCAGGGCGTACAGGCCGGCCGCCGCGAGAACACCCGACTGTCTCATGCCGCCCCCGAACCTCCGCCGGACTGTCCTGGCCCTGTCGATCAGGTCGCGATCTGACAGAAGACAGCTTCCGACTGGGCAACCCAGTCCCTTGGAGAGACACACGGAAACGGTCCTCGCCCCCCTGACAATGCGTCCGAGTTCCTCACCTTGGGCAATTGCCGCATTCCACACCCGTGCTCCGTCCAAATGCAGTGGGATGTTGTGGTCACGCGCCAACGCAACCAGAGCGTCCCACACAGCGACACCCATCACCTTCCCGCCCGCGGCATTGTGAGTGTTCTCCACAGCTAGTGCGCTCACGACGGGAACATGCGGGCTTGCGGGCCTCAGTGCCGCCATCGCCAATTCGGCCGTCATGATACCATCTGGCGTGATTACCGGTCTGACCTGCACTCCCGAGAGAGCCGCCGCCCCAGCTTGTTCGTAGTGGATGATGTGAGCGTTGGCTTCGAGCACCAATTCGGTACCGGGCTGTGTGAGAACTCGCACGGCCGTCTGATTTGCCTGGGTTCCCGATGGAAAAAACAGGGCCGCTTCCACACCGAACAACTCGGCCATTATGTCTTCGAGCCTGCTGGTAGTCGGATCTCCATCTAGCACGTCGTCGCCGACCTCTGCGTTCGCCATCGCGCGCCGCATCTCCGGCGATGGCTGCGTTACAGTATCGCTGCGCAGATCTATCAATCCCTGCACCCCCATATGCACACCTGCCTCACCTCAGAATGGCACGCTGCTCACGTTGTCGTCGCCTCATATCGTAGATCTCACCAACCTCGGCGCCAAGCAGGAATACACAGACCGTGGCGTACATCCAAACCACGAGCAGCAGCAGCGCAATCGCATTGGTGTTGGAAATGAGCCGATCAACAGTTGTGAACTGTACCAGGTATACGTAGTAGAATTTCTTCGTCACCTCAAAGCCGAGTGCGGCAACAACCGCTGCGATCACCGCCGTGTCCCAACGAACCCTGCGGGTCGGAGCCATCACGTAGATGACAAAGAACGCAGTAACTCCCAGAGCGAATGTCGACATTCCCGACGCGAATCTGCCCAGCCACGGAAACTGCATCATACGGACCGACAAACCGGCGTTGAGCGCCACCAAGACGAGGGTCGCAACGACCAAGAAGAAATCGATCCCGATGCTCACGAACCATGGGCGATTCTCCTGAGTATCGAAAATGTCGTTGAGTGCGGCACGTGCACCGCTGAAGAACCGGGTTGAGAACCAGAGGAACAGCGGCAGGCCGTAGATCGAGAGCCGGGCTCTACTGTCTTTCACACCCTCGATGAACCGTTCCACCTGCCGAAATGGGTCGCCTTCACCAGGCCCGGCAGACGGGATGATATTCTCCAGCAGGCGCATGACGTCACCGACGGCGTCATCTGCGCTGTGCACGAAGTAGCCCAGAGTGGCAAGTGCTAGCAGTACGATTGGGAGCGCGGCAAGAAGTGCCTGGAACGTGAGCGCACTGGCCAGAAAGAGAATGTTATCCTCGTAGGACGCCACGAGGACCCGACGCGCGAATCCCACTGGCGACCAAGCCCATCCTTTGTATCCTGCTTGTTTCAAGACGGGTCGGATTTGGCGTCCTATGCCGTCACTTCGTCTTCAGTGACGGGCACTTCGTCATCTTCCTCTTCGGGGCTCTCCTCCACCCTCTTGCGTGACTTCTTCCGAGCCCCGCGGGCGTCTGAGAGCCGTCGTTCCAACTCGTCCCTCGCCGAATGAACCGCGGCCTTTCCGGCTTCCACAGCGTCGCGGGCTCCTTCTCGAGTTTCTCCGAGATTACTTCGCGCGCTCTCGATGGTATCCTCAACCCGCGCTTTGGCCCGTTCGTATCCATCCCCGACCCGCGTCTGCAACTCCTCTGCGGTTTCCTCGGCTCTCGACCTCAGCTGTCGCCCCTTGGTCCGCAACACGGCTCTGGTCTCTTCGCCGCTCCGTGGGGCCATCAGAAGTGCGGCTCCCGCGCCCAGCAGTGCTCCCAGAAGAAACGCACCTACGCCGCTGGATCTCTCGACTACTACGACCGGTTGGCCTTCACCATGTGACATTGTGTCTCCTTGTGAGCCGACAGGTGTCGACGTCCTAACGGGGCCGTGATACGGCCCCGGCCAACAGAGATTGGAAACTTATCAGTCGCCCCATCAAAAGACCACCGAAAGGCCATCGTAGGCCAGCTCTACGCCCTTCGGCAGTCGCGACTCGAGTTCGGCATGATCGAAGTCGTGTGTTAGATGCGTGAGGAACGTACGATCAGCGCCGACCTCCGCCGCCAGGGCCACTGCTTCACCGATGGAAAGGTGTGTGGGATGCTGCTTTTCGAACAACGCGTTGATGACGAAAACTTCTACTCCCTCGAGTGCCCGCCGGGTGGGGGGAGGCACACTCTTCACATCGGTGAGGTAAGCCAGGTTACCGAAACGATACCCGTATACCCGAGATCCCCCGTGATCGACCTCAAGAGGGAGAACGACCTGTCCGCCGATCGATACTTCCGTTCCGGCTTCGAGCGGATTGCGAGTGAGCTGCGGCTTCGTGGTGCCCGGTGGGGGGACGACACCAGCATCGAATATGTATCCAAATCGCTGCTTCAGCTCTTCCAGGGTCTCCGGAGGCCCGTACACCGGCAGCTCTCCTCGCCTGACGGAGATCGCCCTCAGGTCATCGATCCCATGGATGTGATCTGCGTGGTCATGGGTGTAGAGTACTGCGTCCACGTTAGGTACATCTGCATTGACGAGTTGCAGGCGGATCTCGGGTGGCGTGTCCACTAGGATGACCGAGCCGTCAGATCCCTCTACCACTGCGGCGACACGTGTACGCTTGTTGCGCGGGTCAGTCGACTTGCAGACCCGGCAGGCACAACCGATCACTGGCACTCCAAACGACGTCCCCGACCCTAGAATAACCAGACGCACGGTCAGACAGTCTCGACCTTCATGATATTCGTCGTGCCCGGAACCTCGAACGGTATTCCCGCAGTCACGATGATGCGATCACCGACTTTGACATACTCTCGTTCCAACAGGGCTTCCCGCGCAACATCGAGCATGGTGTCATAGTTGGGAACGGCATCGGCTTGCATCGGCAGTACACCCCATACCATCGCCAAATACCGACATGTTCTCCACTCGGTTGACAGACCCAATACCGGACTCAACGGCCTGTGAGCAGCTAGGGTCCGCGCCGTGAACCCGCTCTTGGTGATGCACAGGATGAGCGGTGCCGACAACATCTCAGCCGCAGCGATCGCGGCGGAGGAAACTGCGTCCTTTACCTCGCCACGATCCGTGGTGTCATCCGCTTCAGTGTGAGAACCCCAGGGTATCCCATCCTTGAGAATCGCCTGCTCAATCTCGGTGATGATCCGCACCATGGCCCCTACCACCTCCACCGGGTACCTTCCCACCGCGGTTTCGGCAGATAGCATCACGGCGTCGGTGCCGTCCAGGATGGCATTGGCGGCGTCCGACGTCTCAGCGCGCGTCGGGCGGGGACTGTTGACCATGGATTCCAACATCTGTGTCGCCGTAATGACGGGCCTTCCCTGACGCATCGCGACAGCGATCAGATGCTTCTGAGTGAGCGGTACCTCCTCGAACGGCAGCTCGACGCCCAGATCACCTCGCGCGACCATGATCGCGTCGGCAGCCTTCACGATTCGCTCTATATCATTTAGAGCTGCGGGCCTTTCTATCTTTGCCACCAGGCGGGCCCTCGTTCCGACGAGCGAGCGGACTTCTTCGACATCCTCCGCACGGCTCACAAAGGATATCCCCACCATGTCCGCTTCATGCTTCAACGCCAACTCGACATCTGCCCGGTCCTTCTCTGTTACAGCCGGGGCGCTCACCTGATCGTCGGGGAGGTTGATGCCCTTGTTGCTTCTCAGAACGCCGCCGTTATGTACGAGCCCCACGACTCGGTTTCCATCCACCCGAGTCGTGTTCACTGCCAAGAGCCCATCGTCGAGGAGGATACGGGAGCCAAGCCGAACATCGCGGGCCAAGTCACGGTATGTCGTCGGAATCTCATCACCCGACGCGATGTCCTGGGGAGAAAACATGACCTCGCTTCCTGCTTCCAGGACCAGAGCTTCGGGCAATGAGCCCACACGAATACGCGGGCCTTGAAGATCGACCAAGACGCCCACGTGCCTTCTCACCTGATCACGCAGGCTGCGCACCATATCGATCAACTCCGCCCGACCCTCCGGAGTACCATGTGCACTGTTTATGCGGACCACATTGACACCCGCCTCCACCATGGCTCGGACAGTCGCCTCATCAGATGATGCGGGGCCGAGTGTTGCAACTATCTTCGTGCGCCGGAACCGCGGATCGTAGATCATCACAGTTGTCCCGTTGCGGTCAAGTGCTCGGCCAGCTGCGGTAGTGCTATCGCGGCTCGCTCTCCCCACCAGACGTCCGCCTTGGGCGTCAGAGGTGTGGCATCAGGATTGACCTCGACGACTGGACATCCTCTTCGCACCGCAATCTCCGGCAATTCGGCTGCGGGATAGACCAGCGCTGAGGTTCCAACCACGAGCAGCGCATCGCAGTTCTGGACCGCCGCCCACGCCCGCTGAACGGCGGCGGTCGGTAATGCCTCGCCAAACCAGACCACTCCTGGGCGAACCGGGCTGCCACACTGGGGACACTCAGGTGGCTCCACTTCGTCAGATGTCGCGTGGAGCGCTTCCAGATCGGCCGGATCATACGGATGCGCACCATCGAGGCAACGAAATGCAGCAAGCGATCCGTGCAACTCGACCACGTTCCTGCTACCACACCGGCGGTGCAGTCCGTCTACGTTCTGGGTGGCGATCAGCAGTTCTTCGAACACGCTCTCCAAACGAACTAGGGCGTCGTACCCCGCATGGGGGTGCACAGCCCTGACTTTCCTCCACCGCGATAGATACCAACCGAAAACACGTGAGGGGTGGCTGCGGAAAGCGGTCTCCGTAGCCAACTCCTGGGGATCAAAGCGCGCCCACAGGCCGGTCTGGGCATCGCGAAATGTCGGCACCCCGGAGTCCTGCGACATCCCCGCTCCCGTCACGACGACCACCCGTTGGGTACCTGCCAGCGCCGCAACAGCGCGGCTCAGCTGCAGCGAATCGGTCACTTACGACCCAGAGAGAGAATCCTGGTACCTGCCATCCACGTACTCATTCAGGATCCCTATGAAATCCTGCACTATCCCCTCGCCCTTGAGGGTGACAGAGAGCTTCCCGTCCACATAGACGGGAGCTTTTGGCTCCTCAGCCGTTCCCGGCAGTGATATTCCGATATCGGCATGCTTTGACTCTCCTGGCCCGTTCACCACACAACCCATCACTGCCACCCGCATCTGTTCCACACCAGGATAACGCTCCTTCCAGACCGGCATTTGATTCCGTAGATACGTCTCGATCTGATCGGCCATTTCTTGAAAGAACGTGCTCGTGGTCCTTCCACACCCCGGGCAAGCACTCACCTGAGGCGTAAAGCTCCTGAGATCCAGCGTCTGCAGCACCTGCTGGGCGACGCGCACCTCTTCGGAACGATCCCCGTCCGGTGCGGGTGTCAGCGAGACGCGGATCGTGTCACCAATACCTTCCTGCATCAGGATGGCCAATCCCGCCGCGCTACCCACGACTCCCTTGACTCCCATGCCAGCTTCCGTCAGGCCCAGGTGAAGTGGATAGTCGGATAATGGCCCAAGTTTGCGATAAACATCGACGAGGTCCTGCACCTGAGACATCTTGGCCGACAGGATTATGCGGTCGTGTGGCAGGCCCACCTCTTCCGCCAGCGCGGCCGAACGCATGGCGCTTTCCGTCATTGCGTCCAGCATGACTTCGCGAGCATCGAGCGGACCTTCGCGCCGTGCGTTCTCGTCCATCAGCTGGGTGAGAAGGTTCTGGTCGAGGGACCCCCAGTTTACGCCAATCCTTACCGGTTTGTCATTATTGATCGCGACCTGAACGATGGTCGTGAAGTTCTCGTCCCGGCGCTTCTGCCCAACGTTCCCAGGGTTGATTCGGTACTTGGCAAGGCCACGCGCGCACTCGGGGTATTTCGTGAGTAGCAGATGGCCGTTGTAATGGAAGTCCCCGATTATGGGGACATCCCTCCCGTCAACCGAAAGCTGCGACAGGATCTTTGGGACCGCCTGGGCAGCGGCATCATTATTCACGGTGATACGCACCAGCTCGCTTCCGGCGTCCGTCAGTGCTGATATTTGCGCAACCGTTGCTGCTACATCAGATGTGTCGGTGTTCGTCATGGACTGCACCACAACCGGATGGCCGGAACCAACAGGGATGTGGTCGATCCAAGTAGTTACCGTGGTTCTGCGAGAGACCTTGGCCATGGGGGGAATATAGGGGAGGGGAAGGAGCGGAAGGAGGGGAGGATTACGAGAAAACTGCCGCGCGTGCCACTCCTACACCCGAGATCGGCAGGGAGCAATCAGCAGGGATTGTCCCAGTCGACCTCGTGCTCTGAGCCGCATGACGGGCACGCCAAGCTCGTGACTCTCTGTTCAACCACCGTCCGCTCCCGACATGCCGGGCAAACACCGTAGACGGGACCTAGCTCCCGGTCGCTCGCACGCCGTGCAGCCCTGTCTTCCGGGTCTCTGTGAACCACGCTCCATCTTTGCGGTGGCTCCCCGCTGAATTCCAAATGGGCGCGGTTCACAGGCCTGTTGGACTTGTTCACATCCAACACGACGGTTGTCGAGTTGGAATTGCTGACCACCGGGTACCATGCACCCCGCCTCAACCCATGAGCTTCAGCTTGAGTTACACGTGCCCACTTGCTCGGCGACATTGATCTCTCCCGCTACTATTCTGCCGCGCCAATATAGTAACGTCCTTGAAACGACGCGAGACCGAAAACCGGCCCTTCCGCACGCGCTAGGCTTCGGCCTCAGCCCGGTGGGCCTGGTGGTTCGTTCCTTGCTGGCAGAACCGACGCCCACGGCCTATTTTCGTAGAAGGCCAAAGGCCAACCAACATCAGAGTCAAGCAGAGGTTCGTAGCAATGACATCCAACGATCTCAAATCCATTGCACAAGCTATGGTGGAGCCGGGCCGCGGCATTCTGGCCGCCGACGAGAGTTCCCCCACCATCAAGAAACGATTCGACAGCATCAACGTTGAATCAACCGAGGAAAACCGCCGTTCGTATCGTGAACTGCTGTTCACCACCCCCGGGGTGGAGAAGTTTATGAGCGGCGTCATCATGTTCGACGAGACGCTGCGTCAAAGGGCGAAAGACGGCACTTCCTTTCCCGATTTGCTAACGAGCATGGGTGTCGTTCCCGGAATCAAGGTCGACAACGGAGCCAAGGCATTGGCGGGGTACCCAGGAGAGAAGATCACCGAAGGACTGGACGGCCTGCGAGAGCGGCTGGCCGAATACCGGGACCTCGGTGCCAGGTTCACCAAATGGCGGGCGGTAATAGCGATCGGAGACAGCCTTCCCACTGGCTTTGCCATCGACGCCAACGCCCATGCTTTGGCGCGGTATGCAGCCTTGAGCCAGGAGGTCGGTCTAGTACCGATAGTGGAGCCCGAGGTCTTGATGGACGGAAACCACACTATCGAACGATGTGAGCAGGTAACCGAGGCAACGCTCAACCATGTCTTCTTCCAACTGGCGTCCCATCGGGTCGCCCTGGAAGAGATGGTACTGAAACCGAACATGGTGATTTCGGCCAAAGATTGCCCGAAACAGGCCGGAGTAGAGCAGGTTGCCGAAGCCACTGTGCGATGCCTACGAAGGTCAGTGCCGGCCGCCGTACCCGGCATAGTCTTCCTATCAGGTGGGCAGAGCGCAGTCGTCGCCACGCGGCACCTGAACGCCATGAATGCACTGGGAGATCATCCTTGGCAGCTCAGTTTCTCCTACGGGAGGGCGCTACAAGAGGAGGCTCTCAAGGCGTGGAGCGGAAAGGCCGCAAACGTTGGATCAGCCCAGAAGGTTTTCTTCCATCGGGCTAAGTGCGTCGGTGCCGCGCGCTACGGCAAGTACAGCGACTCGATGGAGAAGGCAGCCTAGTCCCACAAACCCTGTCCGCTGAGAACGCGGGCAGTCTAAGTGAAAGAAGGCGGCTTCGGTTCTCGAAGTCGCCTTCTTGTTTGCTATTCTACCTGTGCTCGTCAGCCGCACTCACTATACCCACATACGTGGCACTTCACACATCCTTCGGCAAATTCGAGCTGTGATCCACAATCCGGGCATGCACCGGCAAGTTGATCTGCTTCACGCACATCGAACTCGAACATATGGGCACCATCTACGGCTGTAGTCTTGGTGCCCATGGAGACTGTCGAATCGTTGCTCTTTGCAGCTTCTTCCAGGAGGTCCTGCTGGATCCCCTGCTTGTCCTGCATCCACTTCTCCATCGCAATGCCGATTGCGTCCGGGACCGAGAGAACTTTGTTGGGCCCGAGGCCGGTAACACGATCCGATGAGATCCCGCGTAGCTGGCGATGGATTTCCTGCATCGGAATACCGGAGCGGAGCCCCAGCGAGATCAGCCTGCCGACCGCCTCGACGTCCGCCATGAGCGCGCCGCCCGCCTTGCCTAGCGACATGAATATTTCGAACGGTTGTCCCTTATCGTCCTCGGTGATCGTTACGTACAATGTCCCCAGCGGGGTCTCAACCCTGCGGGTCGAGCCCTTCAGCAGTTCGGGACGCGATCGCTTGGCCCTGCGTTGCAGGTTCTCGGCTTCCACCTCGTGCAGTTGTTTCCTGGTGCGCGCTATCTCTGCCTCGAGTTCAGCGATCGTAGCCTTGAGTTCGGTGATCTCACCGGAAGGTCGACCTTCGGTGACCTGCACCCCACCTTTTTGTTCTTGAACTTTCTTCGCCGTAGTCCCGGCTGAGAGCACCTGCATCTCCCTGCTCCCGTCTCGGTACACCGTCACACCCTTGCAGCTGAGCTCGTAGGCAAGCTCGTAGATCTCGCGAACGTAGTCTTCAGTCGCCTCGTTGGGGAAGTTGCAGGTCTTGCTGATAGCGCTGTCTGTAAACTCCTGAAACGCCGCCTGCATCCGGATGTGCCACTCTGGGCTCACGTCGTGCGCAGTCACAAATACTCGTTGCCACTTCTCCGGAACGTCGTCGAAGTGGATGTGCCCCGATTCGGCAATCTTCTTGATCAGCTCGTCCGAGTACCACCCTTCCTTCCGTGCGATGGCGACGAAATCCTCGTTCACATCCGGCATCAGCACTCCCGCCTGGTTGCGCATGAACGCAACGGCGAAAAGCGGTTCGATCCCGGAAGAGCAGCCAGCAATTATTGAGATCGTGCCCGTTGGCGCCACGGTCGTGAGATTACAGTTGCGCAGGCTACGCAAAGGACGGATACGTTGACCTACCGAATCACGTGCGCATGTTTCGTCGGGTCCCCAGATGCTTCGTTCCCACTCAGGAAACACACCACGCTGCTCCGCAAGTCGCTCGCTCTCAACCTTGGCTTCATCATCGATGAACTGCATCAGCTTGCGCGCCCACTCGATTGCCTCTTCGGAGTCGTACGACACACCGAGCCGGATGAGGAAGTCTGCCCAACCCATGATGCCAAGACCGACTCGGCGGATGCGCTGAGCCAGATCGTTGATCTCGTACAACGGATACCGGTTGGCGTCGATCACGTTGTCCAGGAAGTGAGTGCACAGATGCACGGCCCGCCGCAGGCCGTCCCAGTCCACGGCGCCGTCTTTCACAAACAGGCCAACATTGACTGAGCCGAGGTTGCACACATCGTACGGCAGGAGTGGCTGCTCTCCACATGGATTCGTAGCCTCATACATCCCCAGATGTGGAACCGGGTTGTAGTGGTTGGCCTCGTCTATGAAGAACACACCCGGCTCACCGGTCTTCCACGCTCCGTGTACGACCTTGTCAAACACGTCACGCGCATTCAACTGGCCAACGACCTCTCCCGAACGCGGGTGTATGAGATCGTAATCCTCGTCCTCTTTGACCGCCTTCATGAAAGTGTCGGTGACGGCTACCGAAATGTTGAAGTTCGTGATCTTCGTTGTGTCGTCCTTGCACGTCACGAACTCGATAATGTCGGGATGATCGACGCGCAGGATTCCCATATTCGCGCCACGGCGGGTGCCGCCCTGCTTCACGACTTCGGTCGACGAATCGTACAGCGACATGAACGAGACCGGCCCGGATGCGACTCCCATGGTCGAGCGCACGACGTCGTTCTTGGGTCGGATATTGGAAAAGCCAAACCCGGTGCCACCCCCAGATTGATGCACCAAGGCCATATTCCGCAGAGTATCGTAGATACCGCTCTTCCCGTTTGACAGAGCATCGTCTACGGGAAGAACAAAGCAGGCGGATAGCTGACCCAACGGCCGCCCTGCGTTCATGAGCGTAGGACTATTCGGCATCCATACGCGTGTCGCCATGAGTTCGTAAAACGCTTCGGCCACGGCTTCGACGGCTCCGTCGCTGGCACCGTATCGGGCATCCGCCGATGCGATTGTCCGCGTAACCCGCCAGAACAGGTCCTCAGGATCTTCGGTGGGTTGGCCCTGCTCGTCCTTGATCAGGTACCTGCGCTGGAGGACGGTTTTCGCGTTGTCGGAGAGTTGGAGCGCCGCGTGATTGTGCGACTCGCCGGAACGGCCCATGACGGCTCCTGCCCTTACTGAGAGCGGTTAGGTGTGCTGTACTTATCGAAATCTAAACGACATAGAGGGACAAATCTCTGCAGCCTGTAACGACGGCAGCGGCGACTCAAGGTAGCCAGTTAGGCATACGGCGCAAGTGGATTCAGAATAGGCGCTGCGGTAGAGGAAACCAAATTCCACATCACAAATTTGATGGCAGGGTATTAGGGTGCCTCGGCACCAACCCAGATCGGTGCCGGTGGGCTTGATCCACGTAGTGCTGCCACGTTTCGCGGATTCGCTCTCTGAGCTTGTCATCCACCGTGCGCACCACCCTGGCCGGCACTCCGAGAACGACCGAACCGGGCGGCACCTCCGTCCCCTCAGTAACCAGGGAACCCGCACCAACCACCGATCCGGTGCCGATCCGTGCTCCGTTCAGTAGCACAGATCCCATTCCGATGAGGCACTCGTCTTCGACCGTGCATCCGTGGAGAATCGCCCGGTGCCCGACGCCAACTCGACTGCCGACCACGCACTGGAACCCCTCGTCTACGTGGAGCATCGACAGGTCCTGGATGTTGGTCTCGTCTCCGATGGTGATGGGCGCCATGTCACCTCGCACCACGGTGTTGTACCAGACGCTCGAGTTCCTGCCGATGATCACGTTGCCGAGCACCACTGCCCCCGGTGCTATGAAGACCGATGGATCAATCACTGGGGTTACTGCTGGCGTCTGAACTGAACGGTTACCCTCCACCACGCCTCGATGGGCTGCCCGTCCTTACGCGCGGGTTGGTACTGCAGGCTGTCCTTGGCAAAGTGCCTCGCGGCAATCTGTAGCTCAGGAGCCGCACTCTGTCGCCGGCCACCTGGCAATACGAGCATGGCGTTTCCGTTGACCGACACCTTCACCAAGACTTGGACCGCTTCGAGGTCTCCCCCAAATCCCTCGGGGGCCGACGCGACGGGTGCCCTCAATTCGCGGGGAGGCGTGTCGAAACATGTCCTGCTCCGAAAGTACTCGATGTCGGTGGGCGGATCTTGGGAACAGAGATCGACACCAGGATCCGTCTGCGCCGGTGGCTGGGTCGGAGCTTGCTGGACCGGCGCCGGCTCGGCAACGCGCTGCATCTCGACCTGCAGAACCACATTTTGACCGCGACCGACGGCGGTACTGGTTTCATACTTTTCGTATCCCGTCCGCTCGACCTCGACCTTGTAGGTACGTGGTTCCACTTCCAGCGAGTCACTCTCCACGAGTGTGCCGTCGATCCTGACCTGAGCTCCGCGTGGCATGCCTCTCAGCACCAGGGTTCCCGTGTTCGGCAGCGCGGCCTCAGGAGTCTCCGGTTCAGCCATCGTGGAGTCCTGCGTGATACTCGTGTCTTCAGGCATTGCTCCCGAGTCAGCAGCCGCCACGAGCAGAGAATCCTCCTGGTCATCCGACGATTCCACCGGCGTTGCGTCGCTCATGAACGGCAGCGGCCACTGAGCATCTAGATAGAAGTACCAGTACCCACCCATTCCACCACCACCCAGCAGCAACAGCATCAACATCCCGACTTTGACGCCGGACCTCTTCTTCGTCTCTCTCTGCCTCGGACCTCTGACGACAGCCTGTCTGGCCGCACCTGGAATAGGCGTCGTTGGAGTCCGGGGGGAAGCCACCGTTCCCGGAACGCGGGGCGGCTTGGACGGGGCTACGGTCACAGCTGATGGAGGCGGCGCGGTCGACCCACGGGCCGCAACAGGCCCCTTCCCTTCCAGGGCCGCCACGAGTTCCTCGGCGTTCTGGAAGCGGTCTTCCGGCGACTTGGCCATCATCCGTTTGATGATCTCAAAGAGCGACCGTGCCTCTCCACCTTTGAGGGGGGGTACCGGCAACTCTTCCATGATGTGCTTGTAGCCGATCGCGAATGAGTCCTCGCCGTCGAACGGGACTTCGCCGGCGAGAGCCAGATAAGCAACCACCCCCAACGAATAGATGTCGCTTCGGCCATCCAGTGACTGTGCTCTGGCCTGTTCCGGACTCATGTAGTGCGGGGTGCCTATGGACATCCCGGTGCCGGTCAGACGGGTGCCTGTGGCCGCTTTGGCAATGCCGAAGTCGGTCACTATTGCGTGCCCCGACTCGTCGAACATGATGTTGTCCGGCTTGATGTCACGGTGGACGATGCCATTCCGATGCGCATAGCCGAGAGCCTGCGCCGTCTGGCTCAAAACCCTGCGAATGTCTTCGGGGGGGACCGACCCGTGCTTCTCGAGACGCTCAGACAGGGATTCGCCACGTAGGAACTTCATCACGAAATAGATGACGCGGCCGGATCTACCTACTCTGTAGATGGGAATGATGTTGGGGTGTTCCAGCTTGGCGGATGTGCGAGCCTCTCGCTGAAACCGCTCCACAAACTCGGCATCGAACGCGAGTGAGAACGGGAGAACCTTGATTGCGACATCCCGCTCGAGTTGCTTCTCTCGCGCTTTGTAGACGATGGCCATTCCGCCACGACCCAGTTCCTGAACGATCTCATACTCTTCCTTGAGAGCGTTCTTGACGACACTGACTTCAGTGTCATCTGATGGATCGCGAATAGCCGCGAGCGGAGTGGTAGCGGCAAGGTCCAATCCACAGGAGGGGCAGAACTTCGCTGTATCTTGGACTTCAGTACCGCACCGAGAGCAAAACATCCGGCGTTCTCCCTGGAAGCCGCAACTTAGGAAATCTCGGCGAATAGTGTCAAGCTATTATGGGCCCATCACTTCGATGCACAATGTGACGGGGAGCACCAGCCCCCACAGAAACAGCGTGGCAGAGGTCAAAAAGAAGGGCCGACGGTAATATAGACCCGGGAGTCACCGCTTTGCGTGCCTAGCCCGTCCTCGAACGCTACGGCCCACCCTAGCCGGATACGCAGTAACAGACCGGCCCCGAACCCCACGTCGCTCGCGAGTTCGGCACCTGCATCCATCAGCTCGGCATGACTGGCATCATCACCGCTACTCCACCCACCACCAACTTCCCAAAAGACGCTCGCATACAGCTTGTCGATCAGAACCGGCAGTTTGCCAACCGCCTGTCCTGCAAGGAGTATGGGGATCCGCAATTCAGTAATCCCCACCACCACTCCTGTGAATAGCCCACCCTCCGGATAACCGCGCATCGGGAACGTCCGTCGGCCACTTCCTATCGTGGAACCCGGAATCAGCTCGACCAGGTCCCCCGATACGCCGCCGATCGCATAGAATGTCGGCGCGGTTCCGCCGGATCTGCCCCCGGTCAGTCGTCCGGCCAGCACCCAGTGCGCAAATCCGGGTAGCGGCAGAGCTAGGTATCCGTTTGCGCCGCCGCGGACCTCGTAAGACCAGTCGCCGCCACCCAACTCCCATCTCCTGAGGTAGAGTCCGGTCAGCGAGCCACCGTTCTCGGGTGATATGGCAAGTGTCGGAACCTCCACACGAGTGGCGCTGGCCGACAGAACTGCCCCCGTAAACGTGGGATTCCGAGGTGTGAAAGTGAGAGGTGCGGACCCATCGTTTACGAGTTCGTCCCTCTCAATGAATGCGCCCAGACGCCAGTTGATCCCGGTGCGCCAGCGTCGCCACCTGTACCTGAGCCCTGCCTCAGCCGACCGCTCGCGAAACGATATGGGCGCGATGCTTCCGTCGCTCGCAAACACCCGTCCACCGTAATCCCAAGTCTGGGCTACGGCGAGATCGACGCTCCACGAACGCCACCTAGAGTGGATGAGGGACAAGAACGCCTCCCACCGACCGGAGTTCGGCGCAACCGTCGATAGTGCAGTGTACGACGTGCGTCCGATGGCGTCGGCTCCTGAAGTCAGCGCCCCTATGAACGTCCCCGTTGGTCCCTCGTCATGCCAGAAGGGAACCCAAAAATAGGGCCGCAATGCGGGCCAGGGTCGATATCCCGATTGCTCCGCACTCATCGCATCCGCGTTCACGAAGTCGGGTCGCACGTCAGCAGGTTCGGAGCCTTCAATCGCTGGTCGCCCACGCTGCATCAGCATTGCGAATCCGTCGGATAGCGTAGTCGAGTACAGCAGAGTGCCGTCCGGAGCCAAGGCCGGCTCACGGGCGCCGGTGGGCTCGTCTGTCAGACGGCGAGTGAGTCCGCTCTCCAGGTCGTAGGAGTAGATCTGTGGGAATCCACTTCGCTCCGAGGAGAACAGCAGCAACGTACCGTCTGCCGACCAGACCGGGTCGGCATCCAGTTGAGGGTCGTCCGTTATGAGCTGCACGTCACCGGGGCGACCCCACGGCCAGAGTACGAGGTCCCAGCGGCCGCCGAGATGACGTGGAGCGGCGATGAGACCACCGTCAGGTGACACCGCCACCCGGCCCCAATCGTCGGCCTCCGGAACTGGCAGGTCGGTTTCATCCTTCCCCAGGAGATTCGCGTTCCGCACATGTCGCTGCCCCGAGTCCAAGGCAATCACTCCGAGTCGGTCACCAGGCAGCGGGAAGACGTCCGTATTCCGCGCACCTTTGGTCAGGCGTGTCCAACTCGATCCCGGTTTCCAACGGTAGAGATCGCTCTCAATCCGGACCGGGGAGTCAAACTCCGTTTGGGTCACGTACAGTGCACCATCGACCCACGCCATTCCCTCGACTGTGTTTACGGTACGGGTAGTCCTCCGATTTCCGTTCCCCAGGTCGGTTACGACGACGCGTTCGATGCTCTTTCCGTCATAGTGTCGATACGCCAGGAGACTCCCGTCACTCGAGATTCGCGGCCGTGGTTCGCTGCGTAACCCGCGCACCAGTATCTCACCCGTGTTCCCTGCTCTGTATGCTTCAGTTTTCAAGCGCTCCCAGCCAGGATCCACGCCGTCGGTCCCTGCCGATCTCATCGGACTCGAGACATTGAACACGATCAGCTGCCGCGACGTGTTGTCGATGAATCGTGGAATGACAGAGTCACCGAATTCAGTTGTTTGAGCAGCTAAGAACCGCGATCCCCAGGCGTAGGAACGGGTACCCGCAGGCCAGATTCGGTTCGCAAACGTCGCCTCCCCGGGAGCGGGCCAGTGATCGTCCCGCGCTGCTCCTGTAAGAAGCTGACCGTGAAGCGAACCTCTGACGCGCCCAGCCGACGTGAAGCGAGACTCGTAGTACGTCGCCAACCCCTCAGTAACCCACTGGGGCTGATAGGTGTTGGGAAATAGACCCGGAGCACGTCCGAATACAGTCTGTAGAACTCTCCAGAACCCGTCGGCGCGATCGAGGTGAAAGATGTGCGTCAGCTCGTGCGTCAACACCAACCGCAACCAGTCGTCATAGTTCCCAGTAGAGATTGATGCCGATGGCGGAGTCACGTACACGGCCATTCGATTCGAGGGAAGTACCGATGCGAATCCGTTTGAGAAGTCGACGTTGTCGGCAACGACGAGGTCTATTGTGCCGCGTGGTGGCCGCAACTCGGTGGACAGCAGCAGGTATGCCCTTTCGGCCTCCCGAGCTGCGGCCACAGCAAGGACGTCATAACCTTCTAGCGCGTGAATCCTGAAGTGCTCGGTGTGCCACGTACTCCAGTCACCACTGGGGTCAATCTGCGCCCGAATCGGTTCGGTGGTGACGACCGTGGCAATCAAGAACGAAGCAATGGCGTATGAAGTGCGTGCTCTCACGTCAGTAGATGCCCAGAGCTCTCCCTCTCAGGTAGGCGGCAATACCTTCGACGATGCCGCGCGCGTAACGCCACTGACCTTCCTCACTCGCCAGCACGGCCTCCTGCTCCGGGATCATCATGAACAGACCTTCAGTGAGTATCGCCGGCATCCATGTAGGACGAACGAGCGCAAGGTTGCCACGACCGACGCCGAGATCGCGAAAGCCGAACTGCCGCACCAGAGCGCGATTCACCTCTCTGGCCAGAGGTGCGCTCCGGGCTTGGAAGTAGTAGACGCTCGTTCCGTTGTTCACGAACGGATTCACTCCGTCCGGCAGCGCGTTGGCGTGCACGGACACCAAGACTTCGGCTCCCGTGGCTTCAGCCACCGCCGGACGCTCTGCTAGTCCAACCGGGGCATCGGTTTCCCGAGTCAGCACGACCCGTGCACCGTAGCTCTCTAGCAGTTGTGCTGCCTTCTGCGCCACGGGCAGTACGACTTCCGGTTCCCACATCCCGGTTGGCCCCCGTGCCCCGAGCGGTGGGTGGCCCGCGTCCAACGCAATCACCCGGCCGGCCAACGGTCTCGCCGGATCGATAGCGGGTGGACGTCTGATCTCTAGCAGCAAGTCAGTTCCATCCCAGCCTGTGCGATACCCCCACACATTCTCCGCCAGCGAGACCGTCACCACCACTTCGTCCTCGGTCGTCTGCCGGTACGAAATCAGGCGGACCAAGGGATCGGTTCCACCGTAATGGATCCAATCCATGTTTGCAGCCACACCGTACAGCGTCAGGTGTAGCTCGGAGTCCGATTCGTCCACTCGGAAAGGGATGCGCGACTGCATTGGGACCCTGAGGAGCAATGACTCGTCCCCCGGCCTCAGCCGTAGCGAATTCGCAGTTCCTCCGGGTGGAGGAGTGCCGGGTGGAAGAGGATGGATTTCGGACCGGCTCACCCAGGCTACGGACGAGCGTGAAAGCTGCAGCCTCACCTGGCTACCCCATCGCCCGGTCACCAAAGCCAGCGTTCCGTTGGGAAGGAACCAGTTGTAGGTCCCGAATGGCGACGGGCGTCCTACGACTATTCCATCAGTGTTGCCGGTACGACCAGCATCATCGTTCAGCACCACCACAGTGGGCGGGTCGTCACGCACCACACCCAAGCGCAGTGGCCAGCGCGCCCTTGCAGTATCTCCTCCAGCCACAGCTTCTACCCACATCCACGTTGAGTCATCGGGAAGAGTCGGGAAGTCCGGAGCAAGGACGAGATCTGGGTCGGGGCCGATTCTCCCCAGCCACCACCCCACATACCGGCTGCTCTGTGGCACACCGCCATCTCGATCCGGCGGCCCGGTCCCGAACGCTCGCTCACCCCATGTGAGATCGTCGGGAGTGGTGTCGGGAAAGAAATCAACCACCCTCCCGTCACTCTTGACGCCGCGTACCCGAGCACCTGGTGCCGCGCGGAGCGAAAGCGTCAGTCCCTCGCCCTGCCTGAGCCAGCGGTCGCCCGTCGGAGAGAAGGACGTTGTATCGATCCAGATAACGCTGTCTGGAGGCTGGTAACCCCGGGAGACCGGAGCCAGAAGTACGACCGTGGCGGTCTGACCCGCCGCCTCGGCCAGGATTTCGAACTGGGCCACGGTGTCCGCCGGCAACGGCACCCAAGCAATCCACCCGCCGTTGGGATGTACTGAGACGGGATTCCCGTTTACAGTTAGGCTAGCGTCTCCACGGCCGGCGCTTCCGAAGATGAACGTCGAATCTCGGCTACGGATCACGAAGTCGGGTTCGGCCACAAGCGTGACTCGCTCACCGGCACCGGCCGACCCGCCTTCCGACGGAGGGTACACTACCGTTACGTCGAGTGGCCCTGAATCGACGGGGGGCAATGGAGGTTTTTCCAGCGGCACGGTCGGTGCCGGCTCGTACGCGGCCCGCGAGCATGCTGCAATCAGAAAGAGCGAGGACACCGCCGCAGCCACCGTAAATGGACGTGGCATGGTCGCGGAACCTACACAAACTCAATGTGCTACGCCAATTCGCCATGGTTGACCGTCATTTTTACGAGCAGTAGATTGCCTCACTTCCCAATCCAACCTCGACAGGAGCGATAAGTCGCGTGCGCGTCTGCGCTCACTGTGGCCGAGAAAACGACGAACGATCCCGGTTTTGCGAGGACTGTGGCAAGCCGGTTGACGCACCACCACCGGGCGGCGTACCTGTGGCTAAACCTCCGAATCCTGCACCAGTAGGACGACAACCCGCCGCGGGCGGGGGGTCCTGCCCTCAATGCAACAACCCCATCGTTGCGGGCCTGCCGTTCTGTCCCAAATGCGGCAAACGAGTATCTGCCCCCAAGGACGAGGGGCCTTCCTGTCCCAACTGCGGCACGGCAGTGCAGCAGGGTGCCGGGTTCTGTGCTGCCTGTGGCACCCCATTGGGCCCGGATGCTCCAAAAAGCAGAACGTCGGCCTTTGCCGCCCAGCGGGTGGACGTGCCGGGCGAGCTCGTGGTACTGGAAGAATCGGGTGAAGTATCACAGCGCTTCCCCCTAGCCGGCGAAGAGACCACGATCGGGCGCGATGGAGCCAGCATCGAGTTCACCGACGATCCATTCATGTCTCCCCTCCATGCCCAGGTAACGGCCCAAGATGGGCAGTTCTCGGTGCGTGATCTGGGGAGTCGCAACGGCACTTGGACGTTCATTGCGGAGCCACACAGACTGACAGACGGGGACCTCCTGCTCGTCGGTTCCCAGGTTCTGCTCTTCCGCCGCCTCGGCTACCCGGGACCCCATCCACCGGAGCGGGACGCAACGCGTCGTATGGGCAGCCTCGTACCGAGCGCTGACATCGCCCGCCTGATCCAACTCAGGAGCGACGGCTCCCAGCGCGACACGATACACCTCTCTCCAGGTCGAAACCTGGGTATCGGACGTGACAGTGGTGACTGGATCTTCCCGTACGATCCGTCGATGAGTGGACTGCACGCTGAGGTCAGATCGGAGGACGCAGATTTCGTAGTCGTCGATGCGGGGAGCCGAAATGGGGTGGCGCTGTCGGTGCGCGGCGAGATATCTCTCAAAAACGGATC
The DNA here is from genome assembly GCA_039588335.1 of Gemmatimonadota bacterium. Classification (GTDB taxonomy): domain Bacteria; phylum Gemmatimonadota; class Gemmatimonadetes; order Gemmatimonadales; family GWC2-71-9. The sequence continues at coordinate 5,201 of JBDGZZ010000027.1, read as the reverse complement.
ACGGTTTCTAGTCGGTGACAAGATGCTCCGGCTGGAGGCTCCGTGAAGACATGCACGACGTGCGGGGCGGAATGGCCAGACGACACGAAGTTCTGCCCTAGTGATGGGTCCCCCCTCAGAGCTACCGAAGGAACGAGCCTAATCGGCAGCGTCGTAGCCGCGTATCATATCTTGGACAAACTGGGCGAGGGCGGTATGGGTGCGGTTTACCTCGGTGAGCACGTCAAGATGGGCCGCAAGAGCGCCATTAAAGTCTTGACTCAATCGCTGGCGCAGGACACCGACGCGATTGCACGATTCAACCGAGAGGCAGCAAACGCCGCCCGAATCAACCATTCCAACGTCTGCGCCATATACGATTTCGGCGAAACCACGGACGGGCTCATTTTTCTGGCGATGGAGTTCATCGAGGGAGAGGCCCTCACTGAGCTCTTGCAACGTGAGGGGCCACTCGGGCCCTATCGTGCGGCGACCATCATCAGACAGGTGGGTGATGCCCTGCAGGCGGCACACGACCTCGGTATCGTCCACCGCGATCTTAAGCCTGACAACATTATGGTCACCAAAGGGCGGGACCGATCCGATGTGGTAAAGGTGGTCGACTTCGGGATAGCCAAGGCAATAGGCGGCGAGGAAGGCCAGAAGGTCACTCGAACTGGCCTGGTGGTCGGGACTCCCGAATACATGAGCCCCGAACAGTTGTCGGGTGACGTCCTCGACGGGCGTAGCGACGTGTACTCGGGGGCGCTCGTCCTCTTCCGCATGCTCACTGGCCGGCTGCCATTCGAGGCAGACAACGCCCAAGAGGTGATGGTCAAGCGACTCACAGATGAGCCTTTCAAGCTGAACCAGGCTCTCCCAGGAGCCAACTTCCCGCCACGGCTACAGCAGGTGTTGGATCGGGGACTCCAGCGCATGCCGGGAGATCGTTATCGCAGCGCTGAAGAGTTTACCCGGGATGCAGTAGAGGCAGTAGGCGGTGCACAACCGACTCCGCAAGTTGACACTGATGGCGTGACGCAGCTCATGGACTCGGGACCGACCGATCCGGCCGTCACTGAGCAGCTCAAGAAGACGCGGATTTCAGGATCAAAACCCACACTGCCACTGGTTCAAGGAAGATCAGCCAAAACAGCCACTCCAGAAACGCCCCTACCCCTCACGAGACCACACACTCCGAAGGACAAGAAGAAACGGTCGGTTGCCGCAATCGCAGCCGCTTCGGTCGTGGTCGTGGGGATCGGGGCCGGCGCAACGATGATGGCGTTAAAGGCTGGAGAGCAGACTCAATCGCCCACGATTGTGAATGACACTTCCCAGGTACTTCAGTCTACCTCGGCTGAGTCCCTGGGCACGACCACAGACCCGGTTGATCCCGGTCAGTCCGCTAATGTGGGCACGACTCAGTCACCGCCCAGTACCGACCCCGGCAGCCAGGACAGCGGGCGGGAGTCTACAGTGACACAACCACCAGTTGCGGTCTATGACTCGGCGGGGGTGGATGCCCAGTTGATCACTCTCCTGGACGAAGTGGACGACGCTGACCTTCGGCCCGGTGCGATGACCCGAGCTCAGACGATTTTTGGTGACACCAACGCACCACGCTATCTGCGGGGACTGGCCGCGTGGGTTGTTGGCCACGGTCATCTGGCCAACGGTGCCAATCGAACTGCGTGCGAGTGGCTCGATCGGGCCCTACGTGAGGACCCTGCCAGCAACACCTATCAGAGTTCGGTGTCGTTGTGGGGGTGCAATCCATGAGCCTCTTCGGAAGGAAGATCTCGGGCACTCGGATCTCAATCTTCGGCAAGACCGATGTGGGCATGACGCGCGACCACAACGAGGACTGTTTCCTCGTCGCCGACCTGACCACGCGCAAGGCATCGCTCCTTCCCGAAGTACGGGATCACGAAGTGGGGCCCAAGGGCACGCTACTCATGGTAGCCGACGGAATGGGCGGAGCGGCAGCCGGTGAAGTGGCGAGCGAGATGGCGTCGAAAGCGATCTACGATCACCTGCTCGGTACCTGGGTAAGGGATCGGGACAGTTCCGCACAGCAGTTCGCCTATCGTCTCAGAGAGGCGGCCGAAGGCGCCAACTCAAAGATCCATGCCTACGCCAAGGAGCATACTGAGATGCGGGGGATGGGTACCACCCTGACCGCAGTCGGTGTGCTGGCGGATCACGCATATCTGACTCAGGTGGGCGATTCCAGGGCATACCTGATCCGAAACGGAGAAGCCGTACAGCTCACCAAAGACCAGTCGCTCATGCAGCGACTGGTAGATGCTGGTGAGCTGACCGAGGAGGAAGCCGAGCGCAGCGAGCGCAAGAACATCATCCTTCAGGCTCTGGGCCCGGAAGAGCGCGTGCGGGTAGATCTCAGCTATCATGTCCTCAGGCGGGGCGACGCGCTGCTTCTCTGCTCCGATGGGCTCTCCGGACAAGTGGCCGGAGAAGAGATGGCGCAGGCAGTTTCTCAGAAGAAGGACCTGGTAACGATCTCCAGTGAGCTCATTCACTTGGCCAATGAGCGGGGTGGCCCCGACAACATTACCGTGATCGTGGCTCGTTTCAGCGGCGACGGGTTGGCGGACGCAGGGGATGGTGAGTCGGTCGGATACGAGGCATATCCGCTGTTGGACAATGAGTCCACAACCGAACAAGTTCCGGTGTACAAGACAGATGAGCCACCTCCCGCTCCCCGTTCCGCTATGATAGCATCGGGAGCTGCTGCTGCCCTGATCGTGGCTGCTGCCCTCCTCCTCACTCTACTGTGAGCCCTAGCCAGTGAAGGTCCAGCTCAAGGTCCTTTCCGGGGCACTGGCAGGGCGAGTGATCGTCTTTTCCGGACCGACAGTCGATATCGGGCGGCACCCCGCATCTGACCTGCAGGTCGACCCCGAATTAGACCTCGAAGCGTCGGGTCATCACGCGACGCTGATGAGCGACGGAACCCGATGGTACGTTCGGGATCTGAACAGCTTGAACGGAACGCTGGTGAACGGTCACTTGATCACAGGTGACACTCCGCTCGACGATACGGATCATATCAGGTTGGGTCCGGAGGGCCCCAGCATCGAGTTCCGAATGGCGACGGATGCCGTTCCCGACGGAGAGCTGAAGCCCCCCACTGCAAGCGCCCAGCGGATACCGGACGGGGCTGGGCCCAGGCCCACAGCCGAAGGCGCCACCTCTGATTCGGCTGGTTCCGGCCGCCAGGGGTCCGGGACCACTCAGCGGATTCGCATAGAGGTCGGGAAACAGACCAGGAAGCTCCGGCTACTGGCGATCACTTTCTTTGTCATCCTGCTAGCCGTGGTGGCGGCATTCGTCGTGGACAACACCAGGCAACGGAGACTGCGGCAACGGGAGGTGGCTGACCTTCAAGTGAGGACGGACAGCATATTGGGAGCAGCTAGCGACGCGGTGCAGGCACTTCAGGGACAAGTCGAGGGCCTGGCAACAGCGCTGCAGGGGTCCCAAGACGAGGTGACCGGTCTGAAGACCGCTCTTGACGCTGCTCAGCTGTCCGGTAGTGATGATGAAGTGCAGAGGCTGCGGCGACAGCTGGCCGATGCCAGCCAGGCACTGCTTTACAAACAGGCTGCGGCCTACGTCGATTATGGCGACATCGTGACCGCAAATCAGAGCGCCGTAGCCATGTTGTGGACAGAGTTCGACGATGGCGAGGTCGTAGTGGGCACGGCCTTCGCGGTTAGAGACGACGGGCTCATGATCACCAGCCGACACGTGGTGGCGGGTGAGGACGGAGACCGACGCCCTGCGAGGCTCGCAGTCAAATTCGCTGACTCCTATCAGGTGTACCGGGCACGGCTACTCGCGGTGGCGCTGGATGCCGACCTTGCCGCAATAGACGTTGATATCACAGGGGGTGTACCTACCGTCAGGGGCCTCAACGGTCGCCCGGACACGCTGCAGCAAGGTGATCCTGTGGCGATCGTGGGCTTTCCGCTCGGCGCGGACCTGCCAATGACGTCGTTCGGACGATCTCGCACGGTCGCGAGGACGACTTTCTCAGCGGGATCAGTCTCCAAATCACTGAGCGATGTACTTCAAGTGGACGGTTACGGAGCGCAGGGGTCCAGCGGCAGTCCGGTTCTCGATGAGAACGGAGAGGTCGTGGGGATCGTGTTCGGCGGCGAACAGGGCTCCTACGGCAGGGTAGTGCTGGCCGTTCCCACCACTTTCGCAATCAAACTCATCGATGGAATGAAGTAATCAGGAAGGGCAATTGTGAGAATCCATCCCATCATGACATGAGCGAGCGCTCACTCTACCATCAAAGCGCCGCCTAGGAGGGTGTTACACTACCCAGAATTCGGGGGCCCTTCGCACCCGTCGCCCCAGGGACGTTCCCGAATTTGCCGGCTAATGCCAACCAACCCAGATAGGCGAAGGCAACCGCCTCTTTGGCGTCACCATCGAAGAACTCCTCGTCGAACGAATTGACAGACCAGCCAGACAACTTGGCAGCCAGGGAATTCATTAGGGCTGAGTTTCTAGCACCACCACCCGAGACGACCAGGTCCGAACCCACCGCCTGCGGCAACCATTGTCCAACCGCCATGGCGATGGAGCGGGCCGTCACCTCGACAGCTGTCGCAAGGCAGTCCTCGACGGTCGCCCCTTGGCGGACGCTCCTCGCCCTTTGTATCAAGCTCGAGGCGATTTCGACCCCGAACTCCTCGCGTCCGGTACTCTTGGGTGGAGGCTGCCTGAAAAAGGGATGATCTAGCACCTCAGATACCACAGCACCCTCGCAATTACCACACGAGGCCAACTCCCCGCCTGCGTCGAAGGTCATGCCCGACACTAGTTCGCGAACTGCCGCGTCTATCACCGCCATACCGGGACCGGTATCGAACGCGATCACGCCGTCAGACAAACCCCTGCGGGGAACCCATGTCACGTTCGCCATGCCGCCGATGTTGAGCAGCGCTCTGCCATGATCGGCATGACCGAACAGGTTCACGTCGGCAATCGGCACGAGCGGAGCCCCTTGGCCTCCAGCCGCCACATCACGACTCCGGAAATCACTGACCACCCTCACTCCCAGCCGCTCGGCGATAACAGCGGGATTCCCCAACTGCAGGGTGGCTACACCCGGCTCATGCCAGACGGTCTGCCCATGGGTGGCTACGAACGAAAGCTCGGCCGGCTTCCTGCCCGCCGACTCG
>JBDGZZ010000026.1:1826-31702 GCA_039588335.1 Gemmatimonadota bacterium | reverse complement strand
TAGATGGGACCCAGCCAAATGTCGTCCAGCATGATTACGTCTCCACCCACTCGGGCACCTGCCGGAGGCGCAGGCCAACTGTAACTGTCCGCCGCGTTCAGATCCACCTGGTAACCGATGTCTTGCATTGCAGCCGCGCTCACCCTACTCACCGGGTTAGTCACGCTACTGTTGAGCCGCGGCGTCATCAATTCCGTGCTGAACACTGACTCGCGCCAGTGTCCGTTCAGGCTACCGACACCGAACTGGGTGTTGTCGTTCTCCGCCGGCACCTTTTGGCCGAGTGCGTAGGTCGTCCCACCGACCACATCGAACGCGGCTATTGCGGTAGCTCCGCTGAAGTAGGTGTCGACAATCGCGGCGGGGGCCGTATCAGACGGCTGTTGCAGGAGGCCCAACCCGCGCCACAAGGTGCCGAACCCGAACACGTGACCCATCTCATGCATGACCACGGCCTCTAGATCGCCGTTGTTCTCCAACCGGGTGAGATCTGCCGTGTCAAACCGCATTCCCCCCAAATACGGCAGATTGGAGCTGCCGCGCACGCGACACGGACCACCCTGGCCCACCGTCCCGAACGCACCGTCTATCGTCTCGGCAACCACGTAGATCACTACATCGTCGACGGTCTCGCTCAGGGCCGGGTGATCGGCACCCGCGCACTGCCCGGCCGCTTCGGCGACCGCCTGGCTCGGCAGGTCTCCCACTATGATGGCCGACCAGCGGGCAGCCGCATTTACAAACGCCTGCCGTTGCGGCGACGTTATCGTCACACCGCTGTCGGAGAAGCGCACCTCTATGTTGAATAGCGTCAAGAGACCTGTTGCTCCAAAGATCCCCGGATTGCCCGTGAGCCCGGGGGTGGTCGCAGTGCCGGTCATCGCGTTGGCCCCGGACGACCCCAGAGTCCAGCTGCCGACCCGCGCTATGCCCGCAACGTCGGTCGTGTCAACCGGGTCTGTTAAGCTCCCGCCCCCGACCGTCACCACGAACGTCACCTCTACCCCGGGGACCCCGTTGCCGTATTGATCCCGTACCTGGACCGCCGGCACGTTCGCCACGGCGTTGCCCACCAGCGCCTGTTGGCCGTCCCCCTCAAACACATTGAGGGTGGTGGGCACGTCGGGGTTGGCCTGGGCGCTGAATACCGCCGATAGCGAGGTGCCCGATACCGTCGCCGTCACCTGATGGCCGGTTCCCGCCGTAATCCCCAACGTCCACGTCGCCGACGCCTGTCCGCTCGCGTCCGTCTGAACGCTCGCCGTCGCCACACTACCGCTCCCCTGTGTCACCGCGAACGTCACCGTCTCACCGGCCATCGGATCGCCGTCCTGGTCATCGAGGCGGACCACCAACGGATCGGCCAGTTCCAAGCCCACCGTCTGCTGTTGGCTGTTGCCCGATACCACCGCGAGCGTCGTGGGAGTTGGTTCATTCGGCGGCTGCAGGGTGTTCTGGTCGATAGGACAGGCCCCCGCAGACACGACAACAGCCGCGGCCGCAGTCAGCGCGAGGCGAAGCAACAGATTGTGGGATCTAGACTCGGTCATCAGGACACCCGGGAGAATTAGGACGCCCTAAGGTAAACGAATGGCAGTTTGGGGCAATAACGTAGATCACATTCTGCGCCACCATCCGGCGCTCGTCGTGAGTCAAGACGGTAAGAGACGGGCAGAGACGGTAAGGGACGGTAACACCGCACCGCCGCCTTCCGTCTCTTGCCGTCTGTTTTTGCCCGTCTCTTCCCGTCTCTTCTCGCCCGTCTCTTGCCGTCTCTTTCTGCCCATCCCTTACTTCAGGCTCTCCTCGAACAGCTTCAGGATGCGCCTATACTCATCGGTCCAACTATACGCCTGCTGGAAGCTGTGGCGCTCGACGGGATACATGGCCACCACCCAGTTCTCCTTACCCAATTCGATGAGGCGTTGGGTGAGGCGGACGGTGTCGTAGAACAGCACGTTGTCGTCCAGCATGCCGTGACAGATCAGCAGATGGCCCTCGAGGCCTTCGGCGAAGTAGATCGGCGATGAACGCTCGTACGCGGTCGAGTCGTTCTGCGGCTCGTTCAGGATGTTCGAGGTATAACCGTGGTTGTAATGGGCCCAGTCGGTTACCGGCCGTAGGGCCGCTCCGGCCTGGAACACGTCCGGCGTGGTGAACATCGCCATGAGGGTTATGAACCCGCCGTAGCTACCCCCGTACAACCCGATCCGATTCGCGTCGACACCCATGTTCTCGACCAACCATCCGGCGCCGTCGACGTTGTCGGTGAGGTCTTGGCCACCCATGTGGCGGTAGATGGCGGTGCGCCAGTCACGACCGTGCCCCGCGCTGCCGCGGTAGTCCATGTCCAGCACGGTGTAGCCCTTGGACGCCAGTAGGTGGTGGAACATGTATTCCCGGTAATAGTTGGACCACCAATTGTGCACGTTCTGCAGGTAGCCGGCTCCGTGCACGAAGACAACGGCCGGCCGTTGGCCTTCGGGCGCCACGTCGGCTGTCGGTCGGTACAGTCGCGCCGGAACCTCCACACCGTCCCGCGCCCGGACCATCACGATCTCCGGCTTGATCCAGTTTCCAGTACGCCACTCTTCGCTGGTGCTCTCGGTGATCTGGCGCGCCTCGCGTCCGGCACGGTTCTCCTGCAGGAACAGCTCGGGCGGGTGATTGGCCACCGAAGCCGACATACTGAGCCACCTGCCGTCGGGCGAGACGTTGGCATCCTGGCGACCCTGCGCGGAGGTGAGTTGCGTCATCTCGCCACCGTTCGCCGGCATCGAATAGAGGTGAACGTCGGCGAAGCCCTCTTTGTTGGCCGTGATGTACCAGTCCTCTCCGTCCAATGAGAGGGAGGCACCCAGCACTTCCCACTCACCTGATGTCAGCGCGGTGGCCTCACCACCGGTTACCGGGACCGTGTAGATGTGAGCCCAACCGGTCTTTTCGGAACCGAAGTAGACGGCCTCGCCGTCCGGCATGAAGCCCGCCAGGAACGAACTCGGACCGGCAATCCAGGCGTCGTCGTGCAGGTGGTCTACTACCGTCGTGGTCATGCTCGCCAGATCCACCACCGCGTACCAACGGTCCTCATTGTCCTGCGTGTCGATCCGTATGAGGGCGTAACGCGAGTTGGGCGACACCGCCATGCCGCGTATGTCCCTGTCGCCTTCGCCTACGCTGTCCCCGACGAACGTGACTTTGCCGGTGGCTACCTCGAGAATGGCTGCGCGAGACGTACCCTGCGCATCACCCACCTTGGTACGGCCGGTGTAGGTCTTCACGTATCCCTCGTCGTTGATCCACACCGGCATCTCCAAGCGACGCGTGTTTCGTGCCTGCTCCGAGACGTTCAACAACACGAACTGGCCGTCAGGGGTGATCTGCATTCCCCCGACCGACTTGTCCTGACCCGGATAGAACGGCTGCGGCTTGGTGGTGTCGGGCTCGGGACGACCGCGTCCCCAGGGCTGATCACCGTACTCGCCGTCGCGGATGAATTGGAACAGACGCTCTTCCTGATCGGAGAGGAACTGTCGCTGTTCGGACCCGCCGGGAGGATCGCTGGGCGCATCGCCGCGACGAATGTCGGTGACCTGCTTGAGGCCCGACGTGGACAGATCGAGCGCGAATAGGTTGCCGTCGCGCTGGTAATAGACGGTCTCGTCGTCGGCCGACCAGCGCGGACCCGACTCGAAGCCGGCACCGCTCGTCAGGTGGCGCTTGTTCCGCCCATCCCACAGGACGAGATCGCCGCCAATGGAGTAGATCGCCTGCTCGCGGTCCCACGACCATGCGGCAGAACCCGCGAGGATGGTGTCGGCGTCGGCATCTTCGAACCGTTCCGGTTCCCCGCCCCGCGGACTGATGCGATAGATGGTGAGAGAGGTGTCCACACCCGGCTGCTCCCAGCGGAAGTAGACGTAGCGGCTGTCGGGCGTCCAACTGAACCCGCCGCCACCGAAGAAACCGCCTCCCCTCAGCGCCACCGGCCTCGAGCCTATGAGTTCCGGCCCGCGCATTATGTTTTTCACTGTGAGTTCAAACTCCTGAGCGCGCGCGAGGTCCGCAGTCAAGACCCCTGCAGCCAGGACTAACGATAGAACACCAACTATCCTGCGAAACATGGGAGTGCTCCGGTTATTGAGATTGGGAAAAGATAAGGGATGGGAGCGGGGAGCGGGGAGCAGGCCGCCCCGCTACCCCATCCTCAGTGCATGGTGCATAGTGCAGAGGCGCAAGATACCGTCCCTGAAGGAAGATGAGGAATGCACTCTGAACTCTGAATTCTGAACTTTGAACTTCGAACTTTGGACTCTGGGGGGTTGGGAATGATGAAGTCATTGCTGTTCGTAGCTTTGGTGGGGGGTGGGGTGTTGGGCTGCGCAAGTGGAGGATCAGGCGGGAACGGAACTGAACGGGGGGTGGTTTCCGATAGTTCCCCGTCCCAATCCGCCGACGTGTTAACTGGCAATTGGAACCTGGCGACTGATCCGCCGCTGCAGATGCCGGGGCTCAGGATGAGGGTCACGATCGATTCGGCGCGGGGGACAAGCTTCTTTGGCCGGCTGACTTTCTATTTCTCGGGCGACGTGGGTGGTGACCTGAATGCCTTCGAGCCCTTTGTCGGCGCAATCGATCAGGAGGGTGGCGTCGCGTTCACCATCAATCACCACGACCCGGCGATGCTTGGTATCGCGGTTGTCGGACAGCTGGTTCGGGACACGATACTGGCGAGCACCTTCGTGATCGGTCCCGACACCATCACGCAGAGTAGTGAACGTAGCTGGCTGTTCTTGAGGGAGAAGCGCCGGCGCTACTAGGGAGCGAACTCCAGCCGCCTGGTGGTCGTAGAGTAGATGCCGAGGTCCGCTCCAGCCACTTCCTGGAGAGTCAGTGTGTAGCCACTGTGAGCGCGTGTGTCAGATACCATCACGCGGGCAACGATCCCAGTTTCCAGGGCACCGAACAGAATCACGCGAATCTCGGTATCTGAAATCTTCCGAGCAAACGCCTCGCACCCAGCACACGCCGCGCTCACTTCCTCCAACACGTACGGCGACTGTGCCGTCACGACGAACCTGATGGCCCCGTCGTCGTTGGTGGGGGTGGAGAAATGGATATCCAGTTCACCGGCGGTGGGGCCACTGTCGCAGGAGAGGGTGGCTGCTAGCGTCACTGCGAGCACGCTCAGGGGAAACCGCTTCATGGTTTACCCCCTTTCGATGCCGCTCGGCCCCTGGCTGCGTCGAGCACAACCGCAACCTCCGCCGCCGATACCGCACCACCGGTGCTCTCCATCCAAGCAACGAAATCGCCCAGGTCGAACCGCTCGTTGTTGTTGCCCTGCAGGTCCATGTACAGCAACTCTGTGTCGCTGAGCGGAGTACTCAGTTCCAACAGGTGATCGACCACGCTGTCCAGCGCCAGCGCCGGCGCTATGACACTCAAAGTGAGACTGGTCGAATCGACTACGTTGGCCGAGGTTACTCGGACGTCGATGGCGAAGTCGCCGAGCTCCCTCAACTGACCCCAGATGAGTCCCGACGTGCTCAGAACCATCCCCTGGGGTAACGTGCCGCCGATCAATTCCCAATCTTGGTAACACTGTACGCCGCCCGTCGCGGTAAACTGATACTGGTAGTCGGTAGCGCCCAGGAACCCAGCCTCGGGTGTCGAATCGACTATTGCAATGGGATCGGGAACGATGAACCTGATGTCGGCCTGCATTGCACCGAAGGGTACCAGCTGCGTGATATTCTCCACGCTCACAAGCGACGGGCTACCGCTGTGGGACTGGGTGTTGGGTGTGGTACAGACACCGAGCGTCCTGTTGTTCTCCAGACCGGGAAACGGATCGCCGGCGTCGCCGCGGTTGACATCCCCGAGCAGGTCATTTCTCCCATCGGCTTGCACTAGCGCCACGGCGTGGGGCGTGAAGCCGTTGACGGTGTTGAACGCCAGTCTCTGCCTTACGCGCACTGAGTCGACATGCCAAATGAGGAGACCATCTCGAATCAGCATCGAGTCGGAGCCGATGAGCTGGCGATTCTCTAGAATGAAATACTCGTCGGTGTTGGGAACGGGCAGGACGTAGCTGGTGTCGGATGTGACGACGCGACTGATGGCGATCGTCGTATCAACGTCGATCAGCACTTCCGTGATCCAACCTAGTTGAGACTTAGACCATGCAGACAGATGCACGGGTCGGGTCGGCACTTGCCGGTTGCCGGAGCCCATAAGCCCCCAGCGCCCGATCCCCGGGCCTCTGAGTACCGTGTCGTATAGGTCGGGGAGGTCAAACAGATGCCCGGTTTCGTGTGCGACTAGGCCCGGAGCCTGAGGCTGATCACTGGTGCAACCATCGTCGCCACCCTGGCCACCCTGAATGATGTAGTCGTCTACCAGAATGTTGCCGCCGTTCGCGCTCGCATCATTCGTTGTAAGCGCGGCGTATCCCCACAATGACCTGCTCCACCTGTGAGCCCAGATGTTGCCTTGTCCAGCGGGGTTCAACAGATAGCAGGATCCGTCTACTTCGGGGTGAATCATAACGATGGCGTCAACGTAGCCGTCGTCGTCGCCCGAGTTCGGGACGCCATCGGAACCGTCGTTGTCGAACTCCCCGAAGTCCACCGTACCGTCCCACACCAATACCAGGTCAGCCATCAACCCTGGGATCTGGTTGTCACTCCCAGTGCCACTACTTACGCCCTCGTACACACTGTCCGCTTGCGGCACACGGGTCCAATCGAACACAGTACCGTTCACCCGCAACTGATCGTTCGATACTTCGCGGTAGTACGTGTGAACGGAGTAGGGCGGACCCGGGTCGGTACCGTAGAGCCTGGTCTCGAGCGCCGATCGTGGCACGTTCGCCGCGATACTCGCCGAATCTGTGTTCTCGTACACGACTAGAAACACCGGCATGTTCAGGTCGCCGGACAGCACCCCTCCCTGTTGCACGGCCGCCAGGCCTTGTACAACCCCCACTCCGCCCGCTCGCGCGCCGTCTGCCTGAGGTACTAGGCGTCCCCGCATCTGCTGTCTCAGTTGCGCGACCCTGCGCCCACGCTTGACCCATCCGTTGTTCTCCGAAAACTGGAACGCGTTCGGGTTGGAGCGCAGCGTTTCGTAGTACCCCGGCGGCGGTTTCGCCCCTCCCCTGATTCGTCCCAACCACTCGACGTCCGTCTGTGCACTGAGCGAAATCGGTAACACCAAAGCGCCCGCGACCAGTAGCAGTCGCCGGGCGGCAGTGACAGACAAGAACAAAGGACTTCTCAACATGGACTACGAATATAACCCGCCCAGAAGGCGGGTCGTTCCATCATTAAGGATCTGTAATAGATGTGTAATGAACTGCCGCCACCTTCCCATCCCTTAACGCCCCTTCTAGAATCGGATTTCGTGCACCACCCCAGCCGTGAGCGTGCCGACGGCCGCACCGATCAGCACGTCCGACGGAAAATGACGGCCCCCGGTTACTCGCAAGACACCGATCGTGACTGCGGCTGCGCCGGCCAAGTAGGCCGGCCAATTGTTCTCGCGATGGCGCGTCATCAGGATGTAGCTGGTTGCCAGAGCGAAAGCGACCGACGTGTGGCCCGACGGCATCGAACGCAGGCTCTCCTCACTGCTCACGTGCTCGGCTGCCGCATCGGTGTACAGCACCGGGCGTTTGCGCCCAATGATCACCTTCGACAACTCGGTCACGGCAAGCGTCCAAGTGGCCGCCTCGACCGACGTGACCATTGCCCTCCCGCTGCCCACCACTGCCAGGTCGACCAATGTGCCAGCGGCCAGGCCTACTACGAGCAGATCGCTCAGCTTGGCGTGAAAACTGATCTCGTCGTGAATGGCCCAGCGGTCAAATACAGGTACTGTTGCCGGGTCGCAGGGGCCGCAGTCTGCGGGGGGTTGGTTGAGGTTGAGACTGCGGGCGGCAACCGTGAGTAGGCTGGCAGCCCCAATGGACAGTATTTGGCCCTTTTCGGGCGACTGCTTGATCGGCTCCTGAGCCCAACTCGTTGAAACACAAAGGGTTAGAGCGATCAACAACAACCCGAAAACTCCTCTTCGGGGGTTGTGCGTTGACCCTCTCCCCTGTACGTTCGTAAAGCCTTGAAAGCGGTCTTTTTTGTTATATAGGGCTACCATAAACATGAGTTGAATGATGGAAACGCAGATACTACAACAGGTCCAGTTATTCGAGAAGTGCAGGGGTTTCACGCGCGCCCGAGAGGTGCAGGCAGCCGGACTGTACCCCTACTTCAAGCCGATCTCGAAAGCTGAAGATACGGTTGTCGTGATCGAAGGCCAGGAGCGGGTGATGATGGGCTCGAACAATTACTTGAGCCTGACGCACCATCCGAAGGTCCTCGAAGCGGCAACACGTGCGCTGGAACAGTTCGGTTCCGGGTGCACCGGCAGCCGCTTCCTCAACGGGACCCTGGCACTGCATGAAGAGCTCGAGGCCAGATTGGCCCGTTTCTGCGGCAAAGAAACCGCACTCGTGTTCTCGACCGGTTACCAGGCAAACCTCGGTTTGATCTCGGGTCTGGTTGGGCGCGGCGATGTCGTAATGATAGACAAGTTGGATCACGCCTCGATCGTCGACGGAGCCAAACTCTCTTACGGCGAGACCGAGCGGTTCAACCACGGCGACGTCGAACAGCTCGACCGAAAGCTGCAGCGACGAGCCGGTCATGGAACCATGATCATCGTAGACGGTGTCTACTCCATGGAGGGAGACATCGCCGACATTCCCGAATTGGTGAAAGTCGCACAACAACACGGTGCGGCGCTGGCCGTGGACGATGCCCACTCGGTAGGCGTACTCGGGCCCAGGGGTGACGGCACGGCGGCACATTTCGGCATGGTGGACGAGGTCGACGTCATAGTGGGAACCTTCTCGAAGTCGCTGGCGTCGATCGGTGGTTTCGTGGCCGGTTCAGAGAACGTCATCCACTACCTGAAGCACCATTCCAGGCCGCTCATCTTCACCGCTTCGTTGCCTCCCGCCAACACGGCCGGAGTTCTCGCGGCGTTGGACATAATGATCGCCGAGCCGGAGCGCCGTCGCTCCCTGTGGGAGAACACGCGCCGCTTCCAAGCGGGGTGCCGCAGCCTCGGCTTCGACATCGGTCCGACACAGACACCGATAATCCCGATTCTAATCGGCACACTGGAGCACACGTTCATGTTCTGGCGCAAGCTCTACGACGCGGGTGTGTTCACCAACCCGGTCGTGCCGCCAGCCGTGCCGCCCGACCAGTGTCGCTTGCGCGCCAGCTTGATGGCCACGCATACACCTGATCAAATCGATTTCGTGTTGGATACATTCGGAAGATTGGGCAAGGTAATGGGGTTTATTTGAACAGCGATGTGGTGGTGCGGCCTGTAGAGACGGCCGCAGACCTCGAGCGTTTCATCGCTCTGCCGTATGAGTTACATCGAGGGGACCCCAACTGGGTCCCCGCTTTGCGTATGGACATTCGGAAAGTGCTCTCGAAGGAGAAGAACCCGTTCTTCCAGCATGCCGAGGTAGAGTATTTCCTCGCCGAGGGAGAGAGTGCCAAGGTGGTGGGACGCATCGCCGCCATTCACAACCACAGGCACAATGAGTTCCAGGAAGACTCGACCGGTTTCTTCGGTTTCTTCGAGTGCACCAACGACCAATCTGTGGCTAATGCGCTGTTCACAGCAGCGGCGGGTTGGCTGCGCGACAGAGGCCTCGACACGATGCGCGGACCGGCCTCGTTTTCAACCAACGACGAGTGCGGCCTGGTGGTAGACGGGTTCGACACACCCGCCACCATCTTGAATCCCCACAATCCGCGCCACTACGTGGACCTGGTAGAGCGAGCCGGACTCACGAAATCGATGGACCTGTATCAGTACCAGACGGTGAACCCGCAACTCCCCGAACGCCTGCTCAGAGGCGCCAAATTGGTCATGCAGCGCAAGAAGATCACAATGCGCGGGCTCGACAAGAAGAACTTCGACCAGGAAGTGGAAAAGATCAAAAAGATCTACAACCATGCCTGGGAGAAGAACTGGGGCTTCATCCCGATGACCGACGCAGAGATCGACCACATGGCAAAGGACCTGAAACCTGTCGTGGTACCCGATCTCGTGGTGTTCGTTGAGAAAGAGGGAGAACCGATCGGGTTTGCTGCGGCACTGCCGGATTTGGCCATTGCCCTCAGGTCCAATCCGTCGGGACGGCTGTTCCCCGGCATCATCAAGATTCTGTGGAAGGCGCGCAAGTTGAAGAGAATCCGCATTCTGTTGTTGGGTATTCTCAAGGAATATCGCAACACGGGTGCCGATGCACTCATGTACCACTGGATCTGGGAGAAGGGATACGCACTAGGGTATCGCTGGGCCGAGGCGGGCTGGATACTGGAAGACAACACTGCCATGAACAACGGTCTGATCCGGCTCGGCTTCGAGCCGTACAAGACCCTTCGCTTCTACGACCGCGCGTTGTGAGGGTTTTCGTTACCGGCGGAACGGGCCTCGTCGGTGCACGACTCGTCGAAGCGCTGCTCGAGTGCGGCGACGAAGTGGTCTGCCTGGTTCGCAATCCCGCCAAGCTTCAGCGCAGGTTCCCGGACAACCCACCCGACATGGTCAAGGGGGACCTGGATGACCGCGACGCTTTGCGGCAGGGATGCGACGGCGCGCAGGTCGTGTTCCACTCCGCGGCTCTGACCGCGGCGCGCGATCGCAACGAATTCTTTGCCATCAACGTGGATGGCACCCGTCGTGTTGCTGAGGCTGCTGCAGAGGTAGCTACGGACTTGGAGCGTTTCGTCTATGTAGGGAGCCAGGCCGCGGCGGGTCCCTCGAAGAGAGGGAGTCCGAAGACCGAATCAGACCCGACCGATCCCATCAGTGACTACGGCAGTAGTAAGTTGGCGGGAGAGAAAGTAGCGCGAGAGTGCGGGCTACCGTGGACCGTTCTGCGCCCCTGCAGCGTGTACGGTCCGCACGACTCTGCTTTCCTCACTGTCTTCAAGTCCGCACGGCTCGGCGTAATGCCGGTATTCGGCGACGGCGGCCAGGAACTGTCGATGGTGCACGTGAACGATCTCGTGAAAGCGATGTTGTGCATCCTTTCCCCTGCAGCCACCAACAAGGCCTACTTCGTTTGCCACCCCGAGACCGTAACAGCCAAAGAGTTTGCATGCGCCGTCTACCGCGCCGTGAAGGCAAATGGCAGCGATTCCACGGCGCGGCCCATCATTGTTCATCTTCCCGGTTGGGTAGCTCGAGGTGCGATGCACGTAACCGGCACTACAGCTAAGCTGCTGGGAAAGGCAACGCTGCTCTCTCCCGACAAGGCAAACGAGTTTCTGGCTGACGCGTGGACCTGCTCCGCGGACGCCCTGCGACACGACACCGGCTGGGAGGCGAAGATCTCACTCGCCGAGGGCCTGGGTCCGACGGCCCAGTGGTACAGGGACAACGGCTGGCTGTGAGACCAGTCGATAAACTGATTGCCGCGTACCTCGCGTTCGTCACGGTACTCATCGTGGTGCGCGGCCAGCTCGACGACCCGGTTACCTGGCTGCTGCTGGTCACGCACGCGCTAGTCGCCCTGTTGCTGTACCTGTTCACGCGCCTCGGGCCTGGGGACAAAGCGGGACAGTTGATGCACGACCTGTATCCGTTCGCCCTGTTGCCGGTGCTGTATTCGGAGCTGGGCCTGATGAACCTCCAACTCGGGATGACCAACACGTTCGCCCGTGATGCGGTGGTGCAAGGGTGGGAGGCGACGATATTCGGTGGACAGATCTCATACGATTGGATCAGATCGTCACCGTCGGTCTTCTGGTCGGGGTTGTTACACCTGGCCTACCTGGGATACTACCCGATCATTCTGGTTGGACCGATCGCGCTGATAGCGCGGGGCGAGGCAGAGAAGGGACGCCGCGTGCTGCTGGCTACGATGATCGCCTTCGTTGTCTGCTACCTGGTGTTCGCGCTCTTTCCCGTCAGCGGGCCGAATTACGCATTCGAGCATCCGACTGGTGAAGTCCGGGAAGTCTGGAGCGCACGCGTGGTGTACTCACTCTTGGGGCAGGGTTCAGCATTCGGGACTGCGTTCCCGTCTTCACACGTAGCCGCTACGGTAGCAGCCACCGTGGCTCTGTGGTATGAGTGGCGTCGGCTCGCAATGGTGGTGTTCATTCCGACAGTTCTGCTTATCGTCTCTACGGTCTACTGCCAGATGCACTACGGCGTTGACGCGACGGCGGGGCTAATAGTAGGGTTGGCGGCCGGGTTTGCGGCAGTGAAACTCAAGGACTTCGAGCCGGCGGTAGCCGAGTTCAGCCCTCAGCGACTTTCACCGGCGCAAGTTCCTCTCGAGATCCGCTCGGACTCTCCTTCGCAGTAGGTTGGCTCGACCGTTTGCCGCGCGCGCGTTTGTACAGGAAGATCCCCAAACCCAGGAAGATCGAACTCATCGATATTAGCACGAGAACGCCCATGCTGGCATTCCACCACACCCCTAGAGCCGCGAAGAACCACAACCGGGGGAAACGGCCGAGAAACGTTGCCAAAAGGTGCCGCCGTACGTCATAGCCAGCCAGCGGGGATATGAATCGAACGGGCCAGTACGGAACTATTGACCAGCTGCTGATCCATATTGTGAGAAACGGCACCTTGTTGAACCATTTGAGCACCCAGGTGACGGTCCGACCTTTGCGCATGCGCTCCAGCGAGGAAGACTGCAGCACCCTCTTGAACAGCTGGTAGTTCAGATACTCGACATAGAGCGTCCCGATGACACCGACGATCGCCACCAGAAGGGGAGAGTACACCCGCCCGACGAGCATGAGCATCGGCTCGTAGGTGGACGGGAGAAACGGAGAGATCGGTCCATTGACCCAGACCGTCAGGATTCCGAACCCGACGAGTCCTCCGGACCGGGGCACATAAATGGTCAGGGGGATTGCCAATAGAGCGACTACGCCGGTCAGACGCAGCACGCTGTCCCAAATCGGAGTGCCGTGTCGCTGCTTGAACAAGCTGTACGCTATGCTGCGTTTCTGAGGTAGTTCTTCAGTCACTGATCCTTCCTCGCCCGTTTGAGAATCCTGCGTTTCTGCCCCGCCGTAACCATGTCTGCCTGCACGATCTCCCCTGCCAGCTTGGTCACGAATGTGTATCCGTGAGCATCGCCGGCCAGCCAGCGCTGCCACTCGAGTTCGTCCAGAGCCTGTTCCGCCCGTTTGAGCGGCAAGTCCGCCGCTCGTGCCAGCATCTCCGACCGTTCGCGCCCGCCCACCACCGCAACCGTGGTGAGCATCGACTGCGCGTCGTCGGTCAGCCCCTTGAATCTCAGACGCAGGGCCGCGGCAACGGTTTCAGGAAGCGCTCCCGGAATCGTCTGGTCCAGTGTGCGTGACTTGTCCGGCCACTCCACCGGCGGCTCTTCGTCCTTCACCTTGAGACCGGCCCTCACGGCTCTGATGAACTCCACGGCGAGAAACGGGTTTCCCGCGGTCTCCGCCATCACCCTGCGCCTCAGCCGCTGTACCGCTTCCGGGTCATACTCCGGGAACGCCCATGAAACCAGCTCATCCGTGTCCTCATCGCCGAACAAGTCGGTGCTCACCAACCGTCCCGGCAGGTCGCGCCCGATCCGCTCGCTCAGTTGATCGACGGCCCCCTCCCACGGGCCGAGCGAGGCCGTGAGGAGGACGCAGAGCCGCGCGTCACCAGCCCGCTGAACCAGGGCCCCGAACGACTCCACCAGACCGGGTTCGGCTCGATGGGCGTCGTCCAGCACCACCAGGACCGGCCTCACCTCGGCGATCGCGAACATGGCCTGGTGCAGCGGCTCCACTATCCCCCCTGGGTCGGCCTCCTTGGCCGCGGGAAACCGCACCAGAATGTCGGGGTCCATCGTGCCCAAAGCGGCCAGTACCTGCGGGGCCGCCCCACCCAGCTCGGGCACCGTGAGGCCACCGTGTAGCAGGGCAGACCAGATCTCGTCGGTGCCGTCGTTCTCCAGAACGCGGGCCTGAGCCACCACAGCGCCTTCCAGGCGCGCGCGCGAGGCCATCTCATCTCCGACTCTGGTCTTGCCTGTACCCGGTTCGCCTCGCAGGACTATGACACCGGGCTTCCCTTGCCGGGCATCGTTCCAGACAGCGAAGCACGCCGCAAGACTCTCGCGACCCGGGCCCACGACCGGTACCACGTCGTGCGGCGCCCCCTCCACAGCGGGCGCTCCGCGCACGATGCGCTCGTTTCTGATGCGCTCGGCGAGATCGCGGGTCGCGCCCGTGGGCTCGATAGCGAGGTCGCGCCGGAGCAACTCCTCGAGGCGCTCGTACGCCTTGAGAGACAGGGTACGGGAACCCTCGAGCGCGTGCGCCCTCATGAGCACCCGGACGGCCGCCTCGTGCAGCGGCTCGATGTCAAGAGCCCTCTGAACGAACCCCAGAGCTGCTGATAGCTCCCCAGCAGCCACCGCATCCTCCGCCGCCGCAACGAGCAATTCGAGAGAGAGCCCACGCAGCTTCTCCCGCTCGCCGGTCATCCAATCCTCAAACCGGGGCGCGTCGGAGAGACCGAAACCATCCAAAAACGGTCCCCGGATCGTCGCAGCAGTCGGATTGTCGGCGTCCACCACCACGGTCGAGGGATCGAGCCTCACCGTCTCACCTTCTGTCACGAGGCCCTCGCCCGCCACCCGCCGTATCACCCGCAGGGCCTCGTTCAACGAATGCCTCGCCTTGGCCTCGTCCTTCTCGGGCCACAACAACCCGATCAGGTGATCTCGCGTCCTGCCCCTGGATGACCGCGCCAGGTAGATCAGGAGAGCGAGGTGCTTACGCCACAGCAGCTCCTGAGGCGGTTGGGCACCGTCGACGGTCACCGACGGAACCCCGAGGCACTCGATCTCGATGTGTGTTGCGCTGGTCATCACCGCCCCTTACCGGGCTGTGCGGTCGTAGCTAGCGCCCGCTTGGACAACCCCAAACGAGCGCTTGTGAAGCCGTTCACAAATGTATGTGCGGGAGCAAACCATGGAAGAGGCGACTTGCGTTTTTCTCTAGATGAGAGAACTTCAGGGCGCGCAAAACCGAAAATCACTTACTCCAGCTAGCCGGAGATCGAAGCCCGCACGTATGCCGACGCCACCGCCATGCAAATCGCTCGGCAAACACTGCCGCGAGATAAACCTCACGATCCGGATCTCAGACATCGACGACGAGAGCCAGAACCTGCAGGACGCCTCTGTCACATGGATGACGGGCCACAATGAGCGCATCACGTTCGGCAAACCGTACATCGCCGATCGGGAACGACGGGTTGACGCCACGATTCATGTTCCCTGCAAGTACCTCAAGACGAAAGATGGTCGTCCGGCGGTGGGACCCAACGGCCGACCCGTAACGGGCGCCAACGGCAAGGGAGCGTTGGTGCGGTGCTCGGCGCATCGTTTCAAAGGCCCGCTGCCGCGGAGCACGCAGGCGCGCCCGGAGCGGCGGGACGGCGTGCAGCTCGGCAACGGCAAGTTCTCCGTCTTCTACAAGGGGAAGCGGCGGTCTCTCGACCTGCGACTGAAGAAATCGGCGCGGCGAATGCTGCCGCTTCACCCCTCGAGTAATCCGTGCGTCGGAGCGCCGTGTCGTACGGGCGACAATGTCAGGGGCGCTGCGTGTTGTCGCGACTTCACGCTCGAGCTACACGTGCCCGAAACACAGAAACGGCTCGAGGCGTTGCTACGTGCGCGGAAATCACCCTATCTGTGCAAGGTGAAGCGCGAGGACGACGATACGATGGAGTGCGAGGTGATATCGGCCTGCGACTACCTCGACGGCGACGGTATTAGTTGTATCTTGCATAACCGGACGCTTCCCAACGGGTGGCGTGCCAAACCCTCCTTATGCTATGAGTGGCCTGAACTCGGGAAGGACGAGACCGGCCATCCAGGGTGTCGCTTGATCTAGCATCGTTTCTGCCCAACATTTGGGCTCAAGTATATGAGTATCGAAGAACTGCAGGCCGCTACCGAGTCTCGGTATGAGATCGAGGGCTTTTTGGCCAAGGGTGGCATGGGGACAGTCTACACTGCCCGCCACCGCTCCTTGGGCTCACGCGTCGCAATCAAAGTCCTCCCCGCCGATGTCGCTTCCAGTGCAGTTCGTCTAGCCCGGTTCAAACGCGAAGCCGCACTCTCTGCCAACCTGTCGCATCCCAATATCGTTCCTGTCTTCGAGTTCGATGCCACTGAGGGTCTCGCATACCTGGTGATGCCGTTTGTCGAAGGTGAGACGCTGGCCGACACGCTCGCTGCGAAGGGCCGCGTCGACTACCCCACGGTCAGACGAATGCTCGGGCAGGTGGCCAGCGCTCTCGGTTTCGCCCACAAGCACGAAGTAGTACATCGGGATGTGAAGCCGGCCAACATTCTGAAGGAAGAGGCCGCAGGAAGATGGCTGATTACTGACTTCGGTATCGCGCACGTGGCGGGCCCCACCGACACCGAGATCACGCAGACAGGCACCATCATCGGCACACCAGCGTACATGGCGCCGGAGCAGCGTTGGGGCGGCAAGGTGGATGGCCGCTCGGACATGTATTCTCTGGCCGCGGTGGTGTACCAGTGCATATGCGGAACTCACACCGACTACCTGGCCGATGAATTGTCGAAGGGCAGAGCCGAGGTCGAGAAGGCACTGCGCCAGGCCGAGCCCAAAGTCACGCCGGCTGTGGCGCGCGCACTGTCGTGGGCGCTGGAAATCGCCAAAGAGCAACGGCCCGAGACGGCGGAGGCGTGGCTAGCAGCGCTGGAAGAGGCGGAAGGCACCACGTCGTTGTTCAAGTGGGCGGGGGCTGCCGCGGTGGCAGCACTGATCCTGGTGGGAGTGATAGTGATCCGCGGAGGCCCGGAGACGACACCGGCAAGTGCGACACCGACGATTGCAGTATTCGCGTTCGAGGGCACGGTGGAAGACGACGCCGGTGACCTGCCGACAGACCTGGCGCAAGCGTTCGAGATACAGCTGCAGTGGCTGCCCGACTACCTAGTTATCGGCCCTACCGTGGTGGGGCAGGCAATTCGCCGCCAGTACGGATCAGAGGTGCCGGACGTGGGTCAACGGGTGCAACTGGCGCGCGACTCGCTCGGTGCTACAGTGGCTCTTTTGGGGCGTGTCGGTGGCAGCAGAAACGACCTCCAGATAACGGTCTTCCTGTACGACGCCGACGGTGATCCGATAACTGAAATCGACTCTACCGGTTCTGCCGCCAGCCTGAACTCGCTGGTGTCGGGCTTGTCGTTGGACGTCGCCGAGAGTTTGGCAGGGGATGTGACGGGATGGGGCACGCTGCCCAGTGACTGGGAGGCGGTGCAAGCGTATCTGGAGGCTAACCGCGATCTAGTAGAAGGCAGGTACCAAGCCGCAGTCAACCGATTTGACCAGGTAATAAGCATCGACTCGACGTTTGCGCCGGCTCATTTCAAACGCATGCTGGCGACAATCTGGGCTACGCGACCGAGCCAGTACTCAACTCAGATCGGCGCGGCATTAGAGGCAGCGACCGCTTTCCGAGACGGCCTCCCCCCGCTGTCCCAGCAGCTTCTGGAAGCGTACGAGACCCTGCTGCTGAGGGGTGATATACGCCGCGCTGACTCTCTGGCCAAAGACCTCGCGGAACGCAACCCTCAGGCGGAGACACTGTTTCTGCTCGCCTACGTGGAGTTCAATTTCGGAGCGCTGTTGCGCAAAGATCCGGGTGAAGCCGCCTATTACTTCCGACAATCTCTGGAGCACGAATCCAGGTTCGCGATGAGCCTGTGGCATCTGGCGGCAATAGCGATGCTGCAGGATGAGATGGACAACGCCCGGAATTACCTGGGCCGGCTGCTGGCAGTAGACAGCACTTCAATCTGGGCGGAGCAGGCCCTGATGGCTGACTCGGTGCTGTTCCGAGGCGGCATCATGAATGTCGTCGAATCGGTCAACAATCTGTCGGTAGGTGCCCTGGAACTAGTAAGCGTCACGCTCGGAATGATCGATGCGCCGGCGGCAGGCGACGTGATCTCGCGCGCTGCGCTGAGCACCCTGTGGCGGCGTGCTGCGACCGCCACCGACCGGCGCATCGCGTTTCGTATGATGATGGCCGAACGGGTGGCTCGGGGCCGGTTTGCGGGCGCCGATTCGCTGCTACGCGAGGGCCGCCGGGCTCAAGTTCCGCAGGACGAAATCGATCGCTGGATTCTGCTGAGCGAAATCACGCCATTGCCCTCATTGGGCGATTCCGCGGAACAGATTGCCGCAGTGCGAGGTTTGGAGAGTACGGGAGACAATGATGCCGAAGCAACGTGGCTCGTCGCTCGCTGGCACCTGATGCACAATGCTCCCGACGCAGATCGAGCAATCGGCGAATTGAGACGCATAGCGAACGATCCGAATCTGACTTCGCCCCTGGCACGTAGCCTGGCGCAGGATATAGATGCGGTCAGGTATCTTGCAGCGGGCAACGCACTAGCAGCCGACAGCGTTTGGGACGTAGCGACCGACTACTACAGCGTCGACGATGTCGTGTTCGGACTCACGGCTTCTTTGTGGCCGCTGCGCCTGCGACGGGCCGAAGTGCAGTTGCAGCAGGGCAATCACGGGTCAGTACTAGAAATAAGCAGATCGTTCGAGCAGATGGCGGGCTTCGTGGACCAAGTAGCATGGCCACGGATGCTCGACCTGAAGATCGATGCAGGGGTCGCTGCCGGCGATCCGGCCTCGACCCAGGATGCTTTCGAAGCGATTGACAAGCTGATAGACTTGCTCGACGACGCGAACGGTGCCGGAGTCGCCCTCCGGGACGACGCGACGCGTAAGAAGCAGCAACACGACCGCTGACCAACCGTGGTAACTGGAGACGACCCCATGCTCCACCCACTTCAAGCACCCGAGGTATCCTCGGAAGAACTGGCACGTGCCCTTGAAGCCGGCGACCCGGTACAGTTGGTGGATGTTCGCGCACCGGCCCGAGTGCAAACCGGCCACATCGATCTCGGTCCGGACGAGCAGTTTCACAACATCGTCGGATCGAAGCTGATTCAGCACCACACCCTCGACGGGACCGGCATCGATCCTTCCGTCCCGATAGCGGTGGTGTGCGGCCATGGCAACGACAGCAAGGTGCTGGCCCTGCACCTCACCGGTATCGGTTGCGACGCGCGCTCACTCGCCGGAGGGATGTCGGCGTGGATGAAGCTGAGTTTACCGCGTGAGCTGCAGACACCACCATCGCTCGACCGCCTGGTTCAGTTCGACCGGATCGGAAAGGGAGCGCTTGGTTACTTGCTCATCAGTGATGGCGCAGCACTCGTCGTAGATCCATCGCGCGACACAGCGGCGTATCTCCAGGTGGCGGCGGACGCCGGAGCGGAGATCGTAGCCGTGGCGGACACGCACGTACACGCCGACTACATCAGCGGAGCACCGGCGCTGGCCCGGGAACTGGGCATCCAGTATTACTTGCACCAGGCCGACTCAGTGTACGCATACGATGGAACGCCCGGCCGCATCGAGTTCCGGCCGCTCGAGGACGGAGGTACGATCTCATTGGGGCGCTGCACCGTCTCGGCAATGCACACCCCCGGACACACAGAGGGCAGCATCACCTACCTGGTGGAGAACGCGGTCGCGCTCACGGGAGATTTCGTGTTCATCAACTCCATCGGCCGACCCGATCTCGCCGGCAAGACAGAGGAGTGGACGGAACAGCTGTGGGAGAGCGTTCAGAGAGCGAAGAGTGAATGGTCACCCGAGATGATGATCCACCCGGCGCACTACGCCTCCGATGCAGAGCGCCGTGCAGACCGCTCGATCGGTGAGTCGTTCGGGTCGATCTGTGCGACTAACGAGACGTTGTGCTTCTCAGAACGTGAAGATTTCGTGCGCTGGGTTTCGAGCCAGTCCGCCTCGTTCCCGGAGGCTTACAAGAAAATCAAGGCAATAAACGTGGGACTGCTCGAAGTCGATGAGGCAGGAGCGGATGAATTGGAGATCGGCAAGAACGAGTGCGCGTTGGGTGGTGCGGGCTAGTATCGCCGCCTGATCTCCTCGCGCAGCGCTTCGAGCACCGCAGGCTCGAGTTGGAATCGCCGTTCGAACCTGGCAACGGTGTTGGTTACGGAATCCGCTCCAAGAGATCTCATCATGACGCGGCGATATCCCGCGCTCATGATGGGAGCGTAGTAGTCCAGCACCAACGCACCGCAACGCACGGCGGCGTTGATTCTGATATTCGGTAGTTCGTCCCGATCGTCCACCAGGTCTTCCAGCATCTCATCTACCAGCACGTAGCAGACTTCCTTGATGACGTTGTACGCCGCGTCGCGCGGCCCAGCGTCGCTTGGGAGCCACACAACAACCTGGTTTGCGAGCAACCGGCCCTTCGGACCAAGCGGTTGCGAAACGAGGATTTCTCCTCCGTCGATGCGCACGCGTTCCAAGAAGTCATCGATACGGGGGACGACGATGGCAGCCCAAAAGTCGTCCAATGCAGCCCGGCCCAACGAGTCGGCATCGATGTTGGAATACCAGTAGGCTTGGTAGAAGACTTCCCACTCCTGTCGCAACATGGTCACGAATCGACTCAACACTCGCCGCAGGCTATTGTTGTGGAACACCTGAGTGGCAACGACAGCACCGGTTGCGGCGCTGGGAGGCACCCGGTCTCGCTGGTATACGCGGCGATCGGAGACTGCGTCGAGTGCCGCCAGCATTTCTTCCGGAGTGGCCGTCGGAAAGTAGAGCGGTACTTCATCGAAGAATGCAAACTCGCGCTTCGATGCCAATTCGGATCGAAAATAGTCACTCAGTCTATCTAGCGGAGTGGGGAAAACTCCTAGATCTCGCTTGATGCGGCTCATCTCTGCCGCATAATCGGCGTTGTACTTGGGAAGCAGCTCTTCGTCCTCCACTCCAATCGTGGCTAGCGCGTGGTACCACAGATCGAGTTGTGGTCGGGCTCTCACGCTCCAACTCGGTGCCGGCGGTTCCATCTGCGCAGCCGCTGCCACCTCAGGACTGATGTTGCGTTGCAGTGCGGCAATCACGCTCTCATCTACTTCGTATGCCTGCTCAAATGCATCTGTGAGATCACTCTCTTTCGAAACGTTGCCCGAAGCGTCCAGGAAACTACGTGTGTACTCCGGAAGGAAATCAGGGTTATGTGCTTCAAACAGCAATGCACCACACCTGACAGAGGCTCGACTACCCACCGTCTGCGCATCCATCCCGACCCGCACGCCCGCCAGGACTACGCCTCTATCCACCACGGTGAAACACATCTCCCGGACCGCCGCACTAACGATCGCACTTGCCTCTTCACCGGCCGGGGACCACACCGCCACCGCGTTATCCAGACCGTCGAGTGCGTTGGCCCGTACGAACCGGCCGTGTCGTCCCAGCGCCGGCGACACAAAGATCAACCCTGCCGCCATTTCCTGTTCGGCAAGAAAGGAGCGAAGCGCAGCACCCGCGTGTTCATCCCACTCGCTCTGCAATCCGGTGCGTGAAGCGGAGTCCGGGGCAACCGTGCCGTTCCAGTAGAGATCGAAGAAGACCCGCCACTCTTCCTCCAATGCACTGACAAACCGGCCTAGCACGTCGCGTTGCGCGTCACCGCGAAGAGCATTGGCCGCAAATCCCAAACCCACTCCGGTGTCCAAGCCGAGCGCACCAGAATCGGAGGCCTCCCGGTTACCGATGGCGGATAGAGCACGCAACATTCTCTGGGGTGTGGCAGATGCAAAATGGAGCGGCAGAAAATGGAGGATGCGAAACGCGGCGTCCTCTTCCAAATCTTTGCGCAGATCGTCCGCCGCAACGTCGAGTGCCGTGGGATAAATGCCGAGCCGTTCCTTCTCGGCCCTGACTCGGTCGACATATTCCGAACTGTAGATGGTGGACTCATTCCCCCGGTCGAAACCGACTACAGCCATTCCGTGGTACCACAGATCGACCTGCGGGGCAGAAACCACCACCCAGCCCTCACCCTCCTCCACCGCCTGATTGGGCTGCTGGCTCCACACAGGCGAGGAAGCGAGCGCTACCGCCACGAGGACGGTCAGAGTCGCCGAATTGAACTGACCTAGAGACATATGTGCTCGTGAAAGATGGCGATAAGACACCACCCAGCAAAACGGGTTCCACGTGAACCCTGTGCTCGGGAAGAGCGTGCGCAGGAGGCGCCGATTCAGCGGTACTCCGCGCTACGGCAAGTGGGTGACGATCAGTTCACCTGCGGTTGGCGTGCCATCTGCCGTGCGCGCAGGGTAAAAGAACCAGCGCGAAAGGCTCGCCAATAGCTTGCTGCGGTACGACTTGTCCTCGATCTCGGGCTCGACCGCGACTTTGGTCACCCTGCCCCGGGAGTCGACCCAGAAGTGAATGACCAGCTGCATTCCCTTGATCGAACCGGGCGCTTCCTCCACGGGATACACAACAGAGCGGGGCTCGGGAGCGTAAACCGGGCCGCGCCCGCCTCCAGTCCCGGGACCGGTGTTACTTCCGATGCCGGTACCCTGCCCTTTTCCTGCTCCACCACCAACACCCGGTCCCGTCCCACTGTCGTCATTACTGCCGCCATCCCTACCGCGCCAAGTGGCCGGCATCACCGGTGCGGCAGACCGCGTAAACTTCTCCGTCCGTAGCGGCCGCTCGATCTCTTTTACCCTGGGCTGGGCCATGCTGAACGTGACACCGTCTTCCACCGGATCCGGTGCTCTCAGCTTGTTGCTCGAAGCCACGAACGCGGGGATCTCCACGTAGGTCACCTGCGACCCCGTTCCCCCACCGCCGCCACCTGCCGGTCCCGTGCCCGGACCGGTCCCCATCAGCCTGTTGGCCGCGCGGATTCCGGTCCAGATGATGAGGAACAACAGTAGGCCGTGGACGGCCAGGGAGATGGCCGCACCTGCGGTGAACCGTTTTCCCGTGTTGGGCAGGAACGCACCGGGAGCCTGTCGGTGGCGCCACCGTCCGGGGGGAAAGATCCGGCTATCGTCGGCGTATTTGTTCGCGGACAAACTCCGCTACCTCCGGGTCGAGGGCGTACACTCGCTCGAACGCACTGACGGTGGAACTCTCCTCTGCACCGACCGCGTCGAGGAACACCCTACGGTACCCTGCTGCCATTATCGGCGCGTAAAATTCCATTATATAGGCACCGCATCGGACGGCCACCCGCCGCCTGAGGTCTTCGAAATCTCCCGGCCCAGTCATGTATCTAGCTAACCGCTGATCGTCGACCAGCAAGAAGCACAGTTCCTTCAGAAAGGCGTATACGGTTGCCTCGGGTCGCTCGGTGGAAAGCGGCATCTGCACCGAGACAACTTGATCTCGCGGGTTGTAACTGTCGGACTCGACGATGCGCCCCTCCGGCCCAATAGCCGCAGACGGTACCAACAACCCGCCTGTCAAACGGCGGCGCTCGAGGTAACCGGCAAGCTTGGGTGCAAACAGTGAATCCCACATCGATTGGACGGCTGCGTAACGGTCCGTTCGCGCTTCGTCTTCCTCTTCCCAGTAGTCGCGATAGAAAAGGTTCCACTCTTCAGTGATCGCCTCCACCAGATCCCTCAGCAAGCCGCGCTCACGGCCGCCGTCCATCAGCCGGCTCAGGTTGAAAACCATGTTTCCCACATCGGGACCGTACATCGACGGGTCGTTGGTTCGGCGTTCGGCCACGGCCAGCAACACATCGAGCATTCGCTCCGGATCGGCCCGCGGGAAGTAGAGCGGTAAGAAGTGGAACTGGTCAAAGGCCGGATCATCGCCGATCCGATCGCGAAGGTCGTCGGCGAGTTGATCCAACATGGTGGGGTAGACGCCGCGTTCCATCTTCACTTCACGAATCTCGCGCGCATAGTCTGCACTATACAGAGCGAGCGGACCGGGCTGATCGGCCTGAATGACCGCCATGCTGTGGAACCAAAGGTCGACCTGAGCTTTCGGTTGGACCACCCACGCGGACAACGGTTGTTCCGGGACTTCATCGTCGCCGGCAGCCACCGGGTTCGCCGCAACGATCTGCTCGATCGCCTCGACTTCAGAAACCTGTGCCGGGTAGGCCTTCTCGAAGGTATCTCCCAGCGTCACTGCGGAAGTATCGCCCCCGGCAACACTCACCCAGATGCGTTGGTATTCCGCAGCCAACGCGGGTGACGTTTCCTGCAACACCATGGACCCACACCTCACCGCGGCTGCCGAGCCGTCCACGGCCGAGAAGCAGATCTCGCGCACCGCCGAGTAGACGCTCGCGGTCGTATCCGCACGATCGGGAAGCCAGACCGCCACTGCGTTCTCGAGCCCCTGGAACGCGTTCCCCTTTAGCATGCGCCCATCCGGACCGAGTGGTGCCGACACGAAGATCCGGCCGGTGAACATCCGCTCTTCTTCCAGGAACCCGTTTGCAGCGGGGCCTATTACCTCATCCCAGTGAACTTGCATTGCAGCCAAGAGCCCGGAATCGAGAGCTACCTGCTCCCGCCAGTAGTCACCAAAGAAGACATCCCACTCTTGTCTCAAGGCCGCCACGAATTGTCCCAGTACCTCGCGCTGGTCTCCGCTGCGGAACATGGCCGCGGCCGTGCGGATGCCGTTACGAGTGTCCGGTCCGACGACATCCCTGTCGGATACGGATCGGTCCGCTACAGCGGCCAACCCGTCGAGCATCCGCTCGGGACTGGCAAGCGGAAAGTAAAGGGGCAGAAAATGGAAGTTCTGGAAGACCGCTTCGTTCTGGAACGCCTCGAGAAACGTCGCAGACAACTGGTCGAGCTGCGTGCTAACTCCCGCCGCCTCTCTGGCCTCCTGCACCCGCTGCACATACAGAATGTTGTAGAGCGGTAGCCCCTCGATCTGGTCGAAACCGATCAGCGCCAGCGCGTGGTACCAAAGATCCACCTGGGATCCTGACATCAGATCCCAGCCGGCCGCAGGCGCCGGTGGCTCGACCTCCTGGCCCCAAGCCGACCCCGACGTCAGAACCGATGCACCACACAGCACCAGGCCCAGACCCAGCCCGCGAACGACCCTTCTCATCGTCATCTTATACACGACTCCAATCTAGCTCTTCTTCCTCTTGACAGTCTCCAACACCCGTTCGTCAGCCCGCCACCAGATCACCTTCCGCCCCCAGCTCTCAGCTAGCAACCCCCAATCCCCGGTTCTCTACCCAGCAACGGCCCATCGGGTCCGGAGGTTCCACGTAAGGGGCGGGAAGGGGCGGGAAGAGGCGGCAAGGGGCGGTAAGGGTCCCCGCTCCCCACTCCCCCGGCAGGGGGCAGGGAGCAGGATTTTCCGCCCACTACTCCACTCCGCAGCAGGGTGACAGTCTGCCACTCACGCCGCTCTTCTACCTCTGCCTCCCTGCCGCTGGGATGGGTCGCGGGGGGAGGAGAGATGTGCAACTCCTCCCCTCTGATTCGTCCTCCCCAACAGAAAGCAACCAGCGAGGAAAAAATGCAAGCACTATACGCGTTTCTGGCTCTGAGCCTGGCGGCGGCGCCGCTGGCGGCACAGGGGTGGATCGAGCCCATGACCGCTGTTCCGATGAGCGCGGTCTCAAAGGTGAGGACGGCAGTGTCGGTGCGCGTCACGGGTCGAATCGCCCTGGTGGAAGTAGAGGAGTGGTTCGAGAACCGGGGCGGTGGCCTGGGCGAAGGAGATTACATCTACCCTCTGCCCGGGGAAGCGGTATTTAGCAACTTCTCGCTGTTCCAGGGTGACCAGGAACTCCGCGGCGAGACGATGGACGCCGAGAAGGCTAGGTCCATATATGAGGAGATAGTCAGGCGTAAGAAGGATCCGGCGCTGATCGAGTTGGTGGGGCACGGTCTCATCAGGGCCCGTGTGTTCCCCATCAATCCGGGTGAGACCCGGAAGATCACGTTGCGGTATACCCAGATGATGGAGCGTGCCGGAGAAGCCCTGCAGTTCCAGTATGCCGCGGGCGGAACGACGGCGATCAGATCCCCTGCACCCGACATTCACCCGGGCCCACGGCGTGTGCTGACAGACGCGCCAGTCTCATTCCGCCTGACGGCAGACAGTGGTGCTGCTTTCCGCGACCCGTTCTCACCAACCCACGAAGTCAGGGTAGGTCGAGATGACGGCATTCTGACCGTGAGGCCGCAAGGTGACCTGACAGGCGATTTCGTGCTGTTTCTTCCGTTCGCCCGCGAAACTGTCGGGATAACGGTAGCGACACACCGGCCGCCGGGCGAAGACGGCTACTTCATGTTGACTCTCTCACCGGGAGAGGTTCGGGGATCTTCGCTGCCACGTGACATCACGGCCGTTGTCGATATCTCGGGTTCGATGTCCGGCGAGAAGCTGGAGCAGGCCAAGGCGGCGCTGCGGCAGCTCGTTTCGACTTTGAGCTCTAGAGATCGGTTTCGACTAGTCGCTTTTAGCAGCAGAGTTCTGGCACAGAGCGGCCACTGGACGCGCGCGACGGCCGATAACCTACGGGACGCCCGAAGCTGGATCAATGGCCTGTCGGCTAACGGCGGCACCAACATCGAGGGGGCGCTCTCCGAGGCATTCCGATTGGAGAGCAACCCGGGTCGGATTCCTATGGTGATCTTCCTGACCGATGGACTGCCGTCTGTGGGCGAAGAGAATCCCGAGAGGCTGGCTGGGTTGGCGGGATCCGACCGAGGTGACACCCGTGTGTTTGCCTTCGGCGTGGGTTACGACGTGAACACATATCTGCTCGACCGGCTGTCCGATGCCGGCCGTGGCGCGACGCAGTATGTGCGACCCGGCGAGGACGTCGAGGACGCGGTGGGCCAGCTAGTTGCCAAGGTACAGCATCCGGTGTTGGCCGATCTCGAGGTCGCAAACACTCCGGTCGAGTTCGTCGAGGTGTATCCCGCACGCTTGCCCGATCTGTTTGCTGGCGAGGAACTCGTGGTGTTCGGCCGGTACCAACTGCGGCGTGGCGATCGCACCGGTGACGTAGTCATTTCCGGTCAGCGCAACAATCGGGAGGAACGATTCTCCGCGCGTATTCGGTTCCCGGAAGAGACCACCACCAACGACTACATTCCCAGGCTCTGGGCGTCGCGTAAGATCGGCTATCTGTCTCGTTCCGTTCGGCTGAACGGCGCCGACGAGGAACTGATCGAGGAAATTCGCGAGACCGCCCTGCGGTACGGACTGTTGAGTGAGTTCACTTCTTACCTGGTTCAGGAACCGATGGCCGTAGCGAACGCGCAGCCGGGCAGGGGTATGCCATCGGTCGGCGGTGTCAGAATGGACATGGCCGCTGCATCAGCTCCGGCGGAAGCCAAGGGTGCGGCCGCAGTCAACACCGCCGTGCAGCAGCGTGCCCGTCGGCAAGCACGCAGCAAGATGGAGCTGGAAGAAGCCGACAAGGACCTAGTGCTTCTCGCGCACGGACCCAACGCGCGGCACGTTGCCGGCCGCTTGTTCGTCGAGGACGATGGCATTTGGACCGACATGATGCACGGCGACTCGCTCGAAGTCGTAGAGATCGAGGCGTTCAGCGACGCTTACTTCCTGTTGCTTGAGCGCGCGCCCGAACTCGAGGAGTATTTCAAGGAACTCGGCCACGTGTTGCTTGCTGGAGCAAAAGTCAGCATCAAGGTGAGTGACAGTGGTGTCGAGAAGATGACGCCGCTGCAAGTGGCGCGGTTGGTGGAGGACTACAGAGGTCGGTAAGGGACGGCAAGGGGCGGTAAGGGACGGTAAGGGTCCCTGCCACCCTGCCCACCTTACAGCGTTGGTCCGCCCGTTTTCGCGTTAATCTGCGGCCTTACCGCTATCTTAGACTCGTGCCGACTGATTGGGCAGTCGTTTACCGCGACACGTACTCGGATCTGGTCCGCTTTCTCCATCGCAAGGTGTGGGATGTGGACCGGGCCCAGGATCTGGCTCAGGAGGTATTCGTGCGCGCACTCGATGCGGATCCGGACAACCCACGTGCCTGGGTGTTCACGGTGGCCAACAACCTGGCGCGGGACGAGGCGCGGGCTGCGGTGAGACAGAAGCGGCACCTCGTGTTGTTGAAGGGAGAGGCCGAGGCTGCGGCTGCAGGTCAAACCGAGAGCCAAGCGGACTCGCTGGAAGAGCGAGAGCGAACGGAAGCGGTAAAGAGGGCTCTGGAATTATTGAGTGATAACGATCGCGCGGTGTTGTTGTTGTGGGACGCGGGATTGAACTACGACGAGATCGCCGAGCAGGCGGGACTAAAGAAGGGTGCGATTGGCACTACGCTGTCGCGGGCGCGCAAGCGACTCGTCGAGGCGTACGAGAGATTGGAGGGCGGCCATGCGGCACGTGGATGAAGCCATTCTAAATGCGTATCTGGATGGGGAGCTGGACGAACAGGGAGCGGGGAGCGGGAAGCGGGGAGCGGAGACCGTCGGGGAGATCGAAACGCATCTTGCTACTTGTCGCGAATGCCGGGCTCTGTTCGAAGAGGTGAAGCGCGTGAGGGATCGCGGAGGCTCGTAGTACCAGTAGTCGTGTGCTGCAGATGAGTCGAATCAAGAAGTTGGCTTGGGCGGCAACCGTCGTTCTCGCCGTGGCGGTGGGATGGTATGCGAGGGGGACGGTCGTTCCGGGAAGCAGTGAGCAGATGACCGCTCCTCAACGGATGATGGCTGCTTCAGAGCCAGAGGAGCAAGCGGGGAGCGGGGAGCGGAGAGCGGAGAGCGAGCTACAAGAAGCAGCAGCGACAGTTGTGGCGGCCGAGCTGGACCTGGCAGATGAACCAGCCGACCGGGGCGCGGGCGGCCGCAATGCTGCTGTAGAGACCGCGGCACCATCAGAGGCTCCTCCGGCGGTGGCCGGGGTTCCCTCTAGAGGCAAAACCGAAGCCGAGGCAGAGGCCAAAGCGGCGGCAGAGGACCAGGTGGCGCGACGGCAAAGGCGAGCTGTTGACACTGTCGAACGGGCACTTGCGCAAGCACCGCAGGTAGTGGCGCAGCAGGTTGCGGCTGAGCCTTCAGCGCCTGTCGGCGGGATCGCGGTGGGCGAAGTGTTGTTGTTGGAGGACTCACTATGGGTCGACGCCAGTGAGGCCGACGCGCGAAACATGCTCGGCGGAGACGTTCCAACCGTGGCAGGTCTTCCGGTCATTGACTATTCGGTTTCCCTCATGGGGGGAAGAAACGTAGTACGCGTGCGGCAGCGCCTTGATGACGAGAAGGTCCTGGAGTTGGTTGTGTCTCGTGCGGTTTCGCCGGAGCGGGCAAGACTCGCACGGAGAGACGAGCTTGCGGCCAACGAGCCCAAAGACGCCGACGCAGAAGCGGCCAACGCTGTCACTGTGGTGATCGGTGAATACCAGGTTGTGTTGCGAGGTGGTGTGTCAAACGATTCGTTGCAGGCGTTGGGGAGGAAGGTTAGGTAAGGGAGCAGTGAGCGGGGAGCAGGGAGTGGAGAAGTTGACTGCTATGGGTCATCCTGCCATATAGGACGCGGGGAGGTCGAACACATGCGACCGCCGGAACTCTTTCCCAAAATACCCTACACGCTTCAGCGCGGGCGGCTGCATGAACCAGATGCACGCGGCGAGCCCATACCTTATAGCGCCAACGAAGTCGCGCTCATTAGAGCGTCGCTGCTCAAACAAGGGTCGGAAAGACGCTGCCCCCACTGCCGCGAGGTTCTCGACATAGAGGGGCCGGTCGAGCACCCGGAGAGTGGTACCCCAATATGGCGCGCCCGGTGCGAGAAGTGCCGCCTTCGCTTGACAGTATCTCCGCGTGCGGTCGCATCTCAACGGGACCTGAGTTGCGCCGGCCTGGTGCACTACAGACCTGTCACGAGTCCGCTCAGGAACAGAGTACCGCAAGC